>NZ_JBSFIH010000017.1:0-160858 GCF_053597455.1 Streptomyces sp. NPDC001393
GCGAAAGGGCTCCCACTTCCTCGCCTTCCTCGGCCTGGCCGCCGCCCTGACCTGCTACAAGAAACTCGCGAAACTCGCCACGTGAGACAATCTCTTAACATTCACGACCGGGCCCTCCGTACCCACCCCGGCGAAGCCGCCAGCCTCCGTGCGGTGGAGGAGCGGGCGGCGAGCGTCCGAGCCGCCGCGCCCACCTCCACGATGGGACCCCGTAAAGATCGCCTACGAGGTGGCGTGGGGCAGTGACGCGCCTCAGTCAGGCGTTTCAGCCAGCCTGTACAGGTGCGAAGCGGGTTTCCCGGATGCGCTGCAGTCACGCGCGAGGGACACTGGCAGGGCCCACGTCAGCCGTCTTCCCAAATCTCCCTCTGCCAGGATATGAATCGGGCCTCAGATCTGCACTTGCTTAATTTGTATCGCATTCTGCCGGAATCCGATTCAAGAAAGGCGAGAAAGATGGATTTGAAGCTTGAGGTAATAGTAGTGCCGGTTTCCGATGTCGACCAGGCCAAGAGTTTCTACGAGACGCTGGGATTCCGCTTGGACGTCGACAACACGTTCAGTGACGACTACCGGTTGGTGCACTTCACGCCGCCCGGCTCAGCGTGCTCCGTCATCTTCGGCAAGGGCATGACCTCCGCCGAGCCGGGCTCGGCCCAGGGCCTTTACCTCATTGTCCCGGACGTCGAGCAGGCGCGGGCGGAACTCGTCGGCCGCGGCATCAAGGTGAGCGAGGTGTTCCATGATGCCGGAGGGCTACTCCATCACGGCCATGAGGGCGGAGATGCCGTGCACAACGGCGCTGGCCAGGAGCGGCTCGCCGGCCCTAATCCCGACCGAACCTCCTATGCCTCCTACGCCACCTTCCGCGACCCGGACGGCAATGGTTGGCTGCTTCAGGAAATCACCCAACGCCAGCCAGGCCGGTGACTACGCCTTGCAACGGCTACCACAATAAGGCGCCCAGGGACCGCCCCACCGGTTACGGGACAACCTCCAGCGGTTAGGTGCCCAGGCCAGCGCCGTGCTGTGTTCCGCGCCGGGCGATCGCGAGGACGATGCCGCGAGCCCGGACCGTGTTTTCGCCGCGCCCATCCGACGCGGCCACGGACGGGGCCACGGACGGGAGGGACGGCATCGAGCAGTAGCAGTAGCAGGGGCTGGGTGACGTCGTTGCGGTTGCCGCTGATCTCCACCTCATTGTGGTAGCCGTTGTCAATTAGGCGATGACCGCTGGGCCCACTTCCGAACTGGGGACAGCCACTCAGCCGCAATGCCGCACGGTCGGCCCTGAAAGTCCCGTCGAGGCGCCGAAGAAGGGTTCGCAAGTGCGGCCTGCCAGCGCTAGCAGTTCCCCGTCAGGCAGGTCGTGGCCATATGCCCGCACCTTGATCAGCCCGCTCTCGTCCATATCATCACTCCTGACAGCCAGAATGCCCGGGAGCGGAGCCACCGCGGCGAACGTCTTCATTTCTCTGGGAGTGGATCGGGTGTGGTGCGAGGTGGGTTCGTTGAGCTCTCGGAACTCGTTCTCGGGCGGTGTGTCTCAGCGGTAGGTTGCTGTAAGGATCGTGGCAGGAATTGATGGTGCAACGCGGCGCTCGAAGCAGACAGAGAGCTACCCAGGGCGCTGAATCAAAGTGAATTCGCCCACCCACGGCCAGAGAACAAACCGGGCGTCTTGGCGTGGCGCCAGTCATTACCTCTGATGATCGCTCGACGTTGTGCCGAGCACGGCCTCCACAGCGACTTCCCCAGCCTCGGCGAGTGCCCTGACGAAGTCCTCCAGGTCGGCTCCGAGGGGCGTGTCGCAGTCCCAGACGGCCTCGTAGTCGATCTCGACGGGTATACCGGCCCGCAGGAGCGGGCGGCAACTGGCGTGCTGGTGGGCGACCTTGGAACGAGGCAGAAGCGCCGCTCCCAGGCCCATCGCCGCCCATTCGTCCACCGCTCGGAAGCTGGCGGCCTCGCCCGGGTATGTGCGCAGCGTCACGTCGTTGCTGCGGAAGAGCTCGGTGGTGAAGGTGGTCAGGCCGCAGGTGGAGGGGCCGAGGATGTAGGCGGCGTCGGCCACGGCCTCGAGTTCGACCGGGCTGTTGATCGTAGCCGCGGGGTCGATCACGACCACGGGTTCGCGGGCGATCACGCGGTGTCGCAGGGTGGGCATCCCGGGCACGGCCGGGACGAGCACGATGTCCAGTCGGCCCGCCTGCAGATCCTCGCTGAGGGGTTCGAGGTCGGCCTCGCGCAGGACGAGGTCGTGTGGACGCTTCAGGGTGCGCGCGGCATCGAAGGCGCGGGCGACGAGTTCTGCACCGATCAGGGGTGACACGCCCATGCGGATCGTGTCGGTGCCTGGACTGGCCAGCCGCTGAGCCTCGGCGGCAAGCGTGTCGAGGGAACCCAGAACGTGATCGATCAGGGGCAGGATGCGTGCGCCGTGTTCCGTGGGTTTGACCCCGCGCGGTGAGCGGTCGAAGAGCTTCACGCCGAGCTCGCCCTCCAGCCGTGCGACACCGTTCGAAAGGGCAGGCTGGGTCACCCCGTAAGCCCGTGCGGCGGCGCTGAAGGACTTCGTCCGGGAGACGGTCTGGGCGTAGCGCAACGACTCGATGTTCACGGGTCTCCTTCCCTTGCCATAATCACTGATTATATCCGCATTCCCGATGAACCTCTACCGGATCCGCTCGGGGCGGCCTACGGTCTAAGACATTCCCGGGTTGCCGGCCTGCCGGTCCGGGTTGGAACAGTCATTCATTCTTCGCGGTAGGCGCATATCGAGAACTGGGGCCTCTGTCCTATTCCCGGTAGGAGGAGACGTGTGATGCGCGCGACAATTCCGGAGCGTGTGCCTGGCCACGTTGGCAGTGTTCCGTTTCCTGCCGCCAGCTCGTGAAGAACCAAACTCAGGAGAACGTCAATGTCCAGGGACACCCTCGACTTCACCGGGCAGAAGATTGTCGTCATCGGCGGCACCAGTGGTATGGGGCTTGCTGTCGCCCGCCGTGTCCTCGAGGGCGGTGGAAGCGCCGTCGTCACCGGCCGGACCGAGCACAGCGCCGCAGAGGCGGCTGCGGACCTGGCCCAGTACGGCAAGGCCATTGGTCTGGCCGCCGACCTGTTCGACCCCTCTGCCGTGGACCGCCTGCGAGACACCCTGACCGAAGAACACGCCGACGCCACCCTCCTCGTCAACGCCGCCGGGATCTTCGAGCCGAAGTCCTTCCTGGAGCACACCGAGGGGGACTACGACCGCTACCAGGCCATCACCCGGGCCTTCTTCTTCGTGACCCAGACCGTCGCCAGCAACATCATCGCCCGCGGCAACAAGGGCGCCATCGTGAACATCGGAGGCATGCTCGCCCACCAGGCCATGGCCGCCACCCCCTCCTCCGCGTACTCCGTTGCCAAGGCCGGCCTGCACTCCCTCACCCAGCACCTGGCCATGGAGCTCGCCCCGTACGGCATCCGGGTCAATACCGTCGCCCCCGCCGTTGTCCGCACCCCGATCTACGAGGCGTTCATCCCCAAGGACGAAATCGACTCCGCACTCGACGCGCTCAACAGCTTCCACCCCCTTGGCCGCGTCGGAACCCCCGACGACGTCGCCCCCACGGTGGCGTTCCTCCTGTCCGACCAGGCCGACTGGGTCACCGGCGCCACCTGGGACGTCGACGGCGGCGTCAGGGCCGGACGCAACATCTACTGACCCGCCCTCTTCGTCCCCCCTTCCGCACAGGAGCCCGCAGCGTGTCCTACCACGAACACACCGACCACCAGTACGCCAAGCACATCCGCGCCGGCGCCCCCGAATCCTTCAAGGCGTTCATGGCCTGGGACAGCCAGGTACTTCGCGGCAGCAACAACGTCATCTCGCCCAAGCACACCGAGCTCATGGCGGTGGCCGTGGCACTGACCACCCAGTGCGCGTACTGCATCGAGGCGCACACCAAGGCCGCGCACGCCGCGGGTGCCACCCAGCAGGAACTGGCAGAGACGATCATGATCGCGGCGGCGCTACGCGCGGGCGGCAGCTACGCGCATGGCTTCATGGCCATGAAGTTCTTCGACCAGGCCGAGAACCCCACCCCTTGACCTGACGCGACGAGCCGCCGCCGGGAAGACCGTTCAGGCGTATTCGGCGGCGGCCGCCGCTCCGCAATGCACCCATTTCACATCTGCTCGCAAGGAGTTGATAGCGATGTCCGTCATCAACGAGATTGACGTCGATGCACTGCAGCGCAGCATCGACACACTGCGGAGTGATCCCCCGTCCGCCCGGGCCACTTTCGTGGTCAACGGTTCGTGGCAGGGCGGCTACCGGATCACCACGCACACGGGTGCCCTGACCCAGGGCGGCGAGCGCGACGAGACCCGTGTCGCGAAGTTCGATATGGCCACCGACGAACCTGTTGCGGCGCTGGGCACCGACACCGCGCCCTCGCCCGCCGAGTACGTGTTGCACGCACTCGCCGGCTGCTACGGCGTCACCATCACCACCCAGGCCGCCCTGCGAGGCATCAAGCTGAACGGGATCCGCCTGGAGGTCGAAGGCGACATCGACATGCGCGGGTTCTTGGGCATCGACGAGTCGGTCCGTCCAGGAATCCAGCAGATCCGCATCAATGTCCACCTTGACGCCCCCGACGCTGATCGTCAGCAGCTCGACAAGGTCATCGCTCTCGTCCAGAAGCGTTCGGCCATCCGAGACACCCTCGCCAATCCGGTCGACGTCATCACCATGCTCGCCTGAAACAGGGGCGCGCTCGCCCCATCCGACTCCGGACACGACGCTTCGCTGTATTTCGCGCTGCCCGTCGACCTGGCCGCCGACGCGATCCCGCCCAGCGGGGGCCCATCCCATAGCGGGCATCAGGCCCGCTGCGGGCGCGGTGCCGGTACGTGTGCCTGTGACCAGCACACGCGACACCGCGGGGACACGTCCTCTCCCTCGGGCCACTGGCCGAAGGATTGAGAATATGACCAGATGCCTGGACAAGTTGCGGGATGGCTTCTCCACCACAGTTGAGCTGCGTGATGACTAACCCACCGGCGGTGGGTCTCCGTATGCCGCGGTAGGAGGAGAGCCGTGCAGGCGCCAGCGCAGGGCCAGGTTCTCGGCGTACAGGTGCGCGGCGACGGTGGCCAGGGCGTCGAGCTGGCCCTGGAGTTCGCGCGCTTGGCCGCGGGCCTGGGTCAGCTGGGCGCGCAGGTTGTTGAGGGTCTCGTCACGGGCGCGTTCGCCGGGGGTGCGTCTGGTGGGGTGGGGGACGTGGGTGTTCCATTCAGCGAGAACGTCGGTGGCGCGGTGGACGGTGGCGTGGCTGACGCCGGCTTCGCGGGCGAGGTTTTCCTTGGTCAGGGCTCCGTCGGTGTGCTGGGGCTGTCCGGCCAGGAGGCGGGTCATGGCGGCGCGGAGTTTGGTTTCGGTGGTTGGGGAGACGGCCATTTACTGGTCCTGGGTGAGGGCAGTGGTGATGGTTTCGACGTCGTCGAGGCGGGCTTGGAGGGCTGCTCGACGGGCGGGTGGCAGGCGGCGGTCGCGTAGCTGCTGGGTGAGGTCGTGTTGTTCGGCCAGCCAGACGGGGGCGTGATCGGCGGTGACGGCGGAGTTGCGGCAGCGTGCGGGCTGGCATGCCCCGATGAGTGGCGCACTGCCCTCCTTCTCTGGGAGTTGCTTGGTGCATTCGGCCCATTCCGGCTGCCATAGGCAGTGGTTGAGGGTGCCGAAGTGCAGCTCGGGGAGTTCGGACCGGATGAGATCGGCAACTGTGCGCGGATCAGCGGCGAGTGCTTGGAGCCCTGCCGGTGGCTGCGGGTCTGCGGGGGCGGGGAGTTGAGCGGCGGCGCGGTCGAGGCCGGCGTGCAGGCGGGCCGCCGCGGGGCCGACGGCGATGGGGGAGCCGGTGGTGCGGGCGGTGAGCAGGCTGGTGAGTTTGGTGGCTGCGGCGGTGGCGAGTCGGTCGTCGAACTCGCGCATCCAGGCGCCGTCGGGGGCGGCGTAGGAGTGGGTGGTGGGGTTGGCCAGGATCCGGCGGGCGGCGTGTTTGAGCTGGATGCCGAGCGCGATCTCCCCGTCGGGCTCCTGAGCGCAGATGACGGACATGGTCTTGCGGAACTGGTGTGGTCGCACCCGCGCGTCGGGAATGGCGTCGAGGCCGGTGGTGTGGCGGTGGGCGTTGACGTGGGCGATGAAGGTGTCGATGACGTACGGGGCGCTGAGGCCGCGCCGGCCCGTTCCCCGGCCGCGGCCCGAGGTGCCGGGGGTGGCTAAGGTGGTGAACAGGTGGGTGGGGTGCTGTGACAGGCGTTCGAGGACGGTCAGGGCGGTGGCGACGGGCTGGATGATCCACCACTTCTCCTCGAGCGGTTCGGGCTCGTTCTTCAGCTTGTACGAGCGCAGGGCGGGGGTGCCGTAGTGGTGGGTGAGGGCTCCGCGGCGGATCTCCTGGATCTCGGAGTCGCGCATCATCGACAGCGCTGCCACGAAGCAGTACACGGCGCCTTGCAGGGCCCGTAGTTCTTCGCCGAGGTTGCGGTCGGTCAGCTGGGTGCGCCACGGGCCGTGGGTGCCGTCGGCACGTTGCACGACGGTGAAGTGCGGTGTGGGGTGGGGCAGGTCGGCGGCGCGGGCCTGTCCCGCCAGTACCTGGTACTGGCCCGCGTCAACGGCGGCCTGGGCGATTGCGCGGCGTCGGCGGGAGGCCGACGAACTCGGTGAGATGGTGCGCGGTCCGCCGGGGCCGTAGACGAGGGTGGCCAGAAGCGACCAGCGAGGGGTGCGGAGAACCCGGTCTCCTTGGGCGGTGGTGTGGATCGTCTCCTGTACGGGGATGAGGTGGCCGGGTTCGGCGAGCCATGTCTTAAGGGTGGCGTCGAGTTCGGTCTGCGTGCGCTGGGGCGTCCGGGTGGACGTGGCGTGGGGTTGACGGGTGACGGCGAGCATCTGCTCGGCCTGGCCGGGCGTGAGGGCGACGGTACGTCCGCGGGCGGCTTCGGTCAGGACGCGGCGACGGCGCGCGGTGGCGGACGGGCGCGAGGTGCCCAGAGCGTGCTCGTTGGTGCCGTGCGTGATCAGCAGGCTGATCACCGACCACATCGGGGTGCCCACCGGGCTGGTTCGGAATGCTGCGGCGTGCACGGGAATCCGGGTCGTCGGGTCGTCGAGCCAGGCGTCCAGCCGTTCGTCGATGCTCGGCCGCGCAGGTGACGGTCCGGCCGTGGCGGGGCGCGTGGGCCGGGCGAGAGCCTGGTCCCGGGCGGTGAGGATGTCGTCGGCGAAGGAGTCGATGTAGGTCCAGGCGGCCCGCAGCAGCGGCCACCATACGGCCGGTTCGACGGTCGGGGTCGGTGTGGTGCGGGCCGCGCCCACGACGACTGACCGTGCCGGGTCGACGACGAGTCCTCCACCAGTCAGCACGGGATGCAGGTCGTACAGGGCGGTGAGCATGGACCGGTAGGGGACCAGGGAGCGCTCCCGGACCACGCCGGCCTGTAGACGGGAGGCCAGGAACGCAGTGAGCGTGTCCTCGTTCCAGTGCGGGAGGAGGCTGGGCTGGTTCTGGGCGATGGCCCAGCGCCCCAGTGCTCCGAGGCGCTCGATCAGCTGTCGCACCGTGGACAAGTAGGTCGGCTGGGCGGGGCGGTAGACGCCGGCGTTCCGCAGGACAGGGTGGGTGGGGTTGAGCAGGGCAAAGGCGACCTCCCTGGCCCGCAGGTTCCATGCCGCGTCGAAGGTGGGGAATGTGATCCGCCAGTTGCCCGGGATGACGTTGCTCGGCCGGCGCAGGCAGGAGCCGCTCCAGCGTTCCCGCTCGCTGAACAGAGGCACTGGGTCTGGATGCTGTTCGAGCAGTCCGTTCGCAGCCTTGAAGACCGGCTCATCGTCGCCGAAGGCCGCCCGGGGAATCGGCAGACGTGAATCTTCGCAGGCGGGGGCGCTCACCGGTCGTACTCCGTGCGCATGCCGAGGGGGAGGTGGAGTCGGGCACGGCCTTCTTGGGCCGCGCGGCGGGCGTCCGGCATCGCCGCAGCGCATTCGTCGAACAGTTGCGCCAGTGCGGCGGCCTGGCGCCCCCACAGCGCCTGCCACTGGGGCGGGGTGAGCCGGCTACGCATCTGATCGATGTGCTCGGCGAGCAGCACCAGCCGCGGCAGGTGGGAGGGGAAGACGACCGCGTTGCGGCACAGCATGCACATCGCCGGCGCGACATGGCACACCGAGCCCGCCGGAGTGTGCGGAGAGGCGTAGGGGTCGCGGCAGTTGACCAGTCCCATGTCCAGCTGCCCGTCCCGCATCGCTCCGGCGGTGTCCTCATCCAGGCCCAGCGCGGCACTCACCTCGGGCTCCGTCAGCTCGGCCACGGCCTCCTCGTCGGCGAAGACCGGTCGGGTCAGCGACGCGAACACCTTCTGCTGAGCCGTGGTGACGGCCCTCCCGGCCAGGACGTGCGCCGTAGTGCCGTGCGCGTAGTGGCGGCGGAAGACCTCCACGTGGTGGTCATCGCCCGCCAGGTCGGCGATCGTGCCGCCCAGCGCGACCACCCGTGCGATCTTGGCCGTCTTGCGCAGTCTTCGCGCATCGTGCGGCGCCGTGATCTCCAACGCGCGACCGTCCGGCCGGCACTGCCGGGTGATCCAGTCGGTCAGCCGACGCCCCTCCAGGACGAACTCGGCCCGCCGTCCCCGTACCCGCGCCCGGCCGGCGCCGGAGGGCTCCACCGTCACCCACAGCCAGCCGACGACGTCCGGGTAGGCGTGCCGGACCGGGTCCGTGATCGCGAACAGGCGGCGCAGCAGCCCGGGCACATCCCAGCGGCCCTCCCCCTCGAATGCGGCCCCCTCCCCGGTGTCGGCCACCGGACCGGTGTGCAGACGGCGCCGGATCCGTCCGGCCCGGTGCTTGGTCTGCGCAAGACGCACCCCGCCGTCGGTGAACTCGACGTCGTCCAAGGCGAGATCGAGGAGTTCCTCCGGTGTGCACTCGTCCATGGCCAGCAGCAGCAACACCCGAAACGGCTGCAGATCCAACTCGCGCGGGAACACCATCGCTGCAAGGCCCGCTAGCAGCGCCTGCGGGGCCCATGATGGGCCTGCGTCCCCGGCGACCTGCCGGATTTCGGTGGGCCAGCGCCCAGGGGACGTCGGCAGATGGGCACGCAGCACCGTCGTCTTCAGCAGGCCCTGGTGCACCGCCCAGACCAGGTTCGCCACCTTCTCCCAGCCACCCTGCCGAGGATCACATCCTGTCTCCAGCAAGGCCCGGCCCGCGGCCAAACGGCGCTCGACGGCCCGGATATCGCGGCGGGCCGCATCCCGCAGCGCAAGGCGCTCGGCCTGGCTGAACTCCTCAAGCGGCGGCGGTTCAGCCGGCTTCCCGAACAGTGGCGGCGCCTGCGCCCGGGCGGCGAGCTTCGGTGGCAGGTCCCCTTCCCGCACGGACCGCTGCTCGAGTAGCGCCAGCAGACTCGACGCCAGTTCGTAGCCGCGTTTCGACGGAGAGGGATGGACGCGGCGCAGGTCGTGCTCCCACTCGTAGATGATCTCCGTGAGGTCCGCCGGTCCCCCGGCCAGCCGCACAGGCTGCGGACCGATCCCCCGCTCGGCCAGCCAGGCGTCGGCGAACGCGACGAAGGACCGCACCGCTCGCGCGGGCCTGTCAGGCCCCCGCAAGGCCCGCGTCCGGCAGTACAGCACCCACTCGTCGGCCAACTCCGCCGCCAGCAGGCGGCAGGCGAACCGGCCGGGATCCACCCGGCATACCGTGCCATCCCGGCGGGAAGCACGCTCCACCTCCCGCACCCCCACTCGCGCGGGCTCCGCCACCACCCCCACGGGCTCTACCCGCTGACCCGGTACCAATCGCCGTTCCCCGCGCCGCGGCATCACACACCACCACCGTCACGGCCAGCACACTGCAGGGCGTAGTCGGCGAGCGTGCGGTCCTCCCGCGTCCACTCCTCCACCGCCCGCGTCACGATCGCGCTGACGTCCTCCAGGTAGCGCAGATACTTCATCGTGGACCGCGGATCGCGATGCCCCAGCAGCCGCTGCAGGATCAACAGCGGCGACCGGGCCATGTGCTGCAGCAGCCACACCCCCGACCCACCCGCCTCCCGGCGGCGCCGCTCGTCCTCAACGACCTGCTCCGTCAACAGCCGCAGCATGAACACCGCGAACGTGTGCCGCAGATCGTGCAGCCGGACCCTGCGCGGCATCTCCACCCCGCCCGACGCCTCCGACAGTCGACGGGCACGCTCGGCCGCCGCATCGAACACCTGCTGCCAGCGCGACGCAGACAGCACCCCACCGCCCCGGCCCACGAACAACCCCAGCGACTCCAGCCCTCGCTCTCCCTCCAGCACCGCAATCCGCCGCAGCGGCGCCGGCATCGCCACCACCTCGAACGACCGCCGACGGCCATGGAGGAGCCCGGACACCCGCATCCGCCGCTCATCGACGTCGTCCACCACGAACAGTTCCGCGCGCCGCCGCCACAGCGCCCCGTGGCTGCGTGCCACCTGAGCGGCACGCTCGGTACGGCGGTACAGCTCCAACGACCGCAACACCGCCTGCTGCACCATCACCACCCGGGCAAAGCCGTACTTCGCGATCGCCCCCAACGCCACCGGAACCGCACCGGCCCCCGGGCACGGGCGCGGCACCTCCATGTCCAACAGGCAGCTGAACTCCCGCAACCGCATACCCGTCGTCACAGCCAGGTCCGCGCCCGCCATGTTCCGCAGCCGGCCCGCACGCCGGAAACCCGGATCCGCACTGCCGTCCGGGAGATCACCTCCGAGACCGACCCGGTGCAGCATCACGTACTGCGCCCGCGAAAGATGCCGCACATCCAGATCGGCAGCCGCTCCCCACGACAAGGCATCCCGCCCACTGCGGCGCCGAGCGTACGGTCTCCGCTCCAGCAGACCCGTACCGAGCGCCCACTCGTAGAACCCGTTGATCGCCGTACGGTTGCGCCGCCACGTCGCCGGCCCGACCGGAGCCGGCGCCAACTGCGTACGCCACCACCGGAAGGCGACCAGGTCCGCCTCAGTCGCCGACAACAGATCCGTCGGCGGATCCAGCACCCGGGCCAGGAAGTCCTCCAGCCCCATCAGGTCGTACGCGTAGTCACGAAGGCTCTCCGAGCCCACGTGTCGGGCGAGATCAAAGAAGTATGAGCACATCGGCTCGACCGGGTACATGTTCTCGTCCACGAAGAACGGCGTGCCCTCCGGCAATGTCGCTGGCCCGGACAGCAGCTCAGACACATCGAAGCCGAGTTCGCCCAGCGCCTTCTGGTGCCGGGTCAGATGGCTGGATGAGGTGAAGAAGTAAGGCATCGCACTCCCGCCGCTGGTCGTAACGACCGCGGAACCTAACAGCCCAGCGCCACCTCGCCGTTCACCCCGTCAACGAGCTGAGACAGGTACGGACACTGGACCTAACCGTTGTAGTCGAGGAGGAGGGCGTCGACGCGGGTCGGGGAAGCAGGGAAGGTCACGGGGTGGGGGTCTCCAGGGCTTTGCGGGACAGGGCGGCGACGACGGCCGCGAGCAGGGCGGGCAGCAGCAGGGCGGTGGGCAGGGTGGTGACGGTGGCGAGGGCGCCGATGAGGGCGGGGCCGGCGAGCAGTCCGGCGTAGCCGGTGACCGCGACGGTGGCCACGGCCCTGGGGCCCCCGACTCCGGCGGCGGTGATCAGGCAGGGGACGGTGATGGACAGGCCAAGGCCCAAGGCCGTCCAGCCGGCCAGCGCCAGCGGCACCGTGGCGGACAGGACGCCGGTGGTGAGCCCGGCCGCCGCCAGGAGCGCGCCGGCACGGACGATGGTGGGAGCGCTGAAGGCTTGGGTGAGGCGGTCGCCGGTCAGGCGTCCGGCGGCCATGGCCGTGCTGTAGAGGGCGAACGCGGCAGCGCTCACGGCCGCGGGGGCGCCCAGGCTGTGCAGGTGGACTGCGGCCCAGTCGGCTGCCGCCCCCTCCCCCAGCAGGCTCGCGGCGGCCAGCGCGCCCAGCAGCCACAACGTCCTTGCCGAGAGCGCCGGTTGCGCCACGGGCGACACCGGGACCTGATCGGTTCCGCTGAGGGAGCGGGTGACCGGAGTCGCGGCGAGGGCAAGGCCGGCGAGGAACAAGCCGGTGGTGAGGAAGAGGGTGCGGTGCGGGGTGTGGGCGGTGGCGGCGGCCAGGGCGGCGCCGCCGAGCGCACCGAGGGAGTACGCGGCGTGCAGGCCGGACATGATCGGCCGGCCGGCGGCGTTCTGGCAGCGCACCGCCGCCGAGTTGGCGGCCACGTCCGCCACCCCGTGGGCGATCCCGAAGGCCCATGCCGCCACCAGCAGCGAGAGCAGGGTGCGGCATTGGCCCAGCAGGGCCAGGCACCCGGCCAGAGCGACGGCGCCGGTGGTCAGCAGGGCAGGAAGACGGTCGGGCCGGGCCAGCCGGCCGCCGGTCTGCAGGCCGGTGACCATGCCGAGCGCGGCGGTCAGCAGCACCAGCGCCAGGTCTGCGGTGCTCAGGTGGGCGGTCTGCTGGACGGCGGGCATCCGGGCGCCCCACACCGCCATGACCACACCGAGACCGGCGAAATACCCGGTCAGCAGGCGAAGGCTGGCCCGTACGGCCGCGGGTGTCCGCCTCACGCGGCCGGACCCGCAGCGGCGGGGGTGAGCTGGACGGTGAGGGCACGGGCGGCCTGCTCGGCGCGGGCGCGTGCCAGATCGCCGGTGGGCCCGGTGGTGATCAGGTAGCCGATCCGGGCGGTGAACATATCCCCGCCGTCCGCGGGCAGGCCCGCTGGCGGACCCGCTTGGGCGTGGCCGAGTGCCCCGTGACGGAGGCCACGGTCTCAAGCCCGATGTGGTCGTTGCCGAAGAAGCGGTAGCGGACCAGGTCGATGCTGCGTCGGTGCTCGCGCACGGCGTGGGCGTCGTAGCGGGTGAAGTCGCCGGCGATGCAGATCAGCCGGGGTGCGCTCCACAGGATCTGGGACGCGGCCGGGGCCCCGAGCCGGTCGCGGACCAGGTTCCGGAAGGCGTCCTTGTGGGCCGTGAGCCACGCCATGTAGTACAGGCCCTGGTTGATCACGCCCGCATCAGTCGAACGCTTGTATTCGACATTACCGACCGCAGAAGCCCGGATACCGGCTCTGAACTGCGACGATTCATAGACTACATGTCCGTGACGCTGACTGAACCGGTCGGTGTCGTTGATCCGGGTGGATAGTGGGGTCGGGCACTGAAAATCTCTGAATGCCTCCGGGGCGAGAGGCCCGTGGGGGCTATCCGGCCCGCTCGTGGGTGGGCTGTGGTAGGCAGGAGTGGTGATCAGCCGACTCCCTCTTGACCAGCAACTCGACTCCTTGCGTGCAGCGTTGTCCAGAAACGAGGTGTTGATGGAGGTGCTGGAGCGGGCCGCGACCTTCGATCTCCCCGGGTGGTATGTGGCGGCAGGGTGTCTGTTCCAGACCGTGTGGAACGTGGTCACGGACAGGCCGCCGACCAACGGCATCAAGGACTACGACATCATCTACTTCGACAGCGGTGATCTGTCCTGGGAGGCCGAAGACGCGGTGATCAAGGCTGGTCGGGAGATCTTCGCTGGCCTGCCCGCGGAGGTGGAAATCCGCAACGAGGCACGGGTTCACCTCTGGTATGAGGACAAGTTCGGAGTCATGTGCCCGCCGTATGAGTCCACGGAGGCGGCGATCGACAGCTTCGCTGCGACGACGTGCTGCCTGGGAGTTCGTCTGGAGGCCGAGGGAAGGTGGCGCGTTTATGCGCCGCATGGACTTTCCGACCTGTTCAACCTCGTCCTCCGCCCGAACCCGGTGCTTGCCCCGCGGTCGGTCTATGAGACGAAGTCAGCGCGATGGCGCGAGGAATGGCCCGAGCTCACCGTGTTGGACTGGCCTTCGAGCGTCACGACAACCTCGTCCGGCGTCTGACCGCCGCTGCGTAGGCGGCCCAGTCTGCGGCGGACAGCAGGTTGTCGATAGGCCAAGTCGTCAAGGGGTTGCTTTGGATATCGGCGCGTGGAACCTGTTGCTTCGCGTCTGAGCATGCTCGTCTACGCCAACGAGGACTGGCGGGCCGCGATCGTCCACCTGGAGGAGACCAGGCGCCTGATGGCCGCGAAGCTGCGCGCCGCCATGGCCGGTCACCTCGGCGAGCCCGCCTGGAAGATGCTGCTCAAGCGGCTGGAGTGTGCGTCACCTGAGTTCCGCGAGAACTGGGACCGGTACGAGGTCGTCACCAACCGCACCAAGACCAAGCAGTTCCTGAACCCGTACGTCGGCCTGCTCACCCTGGACCGCACGGACCTGTGGCTGAACCCGGAGCTGGGGGCGCGGATGGTCACGTACGTGCCCACCGACGAGGAGAGCCGGCAGCGGGTGAAGAAGCTGTACGCGTTCGCCCTCGAGCAGGAGGCCCAGCCGACGCCCGCGGCTCCCTCGACTCTGTGAAGGGGTTGCCGTTCGGTTCCGGCGCTGTCCACTTCCAGCCAAATGGGTCCCGAAGTGTGCATTCCCTCTTGCGACGCAAGTTCCTACTGTGAGCATAGTGACGTCTCTCGACCGGCAACGCTGAGGCGATCCACGTGTGGCCGGTCGGGCAGTGCGACAAGGCAGGGGGAGCCCACGCACTGCATCGCGCTCATGTGCTCCATTGTTCGCGGGATCCGTTTCCGGTAGACCTCCGCGCGCTGACCACGCGGGGAGTGGAAGAGGGGGGCCTCATCAGTGGTATGCGTCAACGCGCCATACCCGACAGTCGACTTGTGTCAGTGGTGCTCCGCCCGTCCTGCTGAGAGCCCGTGAACCGAGTCACCTCCACGATGTCGACTGTCCGCCGCTGAGTGAATAGCTGCCGAATCCGGAGCATCACGCGCCCTTGCTTTCCATCCGCCGGTGAGCCGGTCCAGGAATGCGATCGCGTAACGCCATGTGCACACCAGCCACCTCGGGACCATCGGTCAGAGGTGACGAGGAGGAATCTTGCAGAGAAGACCGGTCCTCTATGCACGGCTACTTCTGACCCTTGCGCTTGCGCTTGCGTGGAGTCTGACGCTCAGCAGCGTCGGGCAGGCCATCCCCACGCATCTGGAAAGCCCTCAGAGACATACCCAGGACAAGGGAGTCCGAGGGCCCAGACCGGCCAAACCTCAGTCGCCGATGACGCTGAAGCAGCGACGCGCTCAAGTTGCCAGCGACGAAAGACGCGGCAGGATGACCTTCCGTCCCGAGTCGCAGCGTGAGCGGTTGAAAAAGAAAGAAGTTCGCGCCTCACCCAAAGCGTCTGCGGCAGCAGACGGCACCTTCCATGCGGGGGTGTGGGACTCCTCAACCATGTACCAGAACGGCTCCTACGTTGGGGAATACCAGGTCTTCAAGTCGCCGTACACCATCCCGCCTGCCGTCGTCCCCGTCGACGGAGACAAGTTCACCATAAAGGCCAAGATCTATTACGCAACCCATGGTAACCCCCCGGTCGACGAGGGGCCGCAGAGCGTCACGGTGCGTCTGATCGCCAGGTGCGGCGGCATACACGCCGGCCCCGATACGTCGGTATGGAGATCCGAGCCCTTGACGGTGCAAGCTCCAGCAGACCTGCATGGCCCTGCCGACAACAATGTCGGGGGTGCTGCGGGGAGCGGAGTCCCGGTCTCCTTTGATTTCACATACACGGACAAATTCTGCGACAATGCGCTGGCCGAATATGTCAAATACTGGAGCGGCTCGCCCCCTGGGGGCGATATCCCCTTCTTCGAAGTAGGGATCGCATCCCAGATGCCTGACGGCAGTTGGGGGCAGAGCGGGGACTTCAACTTGGAAGGGCGGGTGGCCTTCCCCGTTCCGGCAGAGCAGACTTATGGGACATCGTGTCACTCCAACTCTGCAGCTGCAGCCAACTGCCAGAACCACGTCGGGGGCGTGAATACTGCGACTGGCGCATACTCGACGTCGGCCGTTGATGCGCAGCTTGCGGCAGACGTTCCATACGATTTCAGTCGTAGCTACTCGTCGAACAATGGATCCTCGGGTCCGTACGGGCGAGGATGGTCGGCTCCGTGGGATGCCTCGCTGTCCATGGCCGACAATGGGGACGTCACCTTCCACGCTGAAGACGGGTCGCAATACGCCTTCGTCAAACAGCCATCCGGAGCGTTCAAGGCGCCACTTGCTGCCCATTCGAAGATGAGCGCAACTGCTGACGGCTATGCGTTGACATCTCCTGGCGGAAAGCAGCTGTCTTTTGATTCTTCCGGGCGCCTCACGGTGGCCAGGGACGCCCAGGGGCGACAGCAGACTTTCCAACACGACGATACCGGCCGAGTTACGTCGATCACCAATCCGATGGGCCGCTCTGCCACCTTCACATACGACAACGGCGGTCTGGTGTCGAGGATTTCTCTCTCGGACGGCCGGAGTGTCAGCTATCAATACAGTGGTGACCGTCTTACCCGGGTCACGGGGCTGGACGGTCGTCCGGTCTCGTACGCGTACGATGCGAACGGCCTGCTCGATAAGGTTACGGGGCCGAACGATGTCGTAGCCCTGGACAACACGTACGACAGTCAGGGGCGGGTCACTGCCCAGACTGATGCGCGTGGGGGTACGCGAAAATTCGCCTACACGGGCAGAGAGACCGATATCACTGAACCTGACGGAGGGATCTGGACAGACGTCTACGCGCGAAACGTACTACTGGCCCAGTACGATCCTTTCGGTAACCGAACCTCTTTTGGTTACGACTTCTCGCTCGACCCGGTGGTCGTCACCGATCCGCTCGGCAACCAGATCGTCACCACGGTCGACGGAGACGGCCGGCCCAGGGAAGTACGTGGCCCGTTGACCACACACAGCTGGGAGTATGCGGAAACTGGCGACGTCGCTTCCTACCTGGATGGAAATTCGCAGCGCAGCAGCTACGGATATGACTCTGCGCGCCGGCTGACTTCATCGAAGGATCCACTCGGGAAAGTCACCAGTTACACCTACACGGTGACGAGCCAGATGGAGACCGTCACCGACCCGCGCGGCAAGACAACCAGGTTCGGCTACGACAACGCGGGCAACCAGACCTCGGCAACACTGCCTGACGGTTCCCGGCGGACCTGGGGCTTCGACGACGCGGGGCGCGTCACCAGCGCGACCGATCCGCGCGGCAATGCACCGGGAGCGGACCCGACCAAGTTCACGACGAAGTACAGCTACGACGATGCAGGCCGGCTGACATCGACAACCGATGCCAAGGACAACACCACCCGCAACACGTACGACGAGGCGGGCAACCTGTCCACGGTCACCGACGCCGCGGGGAAGACCACAGCCTTCACCTACGATGCCGCGAACCAGCTCACTGACCTGAAGGACCCCACGGGCCACTCGGTGCACATGACGTACGACGTCATGGGGAACGTGGCCTCGCGCACGGACGCGACGGGCGCGAAGACGGCCTACACCTATGACAAGGCCGGCCGCCTGCTGACGATGACCACGCCTCTGGGCAATGTGTCGGGCGCCGATGCCTCCAAGTACACGTGGAAGTACGGCTACGACAATGTCGGCAACCAGGTCACCGTCACCGACCCCGCGGGCAACACGACCAAGACCGACTACGACGCCGAATACCGGCCGATCGCCGTTACGGACCCGCTCGGACACGTCCGGAAAACCGCATACGACGGCGAGGGCAACGTCACCAAGACCACCGACGCCCTCAGCAAGACCACCGTCAACACCTACGACAGCGACAACCGGCTCCTCACCACGACGGACCGTGGTGGCAAAACCGTCACCTACACCTACGACGACGCCGGCAACCTCGCCTCCGAGACGTCACCACGCGGCAGCAGGACCACCTACGGTTACGACGACAACGGCCGCCTGACCACCACGGTGGAACCGCGCGGCAACGCATCCGGCGCCGACCCGAACCAGTACACCTGGACCACCGGCTACGACGCCGCAGGCAACATCGCCAGCCAGACAGACCCCTACGGCGTCAAGACCGTCTCCAACACCTACGACGGCGACGGCCGCCTCACCGGACGCACCGACGCCCTGGGCAAGAAGACGACCTACGACTACGACAAGCTGGGCCGACTCACGACCGTCACGACTCCGGACGGCGGCACCACCGCTCTCGGCTACGACGATGCAGGCAACCTGACCTCCCGCAAGGACGCCAACGGCCACACCACCAGCTACGGCTACGACAACGCCGGCCGTCTGAACAAGGTCACCGACCCCCTGGGCCGCGCCACCGCCTTCTCGTACGACGCCGACGGCAACCGGACCAAGACCACCAACGCCCGCGGCCAGAACATCACCAACACCTACGACGTGCGCGACCTGCTCACCAAGACCACCTACTCCGACGGCACCCCGACCGTCTCCTACACCTACGACACGGCCGGCCACCCCAAGACGATCACGGACGGCACCGGCACCCGCACCCTCACCTACGACAACGAAGACCGGCCGCTGACCGTCACCTCACCCGGGGCCACCAACCCCTTCAAGTACACGTACAACCCGAACGGGACCCTCAGCAGCCGGACCTATCCCGACGGGCGGGCCATCACCTACGCCTACGACGACGACGGCCACATCAGCGGCCAGACCGCAGGCGGCAAAACCACCACCTACACCTACGACCCCGCTGGAAACCCGACCGCCGCCAAGCTGCCCACGACGACGGCCGTCACCGAGGCACGCACCTACGACCGGGCCGGGCGGCTCGCCTCCGTCTCCCAGGACACCGGCGCCCGCTACTTCCAACGCGACGACGACGGACGCGTCACCGCGGACTACTTCAAGGACGCAACCACCACCGGCCTCGCCAACCGCTACGCCTACGACGAGGCGGGCCGCATGACCCGCGCCTGCACCGACGCCTCCGCCACCGCCTCATGCCTGACCAGCGACAGTGGCAGCACCTACAAGTACGACAAGGTCGGCAACCTCACCACCTCGTCCACCGCCACCAGCACCCGCACCAACACCTACGACGACGCCGACCAGCTCACCAAACGCGTCGAAGGCGCCACCACCGTCGACTACACCTACGACGCCGACGGCAACCTCACCAAAGACTCCGGCGGCAGCTACGTCTCCGATCCCCTCGGCCACCTCAAGTCCGCCACCCTCGGCACCGACACGTACACCTTCGTCAACGACGCCGACGGCAACCGCACCACCACCAACAAGAACAATGCTTTGTGGCGGACGGCTCGGTGGGACCCCGTCGGCCGCTTGGCGCAGATCGCCACCGAGACCAACAGCAGCGGCGCCCTGATCGCCGACTACCAGTACAACCCCGACGGCGTCACGGAAGCCGAGAACCACTCCGCCGGCACCTTCTACCTGCGCCACGACCGCCAGAACTCCGTCACCGCGGTCTACGACGCGGCCGGCAAGGAGAACTACACCTACACCTACAGCGCCTGGGGCGTCACCACCGGCAAGGCCAGCATCACCGGCGGCCAGACCAGCGTCTTCGGCTACACCGGCCAGTACAAGGACCCGGCCCTCACCAGCCGCCTGTACCTGCGCGACCGCAGTTACGACCCCGGTAACCAGCGCTTCACGGCCACAGATCCGCAACCCGCTCCGAACGACAGCCCCAATCTCACGCCCTACGCGTACGCCAACAACGACCCCGTCAACCAGGACGACCCCTCCGGTCGCTGCGGCATCTGCGTCAGCGCCGGCATCGGCGCCGTCATAGGCGCCGCCGTCGAAGGCGGCATCTACGGCTGGCAGCACCGCAACGGCGGGTTCACCTGGGGCGGCTTCGCCGGCGCCGCCGGAGAAGGCGCCGTCACCGGCGCCATCGCAGGCGCGCTCATGCCCGGCGCAGGAAACGCCGCGGCCCGAGCCCTCGGCCTGAGCGGCGTACGTGCCCTCGCCACCTCCAGCGCCGTCAACGCTGCCGTGGGCGCTGGCTTCTCCTGGGCAGTGAACGGTGTCCACTGCCAGCCCACCACCCCGTGGGACCTGCTGTTCGGCGCCGCGGGGGGCGCGAGCAGCAGCCTCGCCGGCCCGGCCTTCGACTGGCTCAGGGGGAAGTTCACCCCCAGGACGACACCTCTGCGGTTCGGCCCCGGGGCAGCCCACGCCGATGACCCCGCTGTTGCACCGGTCAAGGAGCCGGGCCCGCATCTGGCGCTCGGTCTCCGTGACATCCGTGGTGGTGAGCGAGGCATCCTGCAGAAGTTCGCCAAGGAAAAGGGAGCAGTGCTCTACACCGATCCCATCTTCAATCTTCCAGGCGGTGGGGCCACTATGACGCCGAAGATGGTGCAGGACATGATCGACCTGGTGGTCACCAAGAACGGGCAGATCTCGTTCAACATGCAGGGCATCCAGGGAGTCGACCAAATGCTGTCCGATGCACCCACATACATCGGCCAGTCGGTGACAGCTCATGAACTCCGGTACGTGTGCGGGAACAAGGCGGCGCGCGCCATCACCACGTTTTACAACGGCGATGCGCCCTGCTGAACCAAAGAGTGCCGCCCTCTGAGGCTATCGGAGGGCGGCACCGTCCCTTGACTTGACGTGACTTGGCAATACCAAGGATCATCAAGTCATGAGAAGTCGTGAGGAAGAGTGGAAGGTCCTGCTGGAAGAATTCAGGCCGCCGCAGCCGCCCGGCAGTTTGGCCACCGAAGAGATGTGGGAGTTGATCTCGGCGGCATCCGAGAACCCTGCGTTGAGAGCGCTCTACCCTGCCGTGTCAATGTGGTCGCTGACATTTTCAGAGGCCGATTCGCTCCGAGATATCGAGGATGCGTTGCCGGCAATCTCTGCCGCTGGCGGAGAATACCGGGTCCTTGCATGGCCGTACCCGGAGGATATATGCCTGTTCCTCACGAGCGACCCGGCTGAGGCCGTAGAATTCACAGCCGAATGGATAGCCAATCGGGAGTCCGCCGGACCCCTTGGGGACTGAAAACATTTACACTGCCACGGCTGGGAAGATGTGGGTGAAATTGCCAAAGCGCGCGCCGTGCGCCACGGCGAGGGAGAACTGATCGTCGCGCCGACCGGTGGGTCCGAACACGATCCGCTTCGGCACTACGTCGCGGCCCGTGGCGGGGTGGGTGGCTGGTTTTCGGCAACGGCGAACAGGTCCCCGTGTCCGGCTGCAGGAGTCTCAGCGACCAGTCGACGCGTTGGGCGGGCTGGAGTACGAGCCCGATCCGCCGATCTTCACGCCCCGTATCACCGTGGTGGCGGACGTCCGCTCGGGACAGGGGGCGTGGTTCGGTGCTGCGCAGCGGAGCCGCGGCGGTCGGACGGCGGCTGACGTGCTTACGCTCGCGGTCAGGGATCTGGAGCCGGGGGACGCTGTGCTGATGACGACGTACCACTCCGTTGGTGACTCGGTCGCGACCGGCGAGCCGTTCCTCGAAGCCCGGACCGAGAAGGCCGACCAGGACGAACTCCTGGAAGAGCTCTGGGGCGCCCTCACCCCCGAGCTCCGCGTGGCGGTGGCGGTCTTCGAACCGGGACGGCTGGCCGATGCCGCCATCCGCCACAAGGCGTCTGCTCGGGTGTGATCACCCGTCGGGACAGGCGAGTTGGGCTTCGAGGTCTGCGACGCGGCGGTCCTGGAAGCGCAGGTTGGAGCGGGCGGCCTTGAGCCGTTCGTCGAGGGTGCGATTGTCGGCTGTCAGCTGGCGGACCCGCTGCTTGAGGGCGGTGTTCTCGGTGGTGATCCGCTGGGTATTCGCCTCGGTCCACTCTGCTTCCAAGTCCCGGACCTGTCCGAGGAGTTCGCCGATGCGGGTGCGCTGGGTGCAGATCTCGGCGTGGGCGGCCTTGAGGGCCTCTTCGGCGTTCAGCGCGCGTTCACGCCAGGTCGTCTCGCGTTCGTCTTCCTGCTCGACGAGCTTCCCCGACCGTCGTTCTCCGGCCTCCGTCATCGCCGAAGCAATGGCGGCCCGGGCATCGGGGTGGTCATAGAGGAAGGTGCGGGAGACGTCCGCGCGGCGGGCGACGGCGGCGACGCTGACCTGTGCCTTCTCGCGCCGCAGCCGGGCGATGGCCACGTGGACGCGCTGGAGGGCGGCTTCGGTCCGCTGGCGGCGGGCTGCCAGGGCCGCGGTCGTGCGTGGTGCGGAGACAGCGGAGCTGTTCATGCAACGTCCTGTTCGGGGTCGGTGTCCTCTGCTGTGCACGTATGGCTGTACTTGCCCTCCTCGTCGTTGCCGGCGTCGGCGAGGTCGGTGGCGCGGAAGGCGGTGGACCATAGGCGATGGAAGTAGTCCTGGGGTTTGCGCAGGTCCAGGGCGAGGGCGTCGTCGAGGAGGCCGAGACCGGCCAGCGCCTTTTCCAGGCCGTCGATGGCGCGGGCGGTGGGCTCGAAGTAGCGGTTGAGGTAGTCGTCGGGGGCGCCTTCGGCCAGCAGTTGCCACTGCTCGCGCTTGCGCCGCCAGTAGAGCAGGTCGGCACCGGACAAGACGAACTTGTCGCAGTTGTGGCAGTCGAGGTTCCAGGGGCAGGCGCCGCCGTTCACGACAGGCTGGAAGGTGCAGAACCCGCCCTCGGCGGGAGTGCTGCGGCGAGAGAGATCGATGGCCAGGGCCTGGGCCTGCTTGCGGGTGAGCGGGGCGGTGTCGCTGGTGAGGAGTTCGCCGGGGTGGGCGGTGCCGGGGCCGGCGACCCACACGTGCTGGAGGACGTTCTCCAGGTCCGACTGGGTCAGGTGGACGTAGTGCTCGGCCATGCGGTCGGAGACCTGGCCGAGGTAGCGGCGGATGTGGGTCAGGGTCGCGCCGTGCCGCAGCAGCCGGGTGGCCAGCGTGTGCCGGGCCTGGTGGGCGACGTAGTGACCGCCGAGGTCAAGCTCGGCGAGCCAGCTGCGGAAGCCAGTGTGGAACCAGGTGTAGGACAAAGCGCGGCGGCCGTCGGGGTTGAGGATGTCGGTGGGGAACAGGGCCAGGTGAGCGCGCTCAGCAGCAGTGGGCGGGCGGCCGGCGTGCCGGTCGGCGTAGTGGGCCAGGGTCTTTTGGCGGCGTTCTTCGAGCCGGTCCAGGAGGTGGTCGGGGATGCGGACGGCCGCGTTCAGGTTGCCGACCTTGGTCTGGTCGTGCCAGAGCAGGGGCAGCCCGCCGTAGCGGCCGATGCAGTCCAGGCGGAGCTGGATGACCTCGCTGGCGCGCCGGCCGGTGACGATGATGGTCTCCCACATGTCCCTCAGGCCCCGGTCGTGCGGGTCGTAGCCGTCGGCGAGCTGCTGCAGGTTGGCCTCCTCCGCAAGCGCCCGGGCGACTTCGTCGGGGAAGGGGTTGCGGCTGCGGGGCGTGCCCGGGCCGCCGACCGGCATGGCGGCGATGAAGGCGCGGTCCAGGCCGATCTGCTCGGCGCTGCCGCGGTCCAGCGCGCCGCGCAGAAGAGACCGGCCGTAGTTGAACACCATCCGGCGCGAGTTCTCGGTGACCTTCGCCCTTTTGCCGTCCAGGCGGGCCTGTCCGCGGAAGGCCAGGCCGAGTCGTTCGGCACGGCACCAGGCGGCATACTGGCGTCGACCGACGATCTTCCACAGCAGGCGGCCGACAAACGGGGGAGGACCTCGAAGAGGCCGCCCGCGCCTGCCCCGCACAGGCCATCGCGCTCACCTCGGGACCCAAGCCGTGACCGGCGGCTTTGAGCGCGTCGTCGTGGTGGGAGCCTCCGCCGCCGGCCTCAGCGCCGCCGACGGCCTCCGGGAGGCCGGATTCACCGGCTCCATCACCGTCGTCGGCGCCGAACTGCACCAGCCGTACGACCGGCCCACGATGTCGAAGGCCCTGCTTGTCGCCGAGGAGGACCCTCAACTCCTCGAACTCCGCTCTCCCGAACGCATCGAGGCGAACCGCATCGACCTGCGTCTCGGGCACGCCGCGGCGGGGCTCGACGTCGACCGCCGCTATGTGGTGACCACGTACGGCGAGGCGCTTCCCTGGGACGCTGTGGTCATCGCCTGCGGCAGCCGCCCCCGCGAGATGAGGACCCTCGCGGGCGAGGTACTGCCCGCCCTGCGCACCCCCGAGGACCTGCGGGTGCTGCGCGAGGCCGCGGCGCGATACGGCGAGATGACCCTGATCGGCTCCGGCTTCATCGGACTGGAGGTCGCGGCCGCTCTCGTCGCGCGGGGCGTGACGGTCACGGTCCTCGACGCGCTCCCGCTGCCGCTGGAGCCCGTACTGGGGCCCGAGCTGGCCACCCATCTCCGCGACCTGCACACCGCACGCGGGGTCCGCTTCCGCAGTGCCGTCGCGGTGGCGTCCGTCACGGGACAACCCGGGGCGTACGAGGTCCGACTCACGGACGGAAGTGTGCACCGGACCCCGTTCGTGCTCACGGGTATCGGCGCCGAACCCGCCGTCGACTGGCTGGCGGGCTCCGGGATCGAGGTGGCCGGCGGGATCGTCACCGACGCCGCCGGCCGGACCAACGTACCCGGCGTGTGGGCCGCCGGTGACGTGGCCGCGTTCCACCACCCGCTGCTGGGACAGCGCGTACGCGTGGAGCACTGGACCCATGCGGTCGAGCAAGGCCGGCACATCGGCTTGAACATCGCCCGCGGCGACACCACGCCCTACCAGGGAGTGCCGTACTTCTGGACCGACCAGTACGGCATACGGTTCCAGTGCTACGGCCGCCGCCGCGCGGGCGACCACAGCCTCTTCGTCGAGGGTTCACTCGACACGGGCGAGTTTCTCGTCCTGTTCGGCCACGCCGGCGAGTTCCACGCCGCGTTCGCCCGCGGGCGTGTCCGCTCGCTGCGCGACTATCGCAAGCTGCTCGCCCGCGGCGGCACCTGGGACGAGGCACTCACCCTCGCCCGCACGAACAATCCCGACCTCGACACCACCCTGTCGTGCACCAACCGGAAGGAACGCACCACCCATGAAGCTGCTTGACGACCACGTCGTACTCATCACCGGCGGCGGCTCGGGCCTCGGTCTCGGAGTCGCCCGCCACTGTCTCGAACAGGGCGCGCAGCTCGCGATCCTCGAATACGACCAGGCCAAGGTGCTCGGGCTGAAGCAGGAGTTCGGCGACGACGTCCTCGTCGTGCACGGCGACGTGCGCAGCATCGACGATCTTCGTGCCTGCCGGTCTCAGATCGAGGACCGCTACGGCCGGCTCACCTCCCTCATCGGCGCGCAGGGCATCTTCGACGGTAACGTCCGGCTGGCCGACATCCCCGTCGAGCGCGTCGGCGACCTGTTCGACGAGGTCTTCTCGATCAACGTCAAGGGCTACGCGCTGACCGCGCGGATCAGGCACGACCTGCTGCAGGCCGAGGAAGGGGCGATCGTGCTCACCGCGTCCCAAGCGGCGTTCGCAGCCGACGGCGGCGGCGCGGCCTACACGGCCAGCAAGGGGGCGGTGCGCAGCCTGGTGAACCAGCTGTCGTTCGAGTTCGCCCCGCGGGTACGGGTCAACGCCGTCGCCCCTACGGGCATCGCGGGCAGTCAGCTCCGCGGGCCGGGCGCTCTCGACCTGCAAGAGTCCAAGCAGTCGGACATTCCTGCGGACGCCTTCCGCGCGGAGTTCGAATGGGGCACGCCCCTTCAGCATCTGCCCACCCCGGAGGAGTACGGGCCCTTCTACGCACTCCTCGCATCCCGGCACAACAAGGTGATGACAGGCCAGACCGTGATCGCCGACTCGGGCACCCTGAACCGGGCCCTCATGAGCATGAGCCAGCTCATCAGCAGCTTCCCGTCGGCCTGAGTGCCGCGCCTCTGCGCACCACACCGGGTCGCAGAGGCGCGCATGCCGTCTTCCTGCTGGACGTGCATCAACCGTACGACCGTTGACGTACGTGCTGATGCCGCTCAGCCGGCCTGCCAGGGCCAGCCGGGCGGCTTCGACATGGTCGGCGGCGGTGTTGCTGCCCGCGTTCCCCAGACGCAGTAGGCCGGCCACGGGTTCGCCGGACCTGCCCTGGCCGTGGTCGACGTACCCCATCCACGGATGGTGCCCGAAGGTCTTCTTCCAGGCAGCGGCCGCGTCCTGCTTCTCGGAGTGCGCGACGACCAGCACCCCCTCCAGGTCCACGACCACCTGCCCGCCGGCGTCCGGAGCTCTTTCACCGACCAACGTCCAGACGTGTTCACGTACTTCGGCCCCGGCAGTTCGGATCGCGTCCAGGGCCCGCTTTTCCACCCGCAATCAGGAGGACATGTCCGTGAAACCCGAACCCGCATCCGCTCAGTTCGCGGGCCCTTTCGCCCTCGCCACTCTCTCGGCCCCGGGCAAGCCGCGCTTTCCCGCCCTGGTCACGGCCGACAGTCAGGTGGTCGACCTCCCCGCGGCCCTGCGGGACGACGCTCTGACGATGCGCGGTCTGCTCGAGCAGTGGGCGGTCGCCCTCCCCCGGTTGCGCCCGCTCGCCGCCGCCCCCGGGACCGAACGGCGGCCCCTGGCGGACTTCCAGGTGCATGCTCCCATCGAGCCGCGCCAGGTGCTGCAGTCGGGAGCCAACTACCGGCAGCACGTGATCGACCTGCACGTGGCCCACCGGGACCCCGCCGACGACCGATCCGAGGAGGATCGGCGCGCCGAGGCCGCGGAGATCATGGACCGGCGGGCGGCCGAGGACCTGCCGTACATGTTCATCGGCCTGCCGAGCGCGATCACCGGCCCGTACGACGATGTCGTACTGCCCTCCTGGGCTGAAAAGCCGGACTGGGAGCTGGAGTTGGCGGTTGTCATCGGCCGGCCGGCCCACCGGGTGTCCGTCGAGAGTGCCCTCGGCCATGTCGCCGGTTACACGATCGCCAACGACCTCACCGACCGTGCCACCGTCTTCCGCCGGGACATGCCGCAGATCGGCACCGACTGGCTGCGCAGCAAGAACGCACCCGGCTTCACCCCGCTGGGACCCTGGATCGTGCCCGCCGAGTCGATCGCCGACCCGGACGACTTGCGCGTCACGCTCAGGCTCAACGGCGAGACCATGCAGGACGAGTCCACGAAGGACATGATCTTCGGCGTGGCCCGGCTGGTGTCGTACATCTCGCAGACCTCCCGACTCCTGCCCGGCGATCTGGTGTTGACAGGCAGCCCGGCCGGGAACGGCCTGCACTGGGGGCGGTTGCTGCGGGACGGGGACGTCATGGAGGGGTCCATCACCGGTCTGGGCGTGCAGCGCACCCGCTGTGTCGCGGAGGGAACGACATGAGCCTGGACCGCCGCGATCCGGAGGGCGCGATCGCCGAGGCCGCCAAGGAGTACTCGAACTGGGGGCGTTGGGGCGCGGACGACGTCCTGGGCACCCTCAACTTCCTCGACGAGGCAAAGCGGCGTGAGGGCGCCGCCCTGGTCCGCCGGGGTGTCAGCTTCTCTCTCTCGCAGCGCTTCGACATGAACGGCCCGCAGAAGGGCTGGCGCCGGCGGACCAACCCGGTGCACACGATGCTCGACACGGGCACCGACGCCGTCCGCGGCCACCAGGGCTTCCCGCACGGCATCGGCGGCGCCGACGACGTGATCGCGATGCCGTTGCAGTGCTCGACCCAGTGGGACGGGCTCGGCCACATCTTCGACCACGGATTCGCCTGGAACGGACGGCGCGCCGACAAGGTGGTCACCTCCGAAGGCGACCTCGTCACCGGCATCGAGCACATGGCACCGCACGTCGCCGGACGCGGCGTGCTCCTCGACGTCGGCCAGGTCGTCGGCGTGGACGGCGAACTGCCCGACGGGTTCGCCATCACCGAGGAGCACCTCACCCGGGCCGCCGAGGCCCACGGGGTGACCATCGGCCGCGGCGACATCGTGCTCGTCCGCACAGGACACCTCGCCCGCGCAAGGCGGGACGGCTGGGGAGACTACGCGGGCGGACCCGCGCCCGGCCTGTCGTTCACCACCGCCGGCTGGCTGCACCGCACCGAGATCGCCGCCATCGCCACCGACACCTGGGGCTTCGAAGTCCGCCCCAACGAATTCGACAACGCCTTCCAGCCGCTGCACCAGGTCGTCATCCCCAACATGGGCCTGCTGATCGGCGAGATGTGGGACCTCGATGCACTCGCGGCGGACTGCGCGGCCGACGGCGTGTACGAGTTCTGGCTCACCGCCGCTCCCCTCCCCATCACCGGCGCCGTGGGCTCCCCGGTCAACCCGATCGCCGTCAAGTAGCAGCGGAACGAAGGAGTTCCCCATGAGCAACACCAGCAGAGTCCTCGTCGATGGCGGCGCCGCCGGCAACGCAGTGACGGTCCTGCCGCGCCGCGCCGGCGTCGAAGTAGACCTGATCGAGGCCAGGGACGACTGGAACGCCACCGCTGGCTCCGGCATCACACTGCAGGGCAACGTGCTGCGCGAACTCGACGTGTGGGAACAGGTCGAGGCCTCCGTGGAGGGCTCCTGGCATCGCGGCCGGGGCGTCCTCATCGGCGACGCGGCGCACTGCTGCCCGCCCGCCCTGGCCCAGGGGGCGGCCCTGTCCCCGGAGGACGCCTCCGTGCTGGCTGAGCTGCTGACCGGCGGGCGGGACTGGGACGACGCACTGCTCCAGGAGTTCTACGAGCGCCGCATCCAACGGGTCCGGCCGGTCGTCGAGGCGTCGGTCCAGGTCGGACAGTGGCAGCTGGACGGCGTGCGCGACGCCGACGTACCCGGTCTGATCGCCCGTACCCTCACCCCGCTCAGGGAGCTGCCGTGACCACACCGACAGTCGACGTCCACGCCCACCTCCTGGTCCCCGAGGTGGAGGCGGCCGTCGCCGATCACCCCGGCCTCGCGGCGGCCCGGGCGCTGGACGCCCGCCGCAACGGCCCGGCCGCGCTCGCCGTCAACGGGCCGATGGTGCGCGAGCGCATCCCGCGCCTCACCGACGTCGCCGTGCGCCTCGCCGCGATGGACGCGCAGGGCGTGGATGTGCAGTTGGTCAGCCCGTCGCCTTCCCACTACCACTACTGGGCGGACCAGGAGACGGCCGAGAAGGTGTACCGGCTCGCCAACGAGGCGACCGCCGCGCACTGCGCCCAGGCGCCGGACCGGCTGCACGGCCTCGGGCTGGTCCCGCTGCAACACCCGGACCAGGCTGTACTCGCCCTCGAACACGCCCTGGACCAGGGCCTGTCGGGCGTGGAGATCTCCTCGCACGCCCCGGGCCGCGAGCTGTCCGATCCGGCCTACGAGCCCTTCTGGGCACGGGCCGAGGAGACGGGCGCGCTCCTGTTCCTGCACCCCTTCGGCTGCACGCTCGACGAGCGCCTGGACCAGTGGTACCTGTCCAACAGCGTCGGCCAGCCCACGGAGAACGCGGTCGCGCTGTCCCATCTCATCTTCTCCGGCGTACTGGACCGCCATCCCGGGCTGAAGGTGATCGCCGCACACGGCGGCGGCTACCTGCCCACCCACATCGGCCGCTCCGACCACGCCTGGTCGACCCGCTCCGACGCGGGCGCGAGCTGCGCCCACCTGCCCAGCAGCTATCTCCGGCGCCTGTACTTCGACTCCCTGGTCCACGACCCGCACGTCCTGCGGGAGCTGATCCGCGTCGTCGGCGCCGACCGGGTACTACTCGGCTCCGACTTCCCCTTCGACATGGGCACCGAGGACCCGGTCGGCGCGCTGCGCGCGGCCCGTCTGCCCGACCCCGACTTCCACGCCGTACGAGGCGGCAACGCCGCCGAACTCCTCCGGAAGGACTGAAACCATGACCGCACGTCTGCTCACCCACCTGCGGCACGTCGACCTGGCCGTGCCCGACTACGACAAGCAGCTCGACTTCTACTCCGGTGTCTGGGGCCTGACCAAGGTCGCCGAGGACTCCGGGATCTCCTTCCTCGCCGCCGAGGGCAGCCCCGAACAGTACGTCGTACGGCTGCGCAAGGCCGAGGAGAAGCGCCTCGACCTCGTCTCGTACGGCGCTGCGAGCGAGGCGGACGTGGACACCCTCGCCGAACAACTCCTCGCCGGTGGCGTGCAGTTGATCTCCCAGCCCGGCAAGGTCGAAACGCCCGGCGGCGGTTACGGCTTCCGCTTCTTCGACGTCGACGGCCGCACCATCGAGGTCTCCGCCGACGTAGAGGTGCGGCAGCACCGCAAGATCGAGGAGAGGGAAGCAATCCCGGTCAAGCTGTCCCACGTCGTCCTCAACTCCCCCGACCTGAACCGCACCCGGGAGTGGTACGAGCGCCACCTCGGCTTCCGCCTCACCGACTCCCTCATGCACCCCAGGATGGGTGAGGCGATGCACTTCATGCGCATCAGCAACCAGCATCACTCCATGGCCATCGCGAAGGGCCCGCACACCTCCGTGCACCACATCTCCTTCGAGATGCGCGGCGTGGAGGAGTACATGCGTGGCTCCGGCCGGGTGCTGCGGGCCGGCTTCAAGAAGATCTGGGGCCCGGGCCGGCACGTCGCCGGCGACAACACCTTCACCTACTTCCTCGACCCGCACGGCAACACCGTCGAGTACACGACGGAGTTGGAGCTCCTCGACGAGGACACCTGGCACCCGCACGTCTACGACTTCTCCCAGCCCGAGGTCGCTGACCAGTGGGGCACCGCCAACCCTATGAACGAGATGGTCGCCAAGGAGTCCTTCAACGACCCCGACCGCGGCTGCTTCGTCGCCCCTCCGATCTGACCTCTCACCTGTCCAACCGTTAGCCCCCGGCCACCCGGAGCGCAGCGACGGTCGGCTTTGTCCGCCCATAGCGCCTCCGGGCCCGCGCGCCCGCACTCCCTCCGACAGGAGCCCCCATGCGCCTCGCCACATACGAGTACCGCAGCCGCCGCCATGTGGCCGTCCTCGACCAGGACGGCACGCTCCACCCCCTGCCCGATGTCAGCTCACTCACCGACCTGCTCGCCGAGGGAGGCAGCCTACGCAACCTGCTGGCTGCAGGCTCCGTGACGCAGGACGTCCCGGCCGGCCCGCACGTCTCCGAGGTGCGGCTGCTCGCGCCGCTCCAGCCGCCCACCGTGCGGGACTTCGTCACCTTCGAGGAGCACGTCGAGGGTGTACGGCGGGCCATCGACGGCGCCACCGGGGTGCCCGAGCAGTGGTACGCCGCCCCCACCTTCTACTTCACCAATCCCTACGCGGTCTTCGGCCCGTACGACGACATCCCCGTACCCCCGGGATCGAGCGTTCTGGACTTCGAACTCGAGGTCGCCGCAGTCATCGGGGTCGAAGGCCACGACCTCACCCCCGAACAGGCCCGCGACCACATCGTCGGCTACACGATCTTCAACGACTGGTCCGCCCGCGACCTGCAGTCCGCCGAGATGAAGATCGGCCTCGGCCCCTGCAAGGGGAAGGACACCGCCACCACGCTCGGACCGTACCTGGTCACCGCCGACGAGCTGGAACCCTTCCGCGACCCGGACGGCTTCCTGCGTCTGGCCCTGACCGCCGAGGTCAACGGCGAGGTCGTCGGCAAGGACCTACTGTCGAACATGAGCTGGACCTTCGAGGAGATGGTCGCCTACGCCTCCCGTGGCACCCGCGTCGTTCCCGGTGACGTCCTCGGCTCCGGCACCTGCGGCAACGGTGGCTGCCTGGCAGAGCTGTGGGGCTTGCGTGGCGAGCAGACGCCGCCCCCGCTGAAACCGGGCGACGTCGTCACCCTCACGGTGGAGGGCATCGGCACCGTCTCCAACACCGTCGTGCCCGGACCCGAACCCGTCGCCCTGCCGGTCGGCAGGCGCCGCTCGCGAGAGCGGCCGTGAGCGAACTCCACAGCAAGCGGCTGCTCGGCAAGGTCGTCGTCATCACCGGAGCAGCCCGCGGCCAGGGGGCGGCCGAGGCCGATGCCCTCACGAGGGAAGGCGCGCGTGTCATCGCCACCGATGTGACAGGAGCCCCCGGCTGCCGCCGGCTCGACGTCACCAGCGACAAGGAATGGGCCGAACTCGCCGCCGAACTGAAGGAGGCGTACGGCCAGGTTCACGGCCTGGTCAACAACGCGGGCATCACCTGGCGCGCCCGCATCGGCGACGTGCGCACCGAAGACTTCCACCGCGTCCACGCCGTCAACGTCACCGGCCCGCTGCTCGGCATCCAGCACCTCGCCCCGCTGATGCCACTCGGCTCCTCCATCGTCAACGTCGGTTCCTCCGCCGCTCTCACCGGCCACTATCCGGTCGCCTACACGGCCAGCAAGTGGGCCTTGCGGGGCCTGTCGAAGACCGCGGCGCTCGAACTCGGGCCCCGGGGCATCCGGGTCAACATCATCCACCCCGGATACATCGAGACCGAGATGACCGCCTCCGCCGCACCCGCCTTCCGTGAGGCGAACATCCGCGAGACGCCCCTGGGGCGGACCGGCACGGTCGACGAGGTCACTCCCCTGGTCGTCTTCCTGCTGTCCGACGACTCGTCCTTCATCACCGGCGCCGAGATCGCCGTCGACGGTGGGCTCACCGCGCACGGCGGCGTCAAGTCCGTCTCGGACGCGCTGCAAGCGGAGGGCCCGTGAAACGGCCGGACCGGAAAGCAACTCCGGCTCCCGACTCGTCGTCAGCGACAGCTGGTCGACCGCTCGGCCGGCCCTTCCCACTGAAAGGAACAGGCAACACCGTGGACAAGGTCATCGCCAGCGCCGCCGAGGCGGTCGGCGACATTCCCGACGGCGCTTCGCTCGCCGTCGGGGGATTCGGCCTCTCCGGCATCCCCGGCGCCCTCATCGAGGCCCTCCATGCGCAGGGCACGTCGGGCCTGCGGGTCGTCTCCAACAACTGCGGTGTCGATGGGCGGGGCTTGGGCGTGCTGCTCGCTTCCGGTCGCATCAGCCGGGTCACCAGCTCGTACGTGGGTGAGAACAAGGAGTTCGCCCGCCAGTACCTGAGCGGGGAACTGGAGGTGGAGCTGACGCCCCAGGGCACCCTCGCCGAACGCCTGCGAGCCGGCGGGGCCGGAATTCCCGCCTTCTACACCCCGGCAGGCGTGGGAACCCAGGTCGCACGCGGCGGACTGCCCTGGCGGTACGCCCCCGACGGCTCCGTCGCCGTCGCCTCCCCGCCCAAGGAGATCCGCGAGTTCGGCGGCCGCGCGTACGTGCTGGAGCACGGCATCACCACCGACTTCGCCCTCGTACGTGCTTGGCGTGGCGACCACCACGGAAACCTGGTCTTCCGCCGCGCCGCCGCCAACTTCAACCCGCTCGCCGCCATGGCCGGCCGCGTCACCGTCGCCGAGGTCGAGGAACTGGTCGAACCCGGCGAACTCGCCCCCGACATGGTCCACCTGCCCGGTGTCTTCGTACAGCGGATCGTGGAGTTGACGTCGGCGCAAGCAGCCGACAAGCACATCGAGAAGAGGACGGTACGTTCCTGATGCCCTGGACCCGCGACCAGATGGCCGCCCGCGCCGCCGCCGAACTCACCGCCGGCTCCTACGTCAACCTCGGCATCGGCCTGCCCACCCTCATCCCCGACCACCTCCCACCCGGCGTGCACGTCGTCCTGCACTCCGAGAACGGCATCCTCGGCACCGGCCCCTACCCGTACGACGACGAGGTCGACCCCGACCTGATCAACGCCGGCAAGGAAACCGTCACCGTGCTGCCGGGAGCCTCCTTCTTCGACTCCGCGCTGTCCTTCGGCATGATCCGCGGCGGCCACATCGGCACCGCCGTACTCGGCGCCATGCAAGTCTCGGAACACGGCGACCTCGCCAACTGGATGATCCCCGGCAAGATGGTCAAGGGCATGGGCGGCGCCATGGACCTCGTCCACGGCGCCCGACGCGTCATCGTCCTCATGGAACACACCGCCAAGGACGGCACCCCGAAGATCCTCAAGGAGTGCACCCTCCCCCTCACCGGCGAGGCCTGCGTCCACCGCGTCATCACCGACCTCGGCGTCCTCGACATCACCGACACCGGCCTCGCCCTCGTCGAAACCGCGCCGGGCGTCACCGTGGACCACGTCGCAGCGCACACCGGTGCCCCCTTGCGCCTCGACAGCCTGTCGGCTGCTTGATGACGACGAACGAGCCGCCGAATCCGGTGAACTCCCGCCCCACCAGACCCGCGCGGGACTGGCCTGCCTGCGCGACATCATCGCTGACCGCAGCCGGCCACCACTGATCTGGACCCGCCCGGACGGCTACACGTTCGGCTCGGACCCGGCCGATCCAGGCATACGAGGTCGCGATCAATCCGGGAGAAGCTCACCGGGATCCGCCGGTTCATCACCGGCGTCGTCTCCCCACACGCCGTCCTGCAACCCGAAGGACGGCGGGTCAAACACCTGAACACCCAGCTCAGTTCCGTCGAGTCCACCCTCGACGTGATCGCCACTGCATCGAAGCCACGGGCGGCCGTCCTGTAGCAGCGCCCTTCGCGTTTGGTGCGCGCCTCCTGATCCTCCCCACCGCCCCAGTGACCCATCAGCTCGCCGGGTCGGGGGTCCCAGGCGCGAAGCGTCCGCCTCCGGTAGGCGCTCTCCTTGAGTTCGCCAATGTCTTCGTCAGGAGTTCCACATCCCCGCCGTGGAGCTCGGCAGGGCCGCGGTACGGTCCGACTCGGAGGCCGTGCGCATGGGGACCATGCACCGTTTCAAGGGTCTTGAATTCCAGCGGGTGTTTGACCTCCGTGGGCGAAGGGCAGGTGCCGCACCAGCGCATCGAGCGGCACAGGATGACGAATCCCGACCGGTACAAGCAGGAAGAGCAAAAAGGCCCCTTCCCTCGTGTTCGTGGCTGCCACGCGCGCCCGCGACGAGCTCGTCGTCACGTGGAGCGGCAGAGCCAACCGGTTCCTTCCGACCGACGCGGACAGGACGGCTTACCGAGCCGCGGATCTGCTCAGAAACGATGGCCCGCCGTCCGGATCGGCCGCTGCTTAATCGCGGATGTGCTGTATCAGGTTGCTGCTTACCCCTCAGGGTCAGGTGGTCAGGGACGGCATGACCACCGAGTCCAGATAGTGGAGCAGGAACGCCCGGTCCGGTGGCCGGTTGGCCACCAGTGGCCGGGCCACCAAGGCACCAATCAATACGTACGGCACGTACTGCAGTGCCGGGCAGTCCGCTCGTACCTCACCCCGGGCCACCGCTCGTCGGAGGATCGCCGCGAGGCCGGCGGGGTCGGGGTCGACGATCAGGTTCTGCAGGGCCCGCAAGAGGTCGGGGTGGGCGTGGACGGCGTGGATCAGGCCGCGGACCAGGGCGGCTTCTCTGTGGAGTTGCTCGTCGTCGAGCTGTTCGATCACCGCGCGCAGGTCGCCTCGGAGGGAACCTGTGTTGATGTCGCCGACGACTTTGCCCTTGGTCCGGCGCAGTGCCTCGGCCACCAGTTCCGGCTTGCTCGACCATTGGCGGTAGAGCGTGGCCTTGCTGCAGCGGGTGCGGGTCGCCACCGCGTCCATGGTCAGGGCCTCGTAGCCGACCTCGCGGAGGAGGTCGAGGACGGTGGCGAAGAGCTCCTCCTCGCGTTCCGGGCTGATGCGGCTGCGGCGCGTGCGTGGCGCGGTGGCCTGGTCCGTCGCTGTCATCCGCGGCACCTCGTTCGAGCTTCGAGCGAAACGGTTTCGCACGCGCATACGGTAACCTAGGCTACGGTGAATACGAAACCGTTTCGGTCGCATAATAGGGCATGGATCCTGAGTCGTGGGCCGTCTCGGGGATGAGGGGAGAGCCAGTCATGGCAGCCATCGCGTCGCCGGTCCCGGCGGAACCCGGCCCCGCCAAACCGGGCCGCCCCCGCGACACCACCGCCGACGACCGCATCCTCCGTGCCGTCGTCGACGAACTCTCCGACCATGGTGTCGCCGGCTTCCGGATCAACAACGTCGCCGCCCGCGCCAAGGTCGCCAAGCGCACCCTCTACAGCCGTTGGACCGAGCGGGACGAGCTCATCATCGCGGGGCTCAACACCCTCGCCCTCGACCTCGTCCCGCCCCGCACCGGCAGTCTCGTCGGCGACCTCAACGCCCTCTACGACGACATCGCCGACGCCCTCGACAGCCCACGCTGGCTCATCGCCGCCCGCTGTTCCTTCGAGCTGCCCGACCATCCCGAGCTGTACGCGAGGTTCCAGCGCGACTGCATCGACAAGCCCCTCGCCGTCGTCGAGGACGTCCTGCGGGACGCACAACTCCGCGGTGAACTGCGCGCCAGCATCGACCGTTCCGTGGCCGCCGAGACCTTCACCGGTTCCATCGCGGGGTACAGCTCGCACATTGCCCGGCTCCGCGGGGTCAGCGCGTACGGTGTCCGCGCGCAGTTCCTCGACATGTTCCTGCACGGGCTGCGCGCCCACGACCCTCGCGAATGAGCCTCCGGACCGCCGTGGAGGCCGAACTTGACACCCCACACCGACAGCCACGCGCCGGACGTGTCACACCACTCCTCCATCAGGTCGAGCCGGGGAGGTGTTCCGTGAGGAGCTCTGCTCCGTCCACCGAGGGCCTCCGACTTGCCCGTCGACAGGGCAGGTCCGCTTCGACTCTCCGACGGACTCGGTGTAAGCGTCTCCGAGGTCCTCCTGTGGCTCCTCGGAAGTTGGGCCCCCTCCCCGATCCCAAACAGGCGGTACGAGATAAGGCCTTGTGAATGTGATCGCGTTCACAAGCGTGATGGTTCCTCCTGAAATCGGTGGGATCAACGGGGCAATCCTCTGCTGCGACTACGGCAATGTAAGGAGAAGATGCAGTGGATCTGGCTTTGGCGCCGGAGACCTTGGCGCGATGGCAGTTCGGTATCACCACCGTCTACCACTATCTTTTCGTCCCCTTGACGATATCTTTGGCCGCCCTCACCGCCGGCCTGGAGACCGCCTGGGTGCGCACGGGTAAAGAAAAGTACTTCCACGCCACGAAGTTCTGGGGGAAGCTCTTTCTGATCAATATCGCGATCGGTGTCGCCACGGGCATCGTGCAGGAGTTCCAGTTCGGCATGAACTGGTCGGACTACTCAAAGTTCGTCGGCGACGTCTTCGGCGCTCCGCTCGCGATGGAGTCGCTGATCGCCTTCTTCTTCGAGTCCACCTTCATCGGCCTGTGGATCTTCGGCTGGGACAAGCTGCCCAAGAAGATCCACCTGGCCTGTATCTGGATGGTCTCGCTCGGCACGATCCTGTCCGCGTACTTCATCCTCGCGGCCAACTCCTGGATGCAGCACCCCCTCGGTTACCACATCGACAAGACCACGGGGGTGGCCCACCTCAACAGCATCTGGCAGGTCCTCTTCCAGGACACGGCGGTGTTCCAGTTCGCGCACACCCTCTCCTCCGCCTTCCTGACCGGCGGCGCCTTCATGATCGGCATCGCCAGCTACCACCTCTGGAAGATCAAGAAGAAGAAGGCCGCAGGGGAGGACGTCGACCGCAAGAAGACGGTCACCCTGCGCACCTCGCTGCGGCTGGGCCTTGTCGTCACCATGATCGCGGGCGTGCTGGTCGCCCTGTCCGGCGACTCCCTGGCCAAGGTGATGTTCAAGCAGCAACCGATGAAGATGGCCGCGGCCGAGGCGCTGTGGGAGACCCAATGTCCGGCCCCGTTCTCCATCTTCTCGGTCGGCGATGTGACCAAGGGCCACAACTCCGTCGAGATAGAACTTCCCGGTCTGCTGTCCTTCCTGTCCGACCGCAACTTCAGCAGCTGTGTCCCCGGCATCAACGAGACCGCCACGGCCGAGGCCGAGAAGTACGGTGGTGCCCCCGAGGACTACATCCCCAACCTCTTCATCACCTATTGGGGCTTCCGCCTGATGATCGGCATCGGGCTCACCGCGGCCGTCGCCGCGGGTGCCGGATTCTGGCTGACCCGGAAGAAGAAGTGGCTGCTGCCGGAGCATCAGGCCGCCGAGGACGACGTGCCCAAGCTGATGCTCACCAACAAGAGAGAGTTGGGGCCGACCCTCACGCAGTGGGGCTGGCGCTTCGGCATGGCGTCGCTGATCTTCCCCTTCGTCGCCAACTCCATCGGCTGGGTCTTCACCGAGATGGGCCGTCAGCCCTGGGCTGTCTACGGTCTGTTCAAGACCGCGGACTCGGTCTCCCCCGGTGTCAGCCAGACCGAGATGGCAATCTCGCTCGGGGCCCTCACCCTGCTGTACGCCGTGCTGTTCTGGATCAACGTACGGCTGATGAAGAGGTACGCCGTCAAGGGCCCCGACACCAACGAGCAGCCGCCTGCCAAGGATCCGACGCTGCGCGGGCCTCGGGGAGACGACGCCGACGACGGCTCCCACGACGACTCCGACAAACCCTTGAGCTTCGCGTACTGAGAGGAGATGCGCCATGGGCCTCAACGACTTCTGGTTCCTTCTGATCGCCGTCCTGTGGACCGGCTACTTCTTCCTGGAAGGGTTCGACTTCGGGGTCGGCATCCTGACCAGGTTGCTCGCGCGCGACCGGACTGAGCGCCGCGTACTGATCAACATCATCGGACCGGTGTGGGACGGCAACGAGGTCTGGCTGATCACCGCGGCCGGCGCGATGTTCGCCGCGTTCCCGGCCTGGTACGCGACGTTCTTCAGCAGTTTCTACCTGTTGCTGGTCCTCGCTCTGCTGCTGCTGATCGTGCGGGTGTTGGCCTTCGAATACCGGCACAAGCGGCCGGAAGAGAGCTGGCAGCGCAACTGGGAGCTGGCGCTGTTCGCCAGCTCGCTGCTGCTGCCGTTCCTGTGGGGAACGATGTTCGCCAACATGGTGCGGGGCGTACCGATCAACTCCCAGCAGGATTTCGCCGGTTCGTTCGCTGACCTGCTGAACTGGCCTGCATTGCTCGGTGGTCTCGCCTTCGTCGCGCTGTGCACCGTGCACGGGGCGGTGTTCACCGCGCTGAAGACGGTGGGCGACATCCGGGTACGGGCGCGTACGTTTGCCACCAAAGCCACCGTGGTCACTCTGCTTCTGGGAGGCGGGTTGCTGACCTGGATCCAGGCGGAGCGCGGGACGGCGTGGACCGCGGTGGCCCTTGCCGTGGCAGTCGTCGGGCTTCTTGGCACGCTCGCGATGAACGCCAAGGCGCGGGAAGGATGGGCGTTCAGCTTCACCGGGGTCGCCATCGCGTCCGTGGTGGCGGCGATCTTCCTGGCCCTTGCGCCGGACCTCATGCCCTCCTCACTCAACGACGCGTGGAACCTGACGATCGACAACTCGGCCTCGGGTCCGTACACACTGAAGGTGATGACCTGGGTCGCCGTCATCATGCTGCCGCTGGTGCTGCTCTACCAGGGGTGGACCTACTGGGTGTTCCGCAAGCGGATCGGTCCCCAACACATTCCCGCCGACGCCCACTGAGCCCGAGAATGCCGCACGCATAGTCCGTTGCCGCAGGTCAGGCCGTCTCGACTGGCTATAGAGCCCCTTGATGACCGAGTTGGCCCAACTGGCTCACCAGCTGGCAGGGCTGCCGGGCCTGCCCCGCGCAAAGGAGGAACTAGTCTTCTGAGTCAGGAATTCTGTTCAGATGTGTCGGCTTGCCGGGTAACACGGGCTGGGCGGCCGATGGCCGAGTTGACGCCGTCGGATGAAGAACGGTCTGCGCTGGAAGGGTGGGTGCGGCGTCGTTCGACGCCGCAGGCGTGGGCCTTGCGGTGCCGGATCATCCTGGCCTCAGCAACCGGCGCGTCGAGGCGCGTGTAGTAGGCCACGGACACGCCGGCCAGCTGGGCCAGCTCCTCACGGCGCAGGCCGGGCACCCGCCGATAGCGGCCGTGGTCGACAAGCCCCACGTCACTGGGTTTGAGTCGGGCGCGGCGGCCGCGCAGGAATTCGCTCAGCTCGGCACCGCGCTCCAGGCCCACCCGACGTCCACAGCGGGATCGGGCTCTTGGATTATGGGTTTCAGTATGAGCTGGCCTGGTAAGCGATTCCTGTCCCTGCCAGTGCCAGGAAACGCTTACTCGTACGGTCCGGAGGCGGACCTGGCAGCTCTTACTCCCATGCAAGCTCACGCGCGCCCAGTGCCTGTTCGGCCCAAATGATCTTGCCCGTCGGCGTGTACCGCGTGCCCCATCGCTCGGTCAGCCGGGCGACCAGGAACAGTCCGCGGCCGCCCTCGTCGTGCAGCCGGGCGCGGCGCAGGTGCGGGGCCGTGGTGCTACCGTCCGAGACCTCGCAGATCAGCGAACGGTCCTTGATCAAGCGCAGTCGGATCGGGCCGGAGCCGTAGCGGATCGCGTTCGTGACCAGTTCGCTCACGACCAGCTCTGTTGTGAACGTGGCCTCCTCCAGCCCCCACGCACTGAGCTGGTCATCAACCTGGCGCCGCGTGCCTGCCACGACAGCGGGGTCGCTGTTGAGCTCCCATTCGGCGACTTGGCCGTTGTCCAAGCCTCTGGTGCGCGCCATGAGGAGAGCGACGTCATCGCTGGTGGGGCGGGAGTGAAGCGTGTCCAGCACGGCGTCACACATGCTCTCGAGCGAAGCACTGGGGCGCCCCAGCACCGCTTTGAGCTCATCGAGACGCGCATCCACGTCCTGGTCGCGGGATTCGATCAGCCCGTCGGTGAAGAGCGCGAGGACGCTCCCATCAGGGACGGCGACTTCGGTCGCCTCGAACGGCAGGCTTCCCAGGCCGAGGGGTGGGCCGACAGCGAGGTCGACCACTTCGGCCTTGCCGCCGGGGCGCACGAGGATCGGAAGCGGGTGTCCGGCGGCGGCCATCGAGCACACGCGGGCGGCCGGGTCGTACACGACATAAAGGCACGTGGCTCCGACGGCGCCCGGCAGCGCATCGGTGCAGGTCTCATTCGTCGCGTGGGTCACCACGTCGTCGAGGTGGGTGAGCAGCTCATCCGGCGGGAGGTCGATGTCGGCGAGGGTGCGTACGGCCGTACGCAACTGCCCCATGGCGGCGGAGGCGGTGAGGCCGTGGCCCACCACGTCGCCGACGACCAGTCCGACCCGGGCACCCGGAAGGGGGATCACGTCGAACCAATCCCCTCCTACTTCCGCTCCGGCCCCGGCGGGCAGATAACGCGCCGTGGTCTCCACGGCCGAATGCGAGGTTGAACCATGCGGCAAAAGGGTGCGCTGCAGCGCCTCTGCTATGCCGTGCTCACGGGTGAACTGGCGGGCGTTGTCCAGACAGATCGCCGCACGGGCGATCAGGTCCTCGGTGACCGTGAGATCGTCGGCGGAGAAGGGCTCGTGCGCCGGTGCGTAGCGGAGGAACAGGGCCAGGCCCAGAGTGAGACCGCGCGCACGGATCGGTACAGCGATCAGCGAGTGGGGCTCGCCCCGGGGCAGGTCGGCCGTCGGTCCAGAGCCGTCACCGAACCAGCGGTCAATCTCCGAGGCTCCGACACGGAGGAGTTCGGCGCGGTCAGCGGTCAGACACCGGGCGATGCGTGAGGACTCGGGATGCACCGTCTCGACGGGTGCGGCCGGTTTCCCGCCGGCCTGCTCCGGAGGAGGGTCAGCACGGCGCAGCGCCACGGGGCCGGACAGGATGGGAGCGGGCAGATCTCCGTGAAATATGACCTCGCACAGATGGATGCTGACGGCGTCCGCGAAGCGTGGTACGGCAACCTTGATCACTTCCTGAGCGGTTCCCGTGACGTCCAGGCTCTCACCGATCCGCGTTCGCGCCTCGCTCATCAGCGCCAGGCGCTCCCTCGAACCGTATTGCTGCGAGTAGTCGTATGCCGCACAGCCCACCGCGCGCACTCGGCCGGCGGAGTCCCGCAGCGGGAAGAAGTCCGTGGCCCATGCATGGGCCTTCGTCTCACCCGGGACTTTCACAAACCTCTCTGTGGTCACTGGTTCGCCCGTCGCGACGACGCGGCGCACACGCCGGACATCTTCGGCGGTAGCAACCCCTGGCCCCGCCTCGGTCATGAGCCGTGCACGGACGTCCTCCTCGCTCAGCCCCATGAGCTGGCACATCGCTTCGTTGCTCCTCAGAACACGGGACTCACCGTCAGTGATCGAAAGCGCGAGCGGGAACTGATCGAACAGCCAGGACGTCAGCGCGTTGTCTGGCGCCTGCTCCTCCGCCCCGAGATCTGCCGTCACCAGGAACCCAACGCGCTGATCCTCTACCGTCAGCGCAGTGATCTGCGTCGGCGCGTCGAAGGTGTGGCCGTCCTTGTGCCGAGGTACTCCGTCAGCCGTGTACAGATCCGCCAGTTCCAGACCAAGGGCTTCCTGCCGGGACCATCCCCACAGCGCCTGAGCACCGGCGCTCCATTGAGTCACCGCACCTCTGCCGTCCGTGGCGAGGACAGCATCCACTGAACGTGCTGCCGCCAGCACTGTCGGAGAGAGCCGACCGGATGCCGTGGTGTCTTCCGTCATAGCGCCTTGCCTGCGTCGGGGCCGCCGGGAGCGGCCACCCCCATCGTCATCCAGGGCGCTGACCCTGGCAAGGCAAGCTGCCAGGGCCAGTCGCCGGCTCGCGACCAGGCCCACGGGTGTGGAAGAGACCCTTCCCGACCGTTCAGCCCGTGGTCGTCACTGCCTTGGGCAGGCAATCTCGACTCGGCCGACCCCGACTTCGAGCAGAAGGTTCTCGCCGCCACCGCGGGCGAGGGCCTGGAGGTTGCCTTTGACTTCGCCGGAGCCACCCCGGTACGGAGCCAGGCACTGAGCGTCCTGGCCCAGGGAGGCAAATTGGTTCTGGTGGGCCTGAGCGGTCGTCCCTTCACGGTCGAGGACAGCACCGCCTTCCAGCAGAAGCAGCTACAGATCGTGGGGCACTTCGGTGCGCAGGACGGTGCGATCGCCGACCTGATCCGGCTGGAGGCGAACGGGCGCATCGAATTCTCCCGCTCGGTCTCCGACGTCCTGCCGTTGGAGGAGGCGGCCGACGCGGTCGAGCGTCTGCTGAGCAAGAAAGGCGACCCCATCCGCCTGCTGCTGCGTCCCTGAAACACGGTCAGGAGACCACGAGTGCTTCCGCGTCCCCGCCCGACAGCCACATGGCCGACGGGCGGGGACACGAAGCGTTCACATCGATGCTTGCGTCGGGCGTCGCCGTGCGGCTGGCTCACGGCCTGAGGATCAGACGCAACGGAGCACCCTCCTTGGTGTGCAGACGTTCCACTGCGGTGGCCGCCTCCTCCAACGGCAGGACGTCGGTGATGGACCGGGAGAAGTCGAGCCGTCCTGCGCCGACGAGATCGACGAGCTGTGGCACGGCGTCGAGTGCGGTGCCGAAGTGTCCGCGGATCTCGTGCTTCATGTAACTGAAGGCAGTGCTGTCGTTCACGATGATCGGCCGGCCGGAGAGCCCCACCAGGATGAGACGGCCCCCGGCCGCCAGGACGCTCAGCGCCTGCTCGTGCACGGGGGTGACACCGGCGAAGTCGAAGGCCGCGTTCAGCGCCCGGCCTCCTGTGCGGGCCAGCAGCTTCTCCTTGAACTGCGGGTCGCCGGGGTCGAGGGCCAGATCCGCACCCAGGTCGAGTGCCCGCTGGCGAGCGGCAGCGACAGGATCGACCGCGACGATGGGCAGGGCACCGACAGCCCGCAGCAACTGCACAGCATGGGCTCCCAGGCCTCCCACGCCCCACACACCGATGGCTTCCCCAGGCCGGACAGCAGCGGTTCGGACAACGGCGTCCCACGGTGTCGACACCGCATCGGGGATGATGGCCGCCTGCTCGAACGGAATGGAGTCCGGAAGTACGAACACGGACTCCACGGTCGCAAGAGCGTATTCAGCCCAGCCTCCGTCGTAGTCCACTCCGCGGGTGTGCATCTGTCCGTCCTTGACGTCCCCCGCTTGAAGAACAACCCGCTGGCCCACGACGAGGGGGCCGGTGCCGGTACCGAGTTCGACGATCGTGCCGGAGACCTCGTGCCCGATGGTGACCGTATCGCCCTGAAGGTGGGGCGGGCGGCCGAGCGTACCGTCGATGAAGTGCACGTCAGACATGCACACGCCGGCCGCGGCGACCTTGATGAGGACTTGCCCGGCGCCGGGCGTCGGCCTGGGAACCTCCTCGATCGTGAGCGTGTGCGTGGGGAGATGCAGGCGTGCGGCTCGCATGAGATCCATTGACGTGCTCTTCCTTCTGAACAGCCTCTTCGCCGGCATGATCGAGCCGGGCACCGATCAGATCTACAGCGCGCCGACAGGACTGTGCGTACGTGTGTGCCATCAGGCGGCACAGTGTTCACAGATCGTCCCGGGCACCCTCTCTGTCGCCCTGGGTGAGACATCCCGATTTATCGGGTTAGCCTTGAGAGGGCACGACAGGAGAAGCCACCAGTTCGACCACCGGCGGGACGCTCTCGCTGTCCCGCCGAGAGTCTCCTTCGTTCGCTGCCGTCCCTGCACTGGCTCGACGCGAAGGGTGTCTGCGTGTGGTGACTGTCCACGAGAGTGGACGCCAACCAGCCCACGTGATATTCGGAATGGTCGCCCTGAGCGAGGTGGCGCCACGGAGCGGCCCCCCGAGTCGGTGGGAGGATCAGCGCAATCCTGCTACCCACTGGGCTCGCCTCGGCAGGGCGGTGTGCCTCGGAATCAGCCGTTGTCCGTGCCGGTCCAGCTGTGCTGGCCCCGGAGCAAGACGCTGCTGGGTGTCACGCCGAATGCCTGCTTGAAGGCTGTGCTGAAGTGGCCCATGTTGCTGAAGCCCCAGCGGAAGGCAACGTCGGTGACCGTCGTGCCGCCATGCGCACGTGAGAGGTCCCGGTAGCAGGCCTTCAGGCGACGCTCCCGGATCCAGCGACCTACTGTTACGCCCGTACCGGCATGGGCGAGATGCAGCGTGCGGACGGAGATGTCGAACGCCTCGGCGATGGAGGAAGCGCAAAGGTCCGGATCATCCAGGTGATCCTCGATGTACCGGCGGGTCCGTCTGACCAGCGCCTCGCGGGCGCTGCTGGAAACAGGCTGTTCCGGAGCAGGAACGAGGGCCGTTTCGAGGGTGTCGAAGAAGGTCTGGGAGGCGATGGCCAGATCCGTGTCGGACAGGTGGTCGAACTCGCGCGTGATGGCCTGTAGCTGAGCGGCAGCGATCGAGGCGAGCCCTGACCCTGGCCGCACGGACACGACACCGCCGGTGCGGGAGGCACTTCCGGCAATCGCCTGGGGCAGCCGCTCGCGGGGCAGGAGCAGGTACAGCTCACGGTGGTCCCCCACGGCCTCGAAGTCGTGGGCCAGTTCACTGTCCCAAACCAGCAGGTCGCCGGGACCGAGTTCGACCTCGCTGCCGCCGACGTACCGGCACATCAGCCGTCCGGAGAGGTTCACGAGGACACCCACGAGCGGGCCCTCGCTCGCGGCGGCCTGTCGGCCGGCGATTCGGCCGCTGCGGAGCTCTCCGACGGTCAGCTGGTCCAGCCTCCGGTACCGCACCGACACGCCGAAGGGTTCGGTCTCTGAGAACGACAGTGCCCAGCCCAGGTGCAGCTGGGACATCTTGCTGCTCCAGGCGTCCAGGACGTGATCTTGTGCGGACCCGTGGGTTGACCAGGTCAGGGCTGCTGTCATACGCCATCACCTTCGCCGGCGGATGAATCGAGTGAAACCCGTTCCGCCGGGTCTTGACAAGCGCCCGTGCCGTCTGACGGACCAGCCGTCGGGCGTGGGATGCACGAATGCGGAACCCGGAGTGCGCTCTCACGGAAGCACGGTGGCCGGATGTTGCCCAGAGTTTGCCGCAACGTAAAAAGCGTAGAGCCGCGGCGCCACGGCGCCTCGACTCGTCACGGAAGGGAAGCAGCCGTGAGCGATCGCCGACCGGTTGTCATCTATGGAGCCAGCGGCTACACCGGCCGCCTGGTGGCCGAATACCTGCGCGAGTACAGCATTCCGTTCGTGGCAGCCGGCCGGAACAAGGCCAGGCTGCAGGAAATCATGAACGCCGTCCCGGGCATCGAGACGGCCGACTACGAAATCGCCGAGGTCGACGGCTCCGTCGAGTCCCTGGCCGCGCTCTTCGAAGGCAGGAAAGTCGTCTGCAACACGGTCGGCCCCTTCCTGCGGCACGCGCCCGCAGTACTCGAGGCCGCGCTGCGCGCCGGCTGTCACTATCTCGACACCGCCGGTGAGCAGTCCCACCAGCTCGCGGTCCTGGACGAGTGGGGCCCGAAGTACGCAGCAGCCGGACTTGCCGTGTCCACCGCCGTCTCCATGCAGTACGCGGTTCCCGACATCGTCGCCCGCATCGTCCTGGAGACCCCCGGCATCGACACGCTTGAGATCGGCCAGTACACCCGGAACATCCCGACGGTCGGATCGACGCAGTCGATGTTCGACGTGATCCGCAAGGACGCCTACTACCTGGAAGACAACGTCCTCAAGAAGTACGACGGCATCGTCCAGCAGGACATGGTCGTGCCCGGCACCACCCTGGTGGTCCCCGGCCTGAACTGGGGCGGCACCGCCATGCCGGTGTTCTTCCGGGACGACCGCCGCGTACGCAACTGCCGCATGTTCGTGGCGATGCAAAACGAGAAGGGTGACATCCCCCAGCGGGTACGCGAAGCGGAGCGCATGTTCAAGGTCCTCTTCCAGTGGCTGCCCGAGGAGAAGCTCTACCCGGCGCTCGACAAGGTGGCTGCCACCATGACGCCGAATACACCGGCCCGTGAGAACCGGCAGGTGAATCGTTCGGTCGACTGGTGCACGGGCCGCGGCAACAACGTCACGGCACGGGCGGTCATCCACGGCACGTCCGGCTACCAGATCACCGGCCTGATCCAGGCCTACGCCGCGATGCGGCTGCTGGGCAACACCTTCAACGGGGTCGGGTTCCGCTCGCCCGCGCAGTTGGTGGGACACCGTGAGCTCATGGGGGCTCTGGAGGCGTACGGGCTGGCGCGTGTGACCGAGGAGAGCGCGGCGTGACCAGCAGCTCACAGGTGTGGGTCGCCGGGGTCGGTATGACCCGGTTCGGGGTCCGGCCGGAGGTCTCGGTCAAGGATCTGACCCGGGAGGCGGTGACCGAGGCGCTGGCCGACGCCGGTGCCGCACTGGGCGCCGTGGAGGCCGCGTACTTCGGCAACACCTGCCAGGGCGTGCTCGAGGGGCAGGTCGTGGTCGGCGGCCAGATGGCGCTGCGCTCGATGGGCTTCGAGCGCATCCCGGTGATCAATGTCGAGAACGCGTGTGCCACCGGTGCCACCGCGTTGCACCAGGCGATCATGCATGTGCGCTCCGGCGCGGCCGATGTCGTGCTCGCGGTCGGCGCCGAGAAGCTGAGCATCGGCGACAAGCGCAAGGCACTCGGGGTGTTCGACGGCGGCATGGACGTCTCGGACCCCGAGGGGGTACGCGCCCTCCTGACCGAACTCGGCGGCGAGCTTCCGGACGACGGCAAGCCGCGCAGCGTGTTCATGGACTACTACGCGGCACTCGCCCGGGCGCACATGGACGCCTTCGGCACGACCCAGAAGCAGCTCGCGGTCATCTCCGAGAAGAACCACGCGCACGCGGTGCACAACCCGCTCGCGCACTTCCGCGAGGAGATGTCGGCGGCGGACATCCTCGCGGCCCGGCCCGTCGTGGGGCCGCTCACGGTTCCGATGTGTGCACCGCTCACCGACGGAGCGGCGGCGGCCATCGTCTGCAACGCCGCAGGCCTGCGACGGCTGGCCGCCCGGCAGCCGATCCGGGTGCTGGCCGCGGTACTGGGCACGGGAACGGTGCGTCCTCTCTCGGCCTGGGACCGCTCGGCCACCCGGCTCGCCGCCGGGCGGGCCTACGAGCAGGCAGGCGTCGGGCCGCAGGACGTGTCGGTGGCTGAGGTCCACGACGCGTCGGCGTTCGGCGAACTGCTGCAGACCGAGCTGATGGGGTTCTGCGAGATCGGCGCCGGCGGCGAGTTCGCGGAGTCCGGCGCCACCCGGCTCGGCGGCCGCCTGCCCGTCAACCCGTCCGGAGGCCTGGAGTCCAAGGGCCACCCCATGGGCGCCTCCGGGCTCGCGCAGATCCACGAACTCGTCCACCAGCTCCGCGGCACATGCGGAGCCCGCCAGGTGCCTGGCGCCCGTATCGCCCTCGCCGAAAACGGCGGCGGCCTCTACGCCGGCGAGGAAGCCGCCGCCGCGATCACCATCCTCGGCATCTGACCGTCCACCCGCACCAACCCAGGAGTCAGCGATGACCTATCAGACCCTCGACGTCCGGCGTGACGGCCGGATCCTCTACGTCGACTTCAACCAACCGCCCGTGAACCTGATGAACTTCCAGATGGTCGGCGAGCTGTTCGATCTCGGTGGGTCCCTCGCCTTCGACCGGGAGACGGCGGTGGTGGTCTTCGGCAGTGCCGACCCGGAGTTCTTCATCGCCCACTTCGACCTGGGCGACATTCTGCGGATGGACAGCGACCCATCGGTTCCGCAGAGCCGCTACGACGACATCAACGCCCTGCAGGCTCTGACGACCATGTGGCAGAACCTGCCGCAGGTGACCATCTGTGTGGTCGACGGGATCTGCCGCGGCGCCGGACTGGAGTTCCTGCTCGCGACGGATCTGCGGTTCGCCACACCGGAGAGCCGGTTCTGCCTGCCCGAGACGAGCGGCGGCATCCTCCCGGCCGGCGGCGGTACGACACGGCTGGCCATGCAGATCGGCCCGGCCCGCGCCCGTGAGGTGATCCTCCAGGCCCGTGATTTCACCGGGGAGGAGGCCGCAGCCTACGGAATCGTCAGCCGCGCGCTGCCGCGCGAGGAGTTGAACGCCTACACCGACACCCTGGCACGCGACATCGCCAAGCGCCCGGCGAGCACGATCGCCGCGGTGAACGAGGTGTTCAAGAACGTCTACGGCGCCCTGGCCGACGCCCAGTTCGCCGGCTTCGCGGCGGAGAACACCGCGCTGAGGGAACTCCTCCAGGTCCCCGGCACCAAGGAGGGGCTCCAGACGATGGCGGGCCTGCAGGACGCCGAGCACGAACGGAATCTTCCCGCTGCGATCACCTCCGCGCAGTGACACCAGCCGCAGGAAACACTCGGATCAAGGACGACGAAGTCATGACACAACGCAAGGACGCCGCGACATCTTCGGTTCGGCCGGGGCTGCCGTACGTGGAACAGAGTGGTTTCGAGATCCTCGGCGACGAGGAGCGCGCCATCCAGCAGGCGATGCACAAGTTCGCGCGGGAGGTGATGCGCCCGGCGGGCATCGCCATCGACAGGCTGAGCGCCGAGGAAGCGATCGCGCAGGGCTCCCCGTACTGGGAGTTCATGGCGACAGCCGCCTCGTCGGGAATCGAGTTCGACGCGACCTCCGACGACGTGCCGCCACGCGAGCTGGCCCGGATCCAGGCGATCGTCGTCGAGGAGTTCGGCTGGGGTGACGCGGGCCTCGCGGTCTCGCTGGCAGCCGCCGCCTTCCCGAACATGATGGCCAAGCGAGCCGGCAACCAGGAACTGGTCGAACTGACGGCGGGCAAGATCGGCGCCTGGGTCGCCTCCCAGCCGGACCGCGGTTCGGACGGCACGATGCTCTACCCCGCCGAGCGCCACGCCCTCGCCCCGCAGGGCAACAAGGGCAACCTCACCGCGAAGATCAGCGGTGGCGACATCGTGATCAACGGGCAGAGCTCCGCCTGGGTGTCCAACGGCCCGGTCGCCCAGGTCGCGATCCTGTCCATCGTCGCCGACTACGGCGACGGGTACTTCGACGGCGAGGGGCATCCGCACGGCGTCGAGGTCGTCGTTCCCCTCGACCTGCCCGGAGTGAGCCACGGCAAGCCGCTGGAGAAGCTGGGCAAGCGGGCCCTGCCCCAGGGTGAGCTGTACTTCGACGACGTCAGAGTCCCCGTGCGCTACGCCGTCTCGCTCGGCGAGGACTACTGGCACGGCCACGCGTCCACCTGGTCCACGGCGGGTGTGGCGATGGGCGAACTCATGACAGGGCTGGCCCGGGGGGCCTTCGAGTACGCGCTGGAGTATGTCCACGAGCGCCGCCAGGGCGGCGCGCTGCTGGCCGAGCACCAGATGGTGCAGAGCCGCCTGGGGGCCATGGCCCGCAAGGTGGAGACGATGCGCGCGGTGGCCCGCAGGGCCGCCGAGTACACGGCGCTCTCGCCGGCCAAACACCCCTACTACACCGGCGGCTCCAAGGTCACCTGCACCGATCTCGCCTTCGAGGTGGCCGATGAGGCCCTCCAGCTGTTCGGCGGTTACGGACTGACGCGCGAGTACCCGATGGAGAAGCTCTTCCGGGACGCCAGGGCCGCCCGTATCGAGGACGCCGAGAACCACCTGCTGAACATGAAGTTCGGCTACCTCAACACGCTGCTGTACCAGGGCGGACGGGTCGGGGCCTGACCCCTCCGCACCGGCACGCCCGCTTAGCGGACTCCCGCTGCCGCGGGCTGTCGACGAGACCGACGAACCAGTACGACCGACCGATCCCCTGGCTGGGAGATCGACTTCGCAGACAAGGAATGACCAGCATGGCTGTGACCGACTTCTTCGACCGGGGCTGGCGCGCCTACCCGGACCGGGTGGCCTTCATCTCGGGGGAGCAGACGTTCACCTACACCGAGATCGGTGAGCTTTCGTGCCGCGTGGGGAACGCCTTGCTCGCCCATGGCATCGAGCCCGAGACCAAGGGCGCGGTTCTCGCCGCCAACGATCCCCTCGCGTGGGCCTGTGTTCTCGGCATGTGGCGGGCGGGGATGGCCTGGGTCCCGGTCAACCCCGCATACCCCAAGGAGGAGATCCAGCGGATGCTGGACAGCTTCGACTGCGAGGTGCTGTTCTGCCACGAGCGGTTCCTTCCGGTCGTGGAGCAGCTCCGCCCCGAACTGAAGCGACTGAAGACCGTGATCGCGCTGAGCGGGGACGCGCAAGCCCTGTCGGCGGCGGACGCGGTCCTGCTGGAGTCGTTCACCGAGGGAGCGTCCAGCGAGCTTCCCGACTACATCCCGGATGCGGATGTGGTGGCCGGGATCATGCCGACCGGCGGGACCACCGGGGCGCCGAAGGGCGCGATGAACACGCACCGCAGCCTCACCGTCGCCGCACTGCAGCACATGTTCGCCGCGCCGTACTCCTCGGACGAGCCGATCGTGAACCTGGTCGCCGCGCCGATGACCCACGCCGCCGGCACCCTCACGCTGCCGGTCACGGCCCGCGGCGGCACGATCGTGGTGATGCACCGCCCCGACCCGCTCGAACTGCTCGACCTACTGGAGAAGCACCGCGTCACGGAGCTTTACCTGCCGCCCACCGTCATCTACCGGATACTGGAGATACCGGGCATCGAGCAGCGGGACTTCTCCTCGCTGAAGTACTTCACCTACGGTGCGGCCCCCATGTCCACCGAGAAGCTGCGTCGCGCGATCGACGTCTTCGGCCCGGTGATGTTCCAGGGGTACGGTCAGGCGGAGGCCCCCACCGCGATCGCCTTCCTGCGCCCCGAGGAACACTTCCGCAACGGTGAGATCGCCGACGACGCCAGGCTGTCGGCGACGGGGCGGCCCGCACCGCTGGTGCGCGTCGAGATCCTCGACGAGAACGGCACCATCCTGCCCACCGGGGAGACCGGCGAAATCTGCGTGCGGGGCGACCTGCTGATGAAGGGGTACTACAACGCCCCGGAGAAGACCGCGGAGACCATCGTCGACGGATGGCTGCACACCGGCGACCTCGGCTACCTCGACCACGAGGGCTTCCTGCACATCACCGACCGCAAGAAGGACATGATCATCTCGGGTGGCTTCAACGTCTACCCGAGCGATGTGGAGCAGGTCATCTGGACGCATCCGGCGGTGCAGGACTGCGCTGTGATCGGCACACCGCACCCTGACTGGGGCGAGGCCGTCACCGCCGTCGTCGAGCTGAACGCCGGCGCACAGCTGGCGGAAGAGGAACTGGTGGCCTACTGCCGCCCCAAGCTCGGTGGCATCAAAACCCCGAAGAAGATCGTGTTCGTCGACGCCCTGCCCCGCAGCGCCAACGGGAAGGTGCTCAAGAAGGACATCCGTGAGCCCTTCTGGCGCGGGCACGAGCGCAGGATCTGACCGGCCACGGCGGACCCGACAGGCAAGGATCAACGGAGGGCCCGGCCGGTGGCAATGATCACGGGCGCGGCCGGCGGAATCGGTCTCGCTGTGACGCGGCGGTTGGCGCGCACGCACCGGGTCGCGCTGCTGGACATCGACGGTGACGCGGTGCGGCAGGCCGCAAAGGACCTGGGAGGCACGGCTCTCGCGCTCCGGTGCGACATCACCGACGGGGAGTCGGTCAAGGCCGCAGTCCAAGCCGTGGCCGAGGAGTTCGGCGCCATCGATGTCGCCGTGTCCAATGCGGGAATCGGTCCCGTGGGCACGGTGCGGCACCTCGATCCGTCGGTGCTCGCCACGGTGCTCGACGTCAACGTGACCGGCAACTGGCGGTTCATCCGAGCATGCCTGCCCCATCTCATCGCCAGCCGAGGGTACGTACTCGGCGTGGCCTCGGCGGCAGCGATCTTCGCCCCGCCCGGCGAGGGCATGTACGCGGCGAGCAAGGCCGGACTGGAGGCTCTGCTGGACGTGTTCCGGGTCGAGGTTGCTCACCTCGGTGTGGGCGTAGGTGTCGCCTACCCGATGTTCATCGACACGCCGATGGTGCGCGACGCCGACCGCGAGCACGCGGACTTTGCCCGGACGCGGGCGCGGCTGCCCGGGGCTGCCGGCAAGACCTTCCCGGTGTCGCTGGCCGCCGACCGCATCGTGCGGGGCATCCAGCGAAGGCAGCGCCGGGTGTTCATCCCGGGCTCACTGCGTCTGCAATACCTGCTGCGCGGCTTCCTTCCCGCTTTGCTGGACCGGAAACTGCGGCCGATCGCCGTCGAGGTGGATCAGCTCACCGAACAGAAGGTTGCCGGTAGAGGTGCTGCCGCGGGCGGCTGGAGCGCGGCCGTGCTGAGATCACAGAAATCTCAGCCGGGAGGAGACTGAACCGGCCTGAACTCAGGGGATGGACTGTTCGGCCCAGATCGTCTTGCCGGTGAGGGTGTGACGGGTGCCCCATCGTCGCGTGAGCTCGGCGACAAGGAAAAGGCCGCGACCGCCCTCGTCGAAGACGCGTGCGCGGCGCAGGTGGGGGCTGGTGTTGCTGGCGTCGGAGACCTCGCAGATCAGGGTCTGCTCCTTGATGAGGCGAAGCCTGATCGGCTCCGTGGCATACCGGATCGCGTTGGTGACCAATTCGCTGATCACCAACTCGGTGACGAAGGCGGCTTCATCCAGCCCCCATGCGCTCAACGTGTCGGCGGCGCGGCGGCGCACGTCGGCCACCGCCGCAGGATCACGGGGGACGTCCCAGGTGGCAACGTGGTCCTCGCCGAAGAGCCGGGGACGGGCCAGGAGGAGAGTGACATCGTCGGCCGCTGGTTCAGGACACAGGGTCTCCAAGACGGAGTCGCACAGTTCTTCCAGCGAGGGTCTGGGCTGGGCGAGGGCTCGACGAAGGTCGGAGAGCGCCTTGTCGGGGTCGCGATCCCGGGTTGCGAAGAGGCCGTCGGTGAACAACGCAAGCAGGCTTCCTTCGGGCAGGGAGATCTCCCTCGCCTCGAAGGGCAGACTGCCAAGGCCCAGCGGTGGTCCGGCAGGTAGGTCGACGCTGCTGCTGGTCCCGTCCGGGTGGATCAGGAGGGGAGCCGGGTGGCCTGCCCGGGCGAGAGAACAGGTCCCGGCGACCGGGTCGGATACGGCGTACAGGCAGGTGGCGCCTATGTCACCCGGTATGTCGCCGAGGTCACCTGCGGCTTCGTCGATCTGTTCGCCCGCAGTATGGGTCACGATGTCGTCCAGGTGGGTGAGGAGTTCGTCGGGCGGTAGCTCGATGTCGGCGAGAGTACGCACGGCGGTTCGGAGCCTCCCCATGGTCGCCGAGGCGTTGACCCGTGGCCAACAACGTCGCCGACCACGAGGCCCACCCTGGCCCCGGGGAGCGGTATCACGTCGAACCAGTCGCCGCCCGCCTGAGCGCCGCCGCCCGCGGGCACATAGCGCGCAGCCGACTCGATTGCCGAGTGCACGACCGGACGTGCGGCAGCAGGGCCTGCTGCAGGGTGAGGGCGACGTCGCGTTCCCGAGTGAACTTTCTCGCCCGGCGCCCTGGACACGGCGGTCAACACATACAGAACCCAGTACCGGCCGTCAAAGGCACACCCGGAGCTCTACCTGATCATCTCGGCGAACCTCATCGCGGCCGACACGGAGGAAGAGGCTCACGAGCAGACCCGAGGCGCGCATCGGGACCGGGCCCGGATGCTGCTCGCCCGCGACGCCGACCTGTCCGACGCTGAAGTGGACCGGCTGCTGGAAACACCCGCCGGCCGCCAGATCGAGGCGATGACGGTGCACATCGCGGTCGGGACCCCGCCGCAGGTGCACGACACGCTGGCCCAGCGCACCGGCGCCGACGGGTGATGCTGGTCCCCTGGGCAGCCGAGCGCCGGGACCGGATCCGGGCCGTCGAACTGGTCACCGCCCCGGCGGGGGTTCGCTAGGCCCTATCGCCTGCCTGGCCCGTCTCGCCGGAACGGGCTGACGAATGGGTCGTCGACCGGACCTCATAGAGTGGGTTCGTGTCACAAGGAAACGCCGTCGTCGCGCGCAACCTACGCCTTCTGAGGGAGCAGCGCGGATTCTCCATCGCCGAGCTGGCCCGACGGGCAGGGCTGGCCAAGCAAACGCTGTCGAATCTGGAACAGGGGACGGGCAACCCCACGGTCGACACCCTGTTCTCCATCGCAGGGGCACTAGGCGTTCCGGTGACCCGGCTGGTGGCCGAGCGGGAGCAGGTGATCACCGTGCAGCGGGGCGACGACGTCGTGTGGCAGAAGCACGGCGGATACGAAGCCCGGTCACTCGACCACATCTATGGTTCGGGCGTCATCGAGAACTATGTGGTCCGTATCGCCCCCCACCCCGATGGCGTGGGCAAGCCCTCCGAGCCGCACCCAGTGGGCACTCTGGAGCACCTGTACGTAATCAGCGGCAGGGTGCGCGTGGGACCTTCCGACAACCCACTGGAGCTGTCGGAAGGGGACTTCGCGCGCTACCCGGGCGATCGGCCCCATGTGTACGAGTCGCTGGCGGGCGAGAGCCTGGTGCACATCGTGGTGAGTGTGCCCCGCGTTCAGCCTGGCACGGGCGCTGCGAACCTCACACGAACCCACGGCAACGGAACGCGCTGAGCACTGCCGCGGCCGTCGTGCCATGCAGCGGCACGACTGCTTGGACCGACTGCGGCCAGGCACGAACCTGGCCTCAGCCGATCGCCCATGCGGTCCAGGATCTCGTACGCGGAGCGGGTTCGGGGACTTCGTGGTGCCCTCCCGGATCACCCGACTCGCCGGTTCCGGGCCGACCGCGACGGCCACGTGGGCGGACCGGCCGGGTCGGTGAAGCCGGTCCGCCCACCGGAAACACAGCGCCGCCTCCTTCACGAGCCACCCGGTGAGGTGTCCGTCCGAGCCGTCTTCGAGTTCAGACTCGGCTCCACGCGTGCCTGCGGCAGCGGCGCGCCCACAAGGGCGAAGCGAGCTGCGCGGCCCTCAGCAGAACTCGGTGTCTGTGGCAGCCAAAGATTCCCCTCATCGAGGACGGCACCGTTCACGCCTATGCCCCGCCACCACCCGGGTGCGCTCCGGCATGCCTCCCTCAGAGTCCCCTCTGCGGCATCGAACTCCGCTCACCTGCGTGCTGCACTGTGGCACACCGGCTGGAGCTCTGCCGCGCATCCGGGTGAACGTGACCTCGTGCTTGCTGCAACCGCCATTTCCCAGAGCGCCTCCGACCCCCTGTCGGGGCTGGTACTGCGCGACGTCCCGGAGCCCGAGCCGAGGCCCGGCTGGTCCCGGGTCCGTGTCGTCGCCTCCTCTCTCAACATGCACGACCTGTGGACCCTGCGCGGTGTGGGACATCCGCCGGAGCGTCTGCCGATCGTGCTCGGCTGCGACGCAGCCGGATACGACGACGACGGCAACGAGGTCATCGTCCACCCGGTGATCGGCGACCCGGACGCCGGACGCGGCGACGAGACCCTCGACCCGAACCGCGCGCTGCTGTCCGAACAGCACGACGGGGCCTTCGCCGAGTACCTGACCGTGCCCACCCGCAACCTGGTCCCGAAGCCCGCCTGGCTGTCCTTCGACGAGGCCGCCTGCCTGCCGGTCGCCTGGACCACGGCCTACCGCATGCTGTACACGCAGGCTCAGATCACCGCAGGCGACCGTGTCCTCGTGCAGGGCGCGGGTGGCGGGGTCGCCTCCGCCGCGATCAAGCTCGCGGTGGCGGCCGGTGCCGTCGTCTACACCACCAGCCGCAGCGAGGCCAAGCGCGCCGAGGCCCTCACCTGGGGTGTCCGGGCAGCGCTCCCCACCGGAGAACGGCTGCCCGAGCGCGTCGACGTCGTCATCGAGACGGTCGGCGAGGCGACCTGGTCGCACTCGCTGAAGTCCCTGCGGCCCGGCGGCACCGTCGTCGTCGCCGGAGCCACGAGCGGCGCCAATCCGCCCGCCGATCTGGGCCGCGTGTTCTACCTCCAGCAGCGCATCCTCGGCTCCACCGGCGGTACGCGCGCCGAACTGGTCGCGATGCTCCGCATGCTCGAAGCCACCGGTGCGCGACCGGTGATCGACAGGACCCTGCCGCTCACGGACATCCACAAGGGCTTCCAGCTCATGATCGACGGCGGGCTGACCGGCAAGCTCGTCATCCACCCGCCCACGCAGTAAGGACCCCGCCATGACCGCAGCCGCCGTCGGACTCTCCCACTCGCCCCTCATCGGCAAGAACGACCCTGCTCCGGACGTCCTGGCCCGCGTGAACCAGGCCATCGACAAGGCCAGGGCCTTCGTCCGCGCCTTCGACCCGGAACTCGTGGTGCTCTACGCGCCCGACCACTACAACGGCTTCTTCTACAAGGAGATGCCCCCGTTCTGCCTGGCCACCGAGGCCCACGCCGTGGGCGACTTCGGCTCCCGGGCCGGAACGCTGTCGGTCGACACCGCCGCGGCGAAGGCACTGGCCCAAGGGGTGCTCGACGCCGGCGTCGACCTGACCATCTCGTCCCGGATGACCGTGGACCACGGGTTCGCGCAGCCGCTCGAAGTGCTGTTCGGCGGCATCGACCAGGTGCCGGTCGTTCCGGTGTTCATCAATGGTGTCGCCACCCCGCTGGGCCCGGTCAGCCGCGTCCGGGCGCTGGGCACGGCGCTGGGGCGGGCCGCCGCCGGACTCGACAAGCGGGTGCTCTTCCTCGCCTCCGGCGGCTTGTCCCACGACCCGCCTGTTCCGGTCCTGGACGGCGCACCGCCCCGCGTCGCCGACGCGCTCATCGAGGGACACCCTCCGACGCCGGAGCAGCGCGCCAAGGGCGAGGAGCGTGTGGTCCAGGCCGGACGGGACTACGCCGCCGGATCGACGGCGATGATCCCGATCAACCCCGTCTGGGACAACCGGCTTCTCGACCACCTGGAGCGCGGCGAACTCACGGAGTTCGACTCCTGGACGGTCGAGGACATGGCCAAGGAAGGCGGAGGCTCCGCCCACGAGGTCCGCACCTGGATCGCGGCGTATGCCTCTCTCGCGGCGGCTTCGGGTTCGTACGAGATGACCTCCCGCTTCTACGAGGCGATCCCCGCGTGGATCGCCGGATTCGCGGTCACCACGGCGAAGGGACGGTGAACGGCCATGACCCGTACGGCAGTTGACGAGGCGGCCCACAGACTCGCCACCGCACTGGACGAAGGCCGGCCCGTGGCTCCGGTCCGTGACCTGCTCGGCGAGCACGACATCGCAGCCGCCTACGCCGTGCAGCAGGCGCTCACCCGGCGCCGATTGGCCGCGGGCGCCCTGGTGGTCGGCCGGAAGATCGGCCTGACCTCCCCAGCCGTGCAGCAGCAACTCGGCGTCGACCAGCCCGACTTCGGCGTGCTCTTCGCCGACATGGACGTCTCGGGCCTGCCCGAGGTGCCATCCGGCCGACTGCTCCAGCCCAAGGCCGAGGCGGAGATCGCCTTCGTGCTCAAGGAAGACCTGACCGACGGCGACCTCGAGCTTGCACGGATACGGGAGGCCGTGGACTACGCGGTCGCCGCCCTGGAGATCGTCGACAGCCGCATCGCCGACTGGGACATCACCCTCACCGACACGGTCGCGGACAACGCCTCCAGCGGACTGTTCGTGCTCGCCGAACACCGGCTCACCCTCGACGAGTTCGAGCCGCGCGAGACCACCATGCGGCTGTACGCCGACGACGTCCTCGTCTCCGAGGGCAACGGCGCCGCCTGCCTCGGCGACCCGCTCAACGCCCTGGCCTGGCTGGCCCGCACAGCCGTGTCGCTAGGCGAGCCGCTGCGCGCGGGGCAGGTAGTCCTGTCCGGCGCGCTCGGTCCCATGGTCCCCGCCCCGTCCGGAACCCGGATCCGCGCCGAGATCAGCTCACTCGGCGAAGTCACCGCCGCCTTCTCCGAAAAGAGAGACGCATGAATCCCCCCAAGACCAAGGTCGCCATCATCGGATCGGGCAACATCGGCACCGACCTGATGATCAAGATCCTGCGCCTGTCGGACACCCTGGAAGTCGGCGCCATGGTCGGCATCGACCCCGCCTCCGACGGCCTGGCCCGCGCCGCACGCCTGAAGGTCCCCACGACCCACGAGGGCGTCGAGGGTCTCATCGCCATGCCGCACTTCGACGACATCGAGATCGTCTTCGACGCGACTTCGGCCAGGGCCCATCTGGCCAATGCCCACCGGCTCGCACCGTACGGCAAGAAGCTCATCGACCTCACGCCCGCTGCCATCGGCCCGTTCGTCGTACCGCCCGTCAACCTGGAGGAGCACCTCGACGCGGGGGCCGACAACCTCAACATGGTCACCTGCGGCGGCCAGGCCACCATCCCCATGGTCGCGGCCGTCTCCGCGGTGACCGACGTCCATTACGCGGAGATCGTCGCCTCGATCGCCTCCAAGTCGGCCGGTCCCGGCACCCGCGCCAACATCGACGAGTTCACCGAGACCACCTCGCACGCCATCGAGAAGGTCGGCGGCGCGGCCCGTGGCAAGGCGATCATCGTCCTCAACCCGGCGGAGCCTCCCCTGATCATGCGGGACACGGTCTTCTGCCTCACCGGTGACGTCGACCAGGACGCAGTACGTGCCTCCGTCAAGGAGATGGCCGAGCGGGTGGCGCAGTACGTGCCCGGCTACCGGCTGAAGCAGGAGGTGCAGTTCACCCCGATCGCGGCCGGTGAACCCGTGCACACCCTGGTGCCGGACGGCGCCGGCCCGGTGACCACCCGCATCTCGGTGTTCCTCGAAGTCGAGGGCGCCGCTCACTACCTGCCCGCCTATGCGGGAAACCTCGACATCATGACCTCGGCCGCTCTGCGCGTGGCCGAGTCGATCGCCCAGCGCGAGACCGCCCCCTCGGAGGCCCACCGATGAGCCCCAATCTGTACATCCAGGACGTGACCCTGCGGGACGGGATGCACGCCATCCGGCACCGCATCGACCCCGCTGACGTGGGCCGCATCGCGGCGGCCCTCGACGCGGCCGGCGTCGACGCCATCGAGGTCGCGCACGGCGACGGTCTGGCGGGCGGTTCGCTGAACTACGGTCCGGGCAGCCACACCGACTGGGAGTGGATCGAGGCCGCGGCGGACGCGATCGAGAACGCCGTGCTCACGACCCTGCTCCTCCCCGGTATCGGCACCATCGCCGAACTGGAGCGCGCCCACGCTCTCGGCGTGCGCTCGGTGCGCATCGCCACGCACTGCACCGAGGCGGACATCGCCGCCCAGCACATCGCCAAGGCCCGCGACCTCGGCATGGACGTGTCCGGCTTCCTGATGATGAGCCACATGGCCCCGGCCGCCGAACTCGCCGCCCAGGCCAAGCTCATGGAGTCCTACGGCGCCCACTGCGTGTATGTCACCGACTCCGGCGGCCGCCTCACCCTGGACGGCGTACGCGAGCGCGTCCGCGCCTACCGGGATGTCCTCGACGAGGGCACCGCGATCGGTGTGCACGCACACGAGAACCTCTCGTTGTCGGTCGCCAACAGCGTCATCGCCGTCGAGGAGGGCGTCACCCGCGTCGACGCCTCCCTCGCCGGGCAGGGCGCGGGGGCCGGCAACTGTCCCATCGAGGCGTTCATCGCCGTGGCGAACCTGCAGGGCTGGAAGCACGGCTGCGACCTGTTCGCACTCCAGGATGCCGCCGACGACCTGGTCCGCCCGCTTCGCGACCGCCCGGTCCAGGTGGACCGAGAGACGCTCACCCTCGGCTATGGAGGCGTCTACTCCTCCTTCCTGCGCCACGCCGAGATCGCCGCGCAGCGCTACGGCGTCGACGCGCGCACGCTCCTGCTGGAGGTGGGCCGACGGGGCCTGGTCGGCGGTCAGGAGGACATGATCGTGGACATCGCGCTGGACCTCACGTCGGGCGGGACAACCGCAACCGGTCGTTGAGGCCCCCGGGGGGCAACCACAGGCTGGCCCCCCTTCACCTGCCGGGCTGCTGCGCGAGTCGCGGCGGCCCCGGTTCGGTCATGCCGCCCGAACCTCGGCGAGCCCGGACAGTGCGGCGGTCCGGGGCGTCGCCGCGTTGACCGTGCGCGCCGCCGCGTGGGCCACCCGGCGGAGGGCCGGTGCGTAGCGGACGGGATCGAACCGCCCATCGGTGCCCGCGACGGAGAGGGCGGCCACCGGACGCCCGGCGGACCCCATGATCGGCACTGCGACGCAGATGAGGCCGGAGACGGCCTCTTGGCGGTCGAAGGCGAGGCCGTCACTGCGGATGCGTCCCAGCTCGGCCCGGAAACGGTCGGGATCGGTCACCGTGTTGCTGGTGCGGGCCGTCAGCCCCGCCGCGATCGCCGCCTCTGCGGCGTCGTGGTCGTAGGCGAGGAGCGCCTTGCCCACCCCCGTGCAGTGTGCCGGCAGGCGGGCACCGACGCGTGACGGGGAGCGGAACGCCCGGTGCCCGTGGATCTTGTCGACGTAGACGATGTCGGTGCCGTGCAGCACGGCGAGGTGCACGGTTTCGTGAGTGAGCTCGTAGAGGTCCGCGAGGTGGGGAACGAGCCGTTCTTGCAGCACGGGAGGTGCCTGGCCGTAGACCCGGATACCGATGTCGAAGAGCTCAGTGCCCAGCCGGTAGTCGCTGCCCACCCGCTCGACGAGATCGTTGCGCTGCAGGATCCCCAGCAGCCGGAAGGCCGTCGACTTGGTCAGTCCCGCGCGGCGGGCCAGGTCGCTCACGCCGATCTGCCCGTCCACCTCGGCGAGGGACTTCAGCAGGACGAGGGCCTTGTCGACCGCGGTCTGCTGATCGGCTCCCCCGCAGGGATCTCCGTGCGGCGCGGGCTCGACGTGGGGTGAAACGGGTGAAGAGAGTGGCATGACGGCCTCCGGCGACTCTGCAGGGTGGCCACTTCAGTGGACGCCCGTCCATTTTAAATGGCCGATGTCAGGACTGTAAACGGAAGCGGACGTCTCCTGTGTGTGAGGTTGCCGACTCCTGCGGCGCTGTGCCGTATCCCGGCACGACTGCTGGGCGATGTGCAGCCGAACGGCTTTTCCTGAGCCCATGCAGCGACAGCCCAGTGACGGGACGAGCCTCCGGACGGACCCGGGGCGCTCACCGGAACCGGCCACCACCGTCCCGTGCCGCATTTCGAGCACGAACCAGCCCGAGGAGGTCCAGCGATGACAACCGCGCCCACGCGCCGGGGAGACCGGCTTGCCGGCGTGCCGGAGACATCGGTCGACGTCGCCCCCTACTTCGACCTGGACCGGGGGCTGGTCGACCGCACGATCTTCAGCGATCAGGCCCTCTACCGGCAGGAACTGCGTCGCATCTTCGCACCGAGCTGGCTGTTCCTCGCGCACGAGAGCCAGTTCTCGAAGCCGGGCGACTTCTTCACCACGTACATGGGTGAGGATCCCGTCATCGTCACGATGGGGCGTGATCGCAAGCTGCGGGCGTTCCTCAACGCCTGCCGGCACCGGGGCATGCGGGTCTGCCGCGCCGACGCGGGCGCCACGAAGGCGTTCACATGCAGCTACCACGGCTGGTCCTACGACACGTCCGGGAAGCTGACCAACGTACCCAATGGCGAGGACTACCCGGCCCACTTCGATCAGGACCAGTGGGGTCTGATCGAGGTCGCCCAGCTCGACACCTACAAGGGACTCGTCTTCGCGACCTGGAACCCCGAGGCCCCGCCGCTCGTCGAGGCGCTCGGCGGACTTGCCTGGTACCTGGACGCCATGCTCGACCGGGATCCGGAGGGCACCGAGGTCGTGGGCGGCGTGCACAAGTGGGTGCTGGAAGGCAACTGGAAGCTCGCGGCGGAGCAGTTCGCCTCCGACTGGTACCACGTCAACATCTCGCATGCCTCCGCGCTGATGGTGATGTCGCCGAGCGGCAAGGGGCCGAAGACGGAGATCGTGCAGACGCCGGGTCGCCAGTACACCGACTCCCTCGGACACGGTCACGGCTTCCCCACCCACCCCAAGAGCCGTTTCGACGACCGGGTCGTGCACGAGTGGTACGACTACGCCGCGCTGCGCGAACGGCTCGGTGACGCCCGCGTCGAGGGCCCCATGACCACCGGACACGGCACGGTCTTCCCCAACTTCTCCTATCTGCCGGTCAACGGCTCCATCCGGGTCTGGCACCCCAAGGGTCCGGACAAGATGGAGGTCTGGGCCTGGACCATCGTCGACAAGTCCATGCCCGACGAGGTCAAGAACGCCCAACGCCTCTACAACCTGCGTACGTTCGGACCGTCCGGCATCTTCGAGCAGGACGACGGCGAGAACTGGAGCGAGGTCCAGGCCACCGCCCACGGCTTCGTGGCCGGCTCCATGACCCTCAACTACCAGATGGGCCTGGGACTTGAGGCCGACGACGGCGTTCACCCCGGTACCACCGGGCGCCTCTACACCGACGGCGCGGCCCGCGGCTTCTACGCCCGCTGGCGCGACCTGATGAACACCCCCGCATGGCACGAGAAGGACACCCCATGAGCACCATCGGCACTGGAATTCGGGTCGCCGCCGTCGGCGAGATCGAAGGCGGTGAAGCACTGCGGGTGCCCGCCGAGACCACCGGCCACACCGACGCCATCTCCGTCTTCCACGACGGCGGTGCCTACTACGCCCTCGACGACACCTGCTCCCACGGCCAGGCCTCGCTCGCTGACGGCTGGATCGAGGACGGCGAGGTGGAATGCCCCCTGCACAGCGCCCGGTTCTGCCTGAAGTCCGGCGAACCGCAGTGCATGCCCGCCACCCTCGCCCAGCGCACCCACCGGGTCGAGGAGCGCGACGGCGGCATCTGGCTGCACCCCGGTGAGGAGGCCGGCGCATGAGTGCCCCGCGGAGGATCGCCGTCGTCGGCGCCGGCCTGGCCGCCGTGTCGACGGCCGACGCACTGCGCAGCGAAGGATACGACGGCGACATCGCCCTCTACTCGGCCGAGCGCGGACTTCCCTACGACCGTCCGCCCCTGAGCAAGGACGTGCTCCTCGGCAAGGCCCGCCGCCCGGACATCCTGCTGCGGCCCGAGCAGTGGTACGAGGAGCAGCGCGTCGAACTCCACGACGGCACCCCCGTCCGGGCTGTCCGCCCGCACGAGGGCGGCCTGGAACTGGCCGACGGGCGCTTGATCAGGACCGACCGGATCGTGCTGGCCACCGGCGGCACGCCCCGCGCGCTGCCGGTACCCGGGGGCGACGGCCCGGCCGTCCATGTCCTGCGCACGTGGGAGGAGGCCGAGCGCCTGCGGGAGCGGCTGCTGCCCGGTGCCCGGATCGCCGTGATCGGAGCCGGCCTGATCGGAGCCGAGACCGCGGCCGTCGCCCACAGCCTGGGCTGCCGCGTCACCCTGATCGACCCGGTCCCGGTGCCGCTGGCGGCGGTGGTCGGGGAGGACATCGCGAGTGCTCTGCACCTCAGGCATTCCGCCGAAGGGATCAAGGTGCTGACGGCCGGTGTCGAGCACGTCGAACGCCGTCCCGGCAGCCTCGGAGTCCTGGTGCAGCTTTCCGGGTACAGCGGAGCCGTCTCCGTCGACACAGTCGTGGCCGGTATCGGCATTCGCCCGGCCACTGAACTCGGCGAAGCCGCCGGACTCCACGTGGACAACGGCATCGTGGTGACTCCCGGGCAGCGGACCTCCCACCCGAACGTCCTCGCCGTGGGTGACGTGGCGCGCCTTGACGGCCATCGCGTCCGGCACGAGCACTGGGAGGCGGCCCAGCGGGACGGGGAGGCTGCCGCTCGCGGCATCCTCGGCCGCCCGGTTCCGGAGCCTGGTTCCACGTGGTTCTGGTCCGACCGGCACGGCTCCCGGGTGGAGGCGGTCGGCACCATGGCGGAAGCCGAGCGGACGGTGCTGCGCGGGACACCGGACGGCGGTGCCTTCACGGTCTTCGGCTTGCGCGGCAACCGGCTGGTGGCCGCGGCCGCCATCGACCGAGCGCGTGACATCAAGGCCGCCCGGCGTCTCATCGACCGCGGCATTGAGGTGGAGCCGTCGCGGCTCGCCGACGAAGGAACCGACCTGCGCACCCTGCTGAAGCGCTGACGCCCGTGCCGTCCACCGGCACGCAAGCTCCCCGAAACGCCCCCTCCGCGCTGGAATGACAGCACTCAGCGCGGCCCGCAGGAGGACCCACTGATGAGCATTCACTCTCCGGAGGCGACCGCACCGGTCGTCGACGAGGACATTCGGCTTCACTTCGAGGTGCAGCGCCTGTACGCCGTGGAGGCACAGCTGCTCGACCAGCACCGGTACGCCGACTGGCTGGAGCTGCTCGCCGACGACCTGCACTACTGGGCACCGGTGCGCACCAACCGGCTGCGGCGCCAGCAGGCCCTGGCCGACGGCTCGCCCGGCGAGGTGGCGATCTTCGACGAGACCAAGGCGAGTCTGGCCTGGCGGATCCGCCGTTTCGACTCCGGCATGGCCTGGGCCGAGGACCCGCCCTCCCGCACCCGCCACCTGATCACCAACGTGACGGTACGGGCGGGCGAGGAGCCGGGCGAATACGTCGCCGAGTCCGCCTTCCTCTGCTACCGCAACCGTCTGGAGCGCGAGGTCGACATCTACGCCGGCGGCCGCACGGACGTGCTGCGCCGAGGTGCGGACGGCTCACTGCTGATCGCCCGCCGCACGATCCTGCTCGACCAGAACGTCCTGCTCGCCAAGAACATCAGCACCTTCCTGTGAACCGGAGCCCGCTCGTGACCACTGAAGAAACCGCAGACGTCAAGCTCATCGAGCACACCGTGCAGACCACGCTCGGCACCATCGCGGTCAGCGAGGCCGGTGAGGGGCCGGTACTGGTCATGCTGCACGGTGGCGGCCCCGGCGCGAGCGCGGTGGCCAACTACCACCAGAATCTGCCCGCGCTCACCCGGCAGTTCCGCGTGATCCTGCCCGACCAGCCCGGGTTCGGCGGAAGCTACCGCCCGACCGAGGCTGACCTGGACGCCCGCAGCATCACCGAGATCACGGTCGACGCGCTGCTTCAGACGCTGGACGCGCTGGGCATCGACCGCTTCCACCTGCTCGGCAACAGCCTTGGCGGAGCTGCCGCCATCGCCACCGCGCTCGAAGCCACCGAGCGGGTCGAGAAGTTGGTGCTGATGGCGCCGGGCGGCGGCTGGCTGCCCTTCGGCCCGACCCCGACCGAGGGCCAGAAGGCCATGTTCCGTTACTACAACGGCGAGGGCCCCACGCTGAAGAAGATGCGGGACTTCATCGGCGTGATGACCGCCGAGCCCAAGCGCTGGGCCGACACCGCCCAGGCCCGCTACGAGGCCTCCCTCGACGAGACCCACATCGCCTTCTACCACGCCTACAACGCCGCCTTCGCCAAACGGCACGGCATGGACCCGCTCTGGCAGCGCGTGCACAAGATCAAGTGCCCGACCCTGCTGCTGTGGGGCCGTGACGACCGCACCATCACCCTCGACGGCGCCCAGCTGATGCTCAAGCAGATCCGTGACGTCCAACTGCACGTCTTCGGCGGCTGCGGCCACTGGGTCCAACTGGAACGGCAGGCGGAGTTCGAACGCCTGGTCACCGACTTCCTCAAGGAGCACTGACCCATGGGCTGGCTGGAGGGCGAGGTCGCCCTGATCACCGGCGGCGGCTCCGGCATCGGCCGCGCGGTCGCCCTGCGCTACCTCGCCGAGGGCGCCAGCGTCGCCATTCTCGGGCGCGGAGCCACACAGTTGGAGGAGGTCGTAGAGGCCGCGGGTGACCGGGCCGACCGGGTGCTGACGCTCACCGGCGACGTACGGTCTCCCGAGGACCTGCACCGCGCCGTCGAGGCCACCGTCGCCCGGTTCGGCAAGCTGGACATCCTCGTCCCGAACGCAGGCATCTGGGACTACCACCGCAGCGTCACCCGTCTCGACGGCAAACAACTCTCCGAGGCCTTCGACGAGATCTTCGGCATCAACGTCAAGGGCTACATCCTGGCCGTAGAGGCAGCCTGGCGGGAACTGGTGGCCACCCGCGGCAGCATCGTCATGACCCTGTCCAACGCCTCCTTCCACACCGACGGCGGCGGCGCCCTCTACACGGCCAGCAAGCACGCCTGCCTCGGCCTGGTCCGCCAGTTCGCCTACGAACTGGCGCCGAAGGTCCGCGTCAACGGCGTCGCCACCGGCGGTATGCGCACCAAGCTGCGCGGTCCGGAGAGCCTGGGACTGCAGGACCGCACGCTGGCCGCGTCTTTCGAAAAGAACGAGGCCTCCGGCGCCGAACAACCGCCCCTGATACCGCTGTACGACTCCAGCGTCGAACCCGAGGACTTCACCGGGCCCTACGTCCTGCTCGCCTCCCGCACCGACAGCGGAACCGTCACCGGCGCAGTGATCCCCGCCGACGGAGGCATCGCCGTCCGGGGTTTCCGCACCCCCGCCGGCGGCGCCGGCCTGTAACCCTTCCCCGCACCCCGTACGCCAGCCATCGAAGGAGCCGCCGCCATGGCCGCCGTCGACATCAGCCCCGCCACGGCGCTGCACCGCAGAGCCCGGTACACAAGCCCGAGCGCGCTCGTCTACGAGGGCACCGAGATCTCCGCCGGCCGACTCAGCCGAACCGTCACCCGGTTCGCCGCCGGGCTGGCCGCGAACGGACTCCGCGGCGGTGACCGCGTCGCCTACCTCGGCCTCAACAGCGTGACCTTCTTCGAGACCCTGTTCGCCGCCGCCCAACTCGGGGCGGTCTTCGTCCCGGTCAACTTCCGGCTCGCACCCGACGAGGTGCGGCACATTCTGGTCGACAGCGGCGCCCACACCCTGGTCGTCGAGGAGGGCCACCGCGCACTGGTCGAGTCGATCATGAACGAGGTGCCCGCACGACGTCACGTCCTGATCGACACCGACCCCCAGTGCCCGGCGGCAGCCGCCCCCGCCGCTGTCTGGACGCCGCTGTCGGAACTGCTCGGCTCCGATCTGCCGGCCCGGGAACCCGCGACTCTGCACGACGACGACCTCGGCGTCCTCATGTACACCTCCGGCACCACCGGTCGCCCCAAGGGCGTCATGCTCACTCACGGCAACCTCTGGTGGAACGCGGCCAACGTCGACAGCGTCGTCGACACCCGTACCGCCGACGTGAACCTGGCCGTCGCCCCGCTCTTCCACATCGGCGGCCTCAACGCACTCACCCTGCGCACTCTGCTGCGCGGCGGCACAGTGATCCTGCGCCGCGGCTTCGACCCCGCCCAGTGCCTCGAAGACCTCGTCCAGCACCGAGTGAACAGCCTCTTCGCCGTCCCTGCCATGTTCGCCGCGCTGGCCCGCGTGCCAGGGTTCCACGAGGCCGATCTCAGTGCACTGCGAGCGGCGATCGTGGCGGGAGCACCGGTGCCGCCGCAACTCATCAGGGATTACGGCGAGCACGGCGTCCTGCTCCAGCAGGCATGGGGACTGACCGAGACGGCCCCCTTCGCCACCTACCTCCCGGCCGGGCTGACATCGGAGAAGGCAGGGTCGGCCGGTGCACCCATGCCGTACACCGAGGTCCGTCTGGTCGACCCCGCCACGGGCGCCGAGATCCGGGACATCGACATCCGTGGCGAGATGTGCGTGCGCGGCCCCAACGTCGCCTCCGGCTACTGGAACAACCCGGACGCCACCCGTTCCGCCTTCGACGAGGCCGGCTGGTTCCACAGCGGTGACATCGCCCATCGGGACAAGGACGGCTTGTACTACATCGTCGACCGCCTCAAAGACATGATCATCAGCGGCGGAGAGAACGTCTACCCGGCCGAGGTCGAACGCGTCCTGGCTGCCCTCCCCGGCGTCCTCGAGGCGGCCGTCATCGGTGTCCCCGACCCGAAGTGGGGCGAGACGGTCCTCGCCGTCCTCACCTGCGAGTCGGGCACGGCTCCCACCCTGGAGGAGGTACGGGCCTTCGCCGGTGGGCATCTGGCCAGGTACAAGCTGCCGACCCGGGTGGTGATCGCCGAACAACTGCCGCGCAACGGAAGCGGCAAGCTGGCCAAGAGTGAACTGCGCCGCTGGGTCGAGGCCCAGCAGCGCGCTGACATAGGTGTGAGCACCACATGATCACTTTCTCCGACCTGGCACCCACACCGCCCGAGCCCGTCCTGAACGCCGGCTGGGAACTACGTCCGATCGACGAGCCCGCGACCGCGTCCCCGCAGGCCGCCCGCACCTATACGGTTACCCCGGCAGGCGGCGGCCCGACGGCTCTGCTGCGCGTTCACCGCGTCCCACATCACCCGCTCCACGCCTGCTACCCGTTCGGCGCACACGACCTCGCCGTCGGGCTCGACCTTTCGGATCCGGGAGCGCCTGGTCAGGTGCTGGCCTCCCAGCTGCTGCGCGCATTCGTCTCCGCCCTCTTCGCCGCCGACTCCCGGTGCCGCCGCATCGTCGCCGCACCGGACGAGAGCGACACCGTCACTCAGGTCGTCTTGGAGGCTGGCGGCTTCCGCCGGGTCGCGGAGGCGGATCTGCCGGACGCCAGCGTGGTCCTCTACGCGGCGGAACCACCGGATATCACCCGTATATCCACCGCGCTGGACGACATGCCCCACTGATCAGCCCAGGTCCCCCGGCCGAGCCCGCACACAGTAGAGGAGCTGACCGATGGGTGAGCGACTGACCGTCCGTATTCCGATCGAGGGCGACGAGCTGGACGCGTGGTGGTACGCGCCGGAGGGCGTGGACGGACCCGCGCCCTGCGTCGTACTGGCCCACGGCTTCGGCGGCGTCAAGGAGATGAGGCTGAGCGCCTACGCGGAACGGTTCGCCGCCGCGGGCTTTGGCGCCCTGGTCTTCGACTACCGGCACTTCGGCGCCTCCAGCGGGCGGCCCCGCAATCTGCTCGACCTCAGGTTGCAGCTCGCCGACTGGAAGGCCGCGGTCGCCGCTGCACGTGCCCGGCCGGAGGTGGACCCCGACCGCGTCGCCGTCTGGGGCAGCTCGTTCTCCGGCGGCAGCGTGGTACTGGTCGCCGCAGCCGACCCGAAGATCGCTGCCGTCGTCTCTCAGGCACCCCTCGCCGACGGGCGGGCCGCTTTGATCCACATGCTCAAGAAGTCGGCGGGGCACGTGCTGGCACTGGGCACAGCGGGCGTCGTTGATGCCCTGCGTGCCCGCCTCGGCCGTAAGCCGTACATGCTCGATGCCGCCGGCACCCCCGGCGACCGGCGTGCCGTTCTGACCACTCCGGACGCGTATGGCGGCATGCTCAGCCTGCTCCCGCCAGGAGTGCCGTTCGACAACGAGGTCACCGCGCGTGTCATCACGACGCTGCCGTTCTTCCGCGCCGTCAAGGCCGCACCACGCCTGACCTGCCCCTTGCTGGTCCAGGTCATGGACCATGACGACATCACACCCCCTGGCCCGGGCGCCGCCCTCGCGGCCGCCGCTCCGTACGGTGAACTGCTCGCCTACCCCGGCACCCACTTCGATCCGTACGTCGGTACGGGCTTCGATCGCGTCGTCCCCGACCAGATCGCGTTCCTCACCCACGCTCTGAGGCCACGTGACATCGGCGCAGCCGCACGGTGACCATGCCCCACACCGTCACCCGGCTCAGCGGGCCCCCGGCGCTCACGCCGCCGATCTCGGCCACAGCAGGTGGGCGCCAATCACTCAGCAACGGATGCTGGGCGGCCGCGCGAGCCGGGCGTCGGGGACTTGCCTATGGCCTGTCCTGGTCGGCGCTTGCCAGGTGGTGCGCGTTCTTCTGAACGCGGGCCGCCTCGATAGGGATCGGCCGCTAGTAGCCCGCTGTCTTCAAGAGAAGGGCGTGTCGTCACCGCGTCCATGCTTCGGGCGCTCGGGAGCGGAGCACCCGAGTGCGGCGGTGCTCACGGCGGACAAGAAACCCCACGTGCTCACAGGCCCCGCCGGGCCGCACCTGCGGGGCTTCTCGTCACACGCCGCTGTCACATGTCTATCACCGGCTGCGTCGACTCCCCCGGGCCAGAATCCCCTGACCTGGCATTACGCGCTCATCTTGGACTGGCCTGGACGCCCACGGACGGTCTCTACAACCTGTGCCACGTGGGGCCGCGGCCCACTCGCTAGCACCACGTACCACCCATCAAGATCCGGACCAGGTGCGGACCGAATCAACCTGGCACTCGGCATTTCCACTCCTTGTCGCAGGTCAGGAGCGAGGTCAGATGTGTACCACCAGCAGACCAAGAATCTGCTGGTGTCGTACTCGCCGAAGAGGCTGGGCTTCTTCTAGACACATGCGAAAAGGCGCCTGACCTGGGTTTTCACCCGTCAGGCGCCCTTCACTCAGCCCGCTCTCGGCCGAGCCCGGCTTGCGCGCCAACTCCCAACTCGCCCCACGGCTGTACCCCTCCTGACCAGTGCTCCCGGACCGGTCACGGACCAAACCCCCGGTTCAGCCCTCGGGTACGTCACCTTGACTGACGCGCTGAACGAGATCCCGGCGTGACGGAGATCGTAAGGCCGCTTGGCCAGGCGAGATGTGCGCTCGGTACGGGTCAGGGCGTATTCCCGGGCCCGCGCCCATGTGATGCCGTAGGCGGCAGCGTCCACGTAGTTGCCAGCCTGGTTCTGGAAAAGTCGACCGTCAGGTGCCACGTCGAACCGATTCACATGGGCACGCAGCATGCGTACGAACTGCGGCGGGATGGGAACAGGCCCCGTCGCGCTTGCCGCGCGACGCTTGAGCGAGTACACCTCGTGCACCTCACCGTCGTCGGTCCACTCCTTGCCAGACGTGACAACCCCGCCCGAGAGGTTGAGCATCCCCCATCCAGCCTCAGCTCGGGGCCGCCATCCGTGAACAGCCGACAACCTTGCGTAGTCGTTCGCCCTAAATCGGCGTGGCTCCCGGGGAAGTCGCGGACCAGTCGGAGCCTCGCAGCCTCACCGGGGATCGACTCAGGGAACGATCCACCAGGCGGCGTAGCACTCACCAACTGGCACTCTCGCCCTGAAGGACGGGCTCTGCTCGTAGTCGCCCACGGCGCCCTGATCGGCATCCGCGACGGCGTCATCTTCCAAGCACTCGCCTACAAAGCAGTCAGCTGCCAGCCTGACGGGGAGTACTGGTCCGGTGTCTTGCCCGACCGCTTCGTGGAACACATCGCCTTGCGGGAAGGCGTCAGCGATGACACGCCCGAGATGGCATCACGTAGACGTCGAAGCTCAGGGACCGTAGATGTCGGTGACGGGATCGCCATTGCGGAATGGGGGGCCAAGCCCGTGGGCAAGCGGATCATCTTCGGGTAAGCGAATTCGCACAGGATTCCGATGGCATGCTCGCGTCCGTAGCCGCCGTGCTTGGTGCCGCCGAAGGGAGTGCCGAGGACGCCGCGGAAGCAGTTGTTGACGAACACCATTCCGACCTGCAGTGGCCGGGCCACCTGGAACGCGGTCGCGCTGTCGCGGCTGTAGACGCCGGTCTGCAGTCCGTAGTCCGATTCGTTGGCGATCTCCACAGCCTCGTCCTGCGAGGAGAACGCGGTGACCGTGGCCACTGGGCCGAAGATCTCCTCGGTCGCGATGCGTATGTTGCCGGTCACCCCCGTGAACAGGGTCGGTGGGACGAAAACCCCTGTGCCAGTGCGGGGTCGGCAGGCAGGACGCCCCGGGCTGCGATCGTGGCGCCTTCGGCCTGGCCGATGCGGATGCAGTCGAGCACCCGCTCCTGCTGCGCTGCCGAGACCAAGGGGCTGACGGTGTGGCCGGGTCCACGCCGTGGCCTGCGCGCAGCGCGCCGACCCGGCGGCCAGGCCCCGCCGCCCGCCGGGCGAGGCGCATGGCGCCGACCAGCAGCACCGTGCTCGGCAGCCACCCCGCCAGCCCGCCGAGGTTCCTCCGGAAACCGTATCAGGCAGGTCGGAAAGGGCTCACCGGCGGGAATCAGCCCGCGGAATTGAACGAACTGATGCCGAAGGGCTGTCCAACCGTCCGTCGAGGACGGTTGGACAGCCGCTGCCCTATCCCCGACAGGCTTTTGGCGCACCGGACTTGAGTCGCGGTTGAGCCGCCTCGACCGACCCCGTGCCACACTCGGCCCATGCTCCACAGGCGTGCTGATCAATTTCTACTCGAACGGACAAAGCAAATCCGCAAGGGTCTCATGGGAACCCCGCTGATTCCCCTGGCGGAGGAGCAGTACGACGTCGTCACCAAGCTGGAATTCTGCAATCCCGCCGGAAGTACCAAAGACCGCTCGGCACTGTGGATTCTGGAACAGGCAATCAGTCGCGGGGAGATAGCGCACGACACCACGGTGATCGAGTCGTCGTCCGGCAATTTCGCGCTGGCTCTGGCTTTCTACTGCCGAATGCTCGGCATCTCGTTCGTTCCGGTCATCGATCCGAACTGCAACGAGGCCACCGAGGCCCAACTCCGCCAGCTGTGCCTGCGGGTGGAGAAGGTATCCGTCCGTGATACGGCAGGCAGCTACCTGAAGACCCGGCTGTCCCGAGTGCAGGAACTGCTGGTCGAAATCGACTCGGCCTATTGGCCCAACCAGTACGCCAATCCGGACGCCCGCGACGCGCATTACCGCTTCACTGCAGGCGAGTTGATCGCGCAGGCCGGCCCGCTCGACTACCTCTTCGTCGGAGTGGGCACGGGCGGCACGATCGCCGGGCTCTCTCACCGGATCAAGGAGACGTACCCGGGCTGCGTGGTCGTCGCTGTCGACACCGAAGGCTCGGTGATCTTCGGAGGCCCGCCGAAGAAGCGGCGGATCCCCGGCATCGGCTCCAGCATCGTGCCGCCGCTGTGCGATCAGGCGCTGATCGACCAGGTCGAGATCGTCTCCGAGGTGCGCGCCGTCGAGGCCTGCGGCACCCTGGTCGCCAAGTACGGCTTGTACGCGGGGGGTTCGACCGGCAGCACCTATGCCGCCGTCCAGGACTACTTCGCTCGTCACCGTCCCTGCGCACACCGTGCCCGGGTCGCGTTCATCGCCGCCGACCGCGGCCATGCCTACGCCCAGACCGTCTACGACCCCACGTGGGTCCAGCAGCTGCGCGCGGAAGCGGTACAGCCCGTCGGCGACGAAGCCCTGGCCGTCAACTGAAGGAGAACCACCCCGTGTCCACCCTGGCCCCACCGCCCATGACCGTGATCGGCGCGGGCGAGATCGCCGCCGAGACGGACCGTCACCGTCCGGAACTCATCGAGGTCGTCCGTGCCGCCTACCTCGCGCACGACGCCGGACAGAGCTCGAACCCGCACAGCTCGTTCCTGCGCTTCCCGCACCAGGACCGATCGCGCATCATTTCCCTGCCCGCCTATCTGGGCGGCGAGTTCGAGGTCGCCGGCAACAAGTGGATCGCCAGCTTTCCGGACAACACGCAGCACGGAATCCCCCGCGCCTCGGCCACGCTGATCCTCAACGACTGCGTCACCGGCTACCCGTTCGCCTGCATGGAGTCCTCGATCGTCTCGGCGACGCGGACCGCGGCCTCCGCGGTGCTCGGCGCGCAGACATTGCTCGGCGCGCGCCGTGCCCACCGAGTCGGCATCGTGGGCACGGGTCTGATCGCCCAGCACGTATGGCGGTTCCTGCGTGATCTCGACTGGCAGATCGACGGCTTCCGGCTCTTCGACCTCGACCCGGCGGCGGCGGACCGCTTCGGCGCCGTCATGGCCGAACACACCGAGGCCGAGATCGTGGTCGCCGACACGGTGGAGAATGCGTTCACCGACTGCGACCTGGTGTTGCTGACCACCGTGGCCGGCGAACCGCACCTGCACGACCCCCAGCTGCTGGCCCACAACCCGGTGGTCCTGCACCTGTCCCTGCGCGACCTCGCCCCCGAGATGATCCTTGCCGCCCAGAACTTCACCGACGACGTCGACCACGCCGTACGCGAGCGCACCTCGCTGCACCTGACCGAACAGCGCACCGGAAACCGGGACTTCGTCGACGGCACCCTCGCCGACCTGCTGCGCGCGCGGCTGCGCCGGGACCACGAACGCCCGGCGATCTTCTCGCCGTTCGGACTCGGCGTACTCGACCTCGCCGTCGGCAAGTGGGTGCACGACCGGGTCGTCGCCGCGGGCCGGGGCCACCGCGAGAGCAACTTCTTCACCGGGGTGGGGGTCTGACGCATGAGCGCCTCAACCGCCCCGCGCCCCGGGAACCAGTACGTCGTCGTGGTGAACCACGAGGAGCAGTACTCGGTCTGGTTCGCCGACCGTGCCCTACCCGCCGGCTGGACCGCCACCGGCGCGCGGGGCACCCGCCAGCAGTGCCTGGACCACATCGAGCAGGTGTGGACCGACCTGACCCCGCGCTCCGTACGAGGGTCACGATGACGGCCGCTGACCTCGCAGCGGCCTGGCTGCGCGGGCTCGGCAGCCGTGAACTCACCGCGCAGCGGCGCCTGTTCGTCTTCCCGCACGCCGGAGCCGGCGCCTCCGCCTACCAGCTGGCAGCGTACCTGTCGGACACCGTCGAAGTCTGTACGGTCCAGTTGCCCGGCCGGGAGAACCGGTTCGCCGAACCGGCCCTGACGTCCCTGGACGAGGCCGTGGCCGCGCTCGCGCCGCTCCTCGCAGACCACACGGACCTGCCGTACGCCTTCTTCGGTCACAGCATGGGCTCCCTGATCGCCTTCGAGACGGCCCGGCGACTACGTGTACTTGGCACGCGCCTACCTGACCGCCTGTTCCTGTCGGGCATGCGCGCCCCCGGCCTGCCGGACCGTGACCCGCGGCACACGCTGCCGGACGACAAGCTGCTCTCCACAGCCGAATTCGACGGCGTGGATGCCGAGTTGCAGAAGCTGCTGCTACCGCTGCTGCGCGCGGACCTGACGCTGTGCGAGACGTACACGCACCGCGCCGAGGCACCCTTGCCCTGTCCCCTGACCGTTCTGGCCGGCTCGGACGATGACAGCGTCGACAGGACGGAGCTCGCCGACTGGCGCAAGCACACCTCGGCCGACTTCGAACTGCACCTGTTCCCGGGTGCCACGCACCTGTATGTGCGCGGCGCGGAACGACAGCTGGCAGAGACGATCACGCGCACCTTCCCCGCACGGGGCTGAGAAAGGATCGTTCATGGCGCCGACCACCCTCGTCGCACTGTGGGAGCAGCAGGCGGCCGCGACACCCGACGCGGTCGCCGTCGTCGCGGGAGCACACCGCGCCAGCTACGCCGACGTGGACCGCCGGGCCACGGCACTCGCCGCCGAGCTGCAGGCACGCGGCATCGGACCGGAGAACCTGGTCGGCGTCTGTCTGGGCCGCTCGGTCGAGATGGTCGTGGCCCTGCTCGGCATCCTGAAGTCGGGCGCCGCGTACCTGCCACTCGACCCGAGCTACCCGGCCGACCGGCTGCGGCACATGACCACCGACTCGAGGGCCGGGCTGTGGCTGTGCGACGCCGACCACCGCGCGCAGGCCCTGGCGTCCGGCGTGGCCGACGTCCTGCTGGTCGAGGACCTCCCCGCGGAACCTGCCGCACCGGTGGCCCCGGTGGTACACCCGCACCACCTGGCCAACGTCATCTACACCTCCGGTTCGACCGGCCTGCCCAAGGGCGTGGCCGTCGACCACGCGGCGATCGCCTCGTTCCTGCAGAGTGTGGCCGAACGCCCCGGCCTCGGGGCGGACGACCGGGTCCTCGCGCTGACCCCGCTGTCGTTCGACATCTCGATACTGGAGCTGTTCCTGCCGCTGACCCGGGGAGCGGCGGTGGTGATGGCCCCGCGCGCCGCCAACACCGACCCCGAGTTGCTGGCCGCCACCATCGCGGAAGCGGGTGTGAGCGTCGTCCAGGCGACCCCCACCACCTGGCGGATGCTGCTGGCGTCCGGCTGGACGGACGGGCACGGCCGGGTACTGCTGTCGGGCGGTGAGCCACTCGATCCGCAGCTGGCCCGCGACCTGCTCGCCACCGGCGGCACCCTGTGGAACCTGTACGGGCCGACCGAGGCGACGGTGTGGGCCACCGCTGCCCGCATCGACGCCGTGGCCGACCGGGTCACGGTCGGCGCGGCCCTGTCCAACACCCGGCTGTACGTCGTCGACGAGGGTGGGCGGGAGGCCGGCCCAGGAGTCACCGGCGAGCTGTGGATCGGCGGCGCGGGCGTGGCGCGCGGCTACCTCAACCGGCCCGCGCTGACCGCCGACCGGTTCGTGCCCGACCCGTTCGGGGACGCCTCCGGGCGCCTGTACCGGACCGGCGACCTAGCCCGGTGGTCCGCCGACGGCATGCTGGAGGTGCTGGGACGCAACGACCACCAGGTCAAGGTGCGCGGCTTCCGCATCGAGCTCGGCGAGATCGAGGCCTGTGTGCGCAGCCACCCCCTCGTCACGGACGCGGTGGTGGTCGTCGACCGCGAGGCAGCCGGCGGCCACCAGCTGGTGGCGTACCTAGTGCCCACGCACGACGCGCGCAACGTGACCGAGGACCTGCCCCGCCAGATCCGTGACCACCTCGCGCAGCGACTGCCCGCCCACATGGTGGCCCAGGGCTACTCAGTGCTCGACGCCCTGCCCCGTACCCCTGCGGGCAAGGCCGACCGCGACGCCGTGCGGCGAATCCCGCACAGCCCGGTCCGGGCGAGCGAGCCGATGCCCGACGACGCCCGGCTGCCGCCGCACACCGCGACGGTGCGCCACGTGTGGTCCGAGGTGCTCGGGCTCGACGACGTGTCCCCGTACGACGACTTCTTCGGCCTGGGCGGCCAGTCACTCACCGCGGTTCGGGTCGTGGCCCGGCTGCGTGCGGAGCTCGGCGTGCCGGTCGACGCCCAGTCGGTCTTCGCCCATCCGACACCCGCCACGCTCGCCGCCGCCCTGGACGGCGTGGCGCCCTCGGACGACGAGCCGATCCCCGCGGCGGCGACCGCCGAACTCTCCTTCGGCCAGGAGCGGATCTGGTTCTTCGAGCAGCTGAACGACTCAGTGCCCGCCTACCACCTGCCGGTCGCCCTGGGCATGCCCGGCGGGCGCGTCGACCTGACGCTGCTGCAGGACTGCCTTTCCGCGCTGGTGCAACGGCACCCGGCGCTGCGCACGGCCCTCGTCGCCGTCGCCGGCCGGGGCCGCCCCGAACTGCGCGAGCCGGGACCGGTGCCGCTGCGCCGCACCGAGGTCCCCGAGGAGGACCTGGACGCGCTGGTGACCGAGCTGATCCGCGCCCCCTTCGCCCTCGACCGCCCACCGCTGCTGCGCGCGGACGTGCTGCGCACCCCGAGCCGTGACATCACGTTGCTGACGATTCATCACATTGCGTGCGACGGCGCATCGATCGATCTGATGGTGCGGGAACTGGGCGAGCTCTACACGGAGCTCGCCGCCGGCCGCCGCCCCGCTCCGGCGCCGCTGCCCGTGACGTACGCCGACTACGCGGCCTGGCAGCGCGAGCGACTCACGGGCGCCGAGCTGGAGCGGCTGCTCGACCACTGGCGCACCCGGCTGTCCGGCGTGCCCGTCCTGGAGCTGCCGACCAGCCGCCCCCGGCCGGCCGTCGCGAACCACCGCGGCCGCCGCGAACTGCTGCACATCCCAGCCGACTTGGCGCAACGGCTGCGCACTCTGTGCCGGGCCGAGGGCGTCACCCTGTTCATGGGCCTGCTGGCCCCGTTGCAGGTGCTGCTCGGCCGGTACGCCGACGAGAGCGATGTCGCCGTCGGCACCCTGGCAGGCGGCCGACCGCGCCCCGAACTGGACGATGTGGTCGGTTACTTCGTGAACACCATCGTCCTTCGCACCGATCTGTCCGGAGACCCGACCTGGCGCGAGCTGCTGGGCCGCGTCCGCGAAGTCGCGCGGCAGGCGTACGCGCACCAGGAGCTGCCCTTCGAGAAGCTGGTGGCGCACCTGAGCCCGGAGCGCGACCTGAGCCGCAACCCGCTCTTCCAGGTGCTGTTCGCCCTGCACGAGGAGCCGAGGGCCGGTCACCTCACCGAGCTGTACGACCGCAAGGAGCTGGAGGGACGGCTCGGCACCGCCCGCTTCGACCTCGCCGTCGACGTGACGGACCACGCCGCCGGGGCCGGTGACCTCAGCATCTCCGTCGAGTACGCCACCGACCTGTTCGACGCGGACTTCGTCCGGGGCCTAGGCCGGCACTTCCTGCGGGTGATCGAGCAGATGGTGTCCGGCGCCACAGCCCGGCTGTCCAAGCTGGAGATCGTCTCTGCCGATGAGCTGCGCGCCCTCTCCATCGGCGACCGGGCCGAGCCGCTGCCCGAGCCGACCACCCTGGTCCGTCTGTGGGACCGCCAGGTGCGGACCACCCCGGACGCGATCTGCGTCGTGGGCGACGGCCGGTCGCTGACGTTCGCCGAGACCGACGCGCGGGCCTCGGCCCTGGCCCGGGAACTGCGGGCCGTGGGCGTGCGCCCCGAAAGCCTGGTCGGCGTCTGCCTGGAACGCTCGGTGGAGCTGGTGGTCGCCCTGCTGGGCGTGCTGAAGGCGGGCGGCGCCTACGTCCCGCTCGACCCCGGCTACCCGACGGACCGGCTGCAGTACCTGCTGGCCGACTCGGGCGTAGGCCTGGTCGTCGCGGACCCGGGGCACCCCGCCTCGGCCCTGTTCGGCAACGGCGTGCGGCTCGTGGCGGTGGACCAGCAACCCGGGGCGGACCCCGGGCCGGCCGAGGAGGCACAACCGCACCACCTCGCCTACGTGATCTACACGTCCGGCTCGACCGGCAACCCCAAGGGCGTCGCGATCACCCACGCCAACATCACCGGGTTCCTGGAGTGGAACCAGCGGCTTTGCCGGCTCACCGGGCGGGACCGGGCCCTGCTCAACCACTCGGTGGCGTTCGACAACTCGGTCTGGGAGATCTTCCAGTGCCTGGTGTCCGGCGCCGAACTCCACCTGGCGAGCCCCACCGCCGCCTACGACCCCGAGGAGTTCCTGCGAGAGGTCACCGAGCGCGGCATCACCACGCTCAACGCGACGCCCTCGCAGATGCGGATCCTGCTGGAGTCCGGTACGGATCCCGCTCCCCGACTCGCCTCCGTACGCCTGGTGTTCACCGGCGCCGAGGCCGTGCCGCACGATGTGGCCCGCCGCATCCTGTCCTCCACGGCGCCGGAATGCCAGGTCTTCAACGAGTACGGGCCCACCGAAGCGACCGTCACCTCGGCGTTCTGCCCGATCACCGAGGAGTTGCTCGACCGGCACAGCCATCTCCCGAGCGTCCCCTTCGGCCGGGCGACCGACAACGCGCACCTCTACGTGCTGGACCCGCGGCTGCGCCCGGTCGCCCCGGGCTGTCGCGGCGAGCTGTACGTCGGCGGCAGCGCGGTCGGCCGCGGCTATCTCGGCAGGCCTGCCCGCACGGCCTCGGCGTACCTGCCCGACCCGTACGCCGCGGAGCCCGGCGCCCGTATGTACGCCACGGGCGACGTGGTCCGGCTGCTGCCCGACGGAAATCTGGTCTTCCTCGGCCGCAACGACCACCAGGTCAAGGTGCGCGGCTTCCGCATCGAGCTCGGCGAGATCGAGTCCGCACTGCAGAGTCACCCCACCTTGGCCGACTGCGTGGTGGCCGTGCGCCGCACCCGCGCAGGTGTGGACCAGCTGGCGGCCTACCTGATTCCCGAGCACCCCGACCGACCCGCCCCGGACCCGGCGGAACTGCGCGCCCACCTGGCGGAGCAACTGCCGCCGTACATGCTGCCGCAGAGCTACACCCTGATCGGCGAGATCCCCCTCACCCCGAACGGCAAGGTCGACCGGGACGCACTGCCCGACCCACGCCCGGTGCCCGCCCCGGCCCCCGCCACCCGCCGGGCCGTCACCGAGCAGCAGCTCCTCGTCGCCGAAGTGTGGCGGGAGTGCCTGGGCGTCGAGGATGACTTCGGGCCACAGGACGACTTCTTCGACGTCGGCGGCACCTCGTTGACCATCACCACGGTCGCGGGCCGGCTCGGCGAGCGACTCGGGCGCCGGGTCCCGCCGGTCCTGGTCTTCAAAAACCCCACCGTCGCGGGCCTCGCCGAGGCCCTGGAGGCGGACACACGGCGATGAGCAGCGCCGACAGCGCAAGCGTCGTCCTGGTCGAGCACCGGCACCCTGCGGACCCGGACTCGACGAGTGCGACAGGCCCAATTCCTCTGCCCAGCGACTCAAAGGGCTCCAGGCGACACAAACCAGATCATGAGACACCAGCGAGGGACGTTCAACATGACCCCCGGCGAAGAGGAACTGGGAAAGACAGTGGTTTCCAGGAGTCCCGCACCCGTTTCTGGCTACGACCGTGTGCGACACGGCATCCACAACCTTCAGCGTGCTGACGTCATTGCCGATCCACAGGTGTACTGGAACGCAATTGCGGAGCTCCCGCCGATCTTCTACGACGAAGTAGGAGGCGTCTGGGTCTGCTCCGGCTATTCCGAAGCGGCCGAGATCCTTTCCAACGGCCGGGTCTTCTCCTCTGCCCGTCATCACGCCCCCGGAGATCTGCAGCAGCGTGGCATGGAACATTTCCTGCCGACCGCAGAAATGCTTTCGGCACAGTTCCTGTTCAGCGATCCTCCCGAGCACACCAGAATCCGGAACGCGCTGCGCGGGCAGTTCACCCGGGCGAGCGTGCGGCGGCACGATCCGGCAATGCGGGACATCGTCGCCGAGTTGCTGCGCTCGCTGCCCGACCACGGGACCATCGACGTTGTGGCGGACTTCGCCGAGCAGTTGCCGACCCACCTGATGACGTATCTGCTGGGCATGGACGGCCGGGGCGAGGAACTGACCCGGTGGGCGGATGCCTACGAGCGGCTGCTGAGCAGTGTGTCCACCTTTCCCAGCCGGACGGACATCGAGATCGTTCCGGTTATCGACGAGGCACTCGCCGGGCTCCGCCGGCTGACGGCCGAGCGTGTGGCGGAGCCTGGTGACGACCTCCTCTCCGCGCTCGCGACCGGCCTGCAGGGCGACTTCGGCCCTCGCTCGGATTCCTCTGGAGAACCGCCGGAGGAACTACTGCAGTTGGTCGCGGCCAACGCCATGGTTCTGATCGCCGGCGGCTATCAGACCCTCACTCACCTGGTATCCACCGGAATACTGCTGCTCGCCGAGCAACCTGAGCAGCTCAAGCGACTGCGCGCCGAGCCGTCCCTCATCGAGTCCGCGGTGGACGAGCTGATGCGCATCGACGGATCGAGTCAGTACGTGGGGCGCCATGTGGTGCGCGATGTCGAGGTCGGCGGAGTGCGGCTCAAGGCCGGAGCGAGTGTCATCGTGCTTCTCGGCGCTGCCAACCTCGACCCGCGGAAGTTCACGGAACCGCTCGTCTTCGACATAGGCCGCAGTGAGGGGCGTCACCTGGGCTTCGGAGCGGGAGCGCACTACTGCCTCGGCGCGCCCTTCGCGGAACGGCTGGCCGGATGGGCGATTCAGGGCTTCATCGAGCAGTACCAGGAGTTCACACCACTCGACGGGTCGTCAGACACCGTCCAATGGGGGCGGCATGGCAACACGCGGTCCCGGGCCCACGCCGGGATGACTGTTCAGCGCGGCCCCAGGGAAAACGCGCCCAGCATCGACCCGCCGGCCAACACGCAGGATGTCCCGCGGGAGCCGAGGACGCTCACCGACCTCGAACGGCACCAGCTGGTCACGGAATGGAACGAGACCAGCGCCCTGGTCGGAACCCCCGCCTTGGTCTGCTGGCATGTGCTGTTCCAGGAACGAGCCCGTCTGACACCGGACGCCACGGCGGTCGAAGACCAAGGCGTGCCCTACTCGTACGCCACGATCGACGCGCTCGCAAACGGCAATGCACACCGCCTGCGCGCGCTCGGCGTCGAACCCGAGTCTGTCGTCGCCGTCACCATGCGACGATCCGTGGACCTCGTCGTGGCCCTACTGGCCGTTGCCAAGGCGGGCGGCGCCTTCCTGCTGGCGGACTCCGCGTGCCCCACCGAACGCCTGAAGACGATGCTCGAGCAGGCACACGTGCGGGTGGTCCTCACCGATGACATGACCGCCGACCGGATCGAAGGGCTTGATGTCTCCGCGGATGTCACCCTGTTGGACAAGGCCACTCCGGCAGCCGATCCGCCGATCACAGGTGTCATGCCGGGCAACACCGCCTACGTCGTGTTCACCAGCGGCACCACGGGGCAGCCGAAAGCCATCGTCAACAGCCATGAGTCGCTGGCGAACCTGCACATTGCCCAGCGACGTGTGTTCCAGGTGCATCCCCAGGACAGGGTGTTGCAGTTTCTGTCCCTGAACTTCGACGGCTGCATATCCGAGATCGTGCTGGCGCTGCTGTGCGGAGCGACCCTCGTTCTGGCGAGCAGTGCGGAGCTCATGCCGGGCCCGCCCCTGGCGCGCCTGTTCCGCGAACGGCGGGTGACCATCGCCATCATGACCCCTTCGGTGTGGGCTGTGATTCCCAGTCAGGAGCTACCCGACCTGCGGATCGCCGCATTCGCCGGCGAGCGATTGCGCGGCGATCTGGTGCGCCGGTGGCGTGCGCGGGGACGCCGGTTGCTCAACCTCTACGGACCCGCGGAGGCCGCGATCTGGTCCACGTGGCACGAGTGCTCGGACGACGAAGCCCCGCCGATCGGGCGGCCGGTTCATGGAAAACGCGTCTACGTACTCGACGACGACCGGCGGCTGCTGCCCGTCGGCTGCCCGGGCGAGCTGTACGTCGGAGGGGTGGGCGTCGGTCGATACCTCGGCCGCCCGGACCGTATGGCCGACTCCTTCGCACCGGACGTGTTCGCCGACGAGCCGGGACGACTGCTGTACCGGACCGGTGACGTGTGCGTGTGGCGCGCGGACGGGGTCCTGGAGTACGTGGGCCGTCGCGACCGGCAGGTCAAGATCCGAGGGCAGCGGGTGGAGTTGGACGAAGTGGAGCGCATTCTGGAAAGGGCGCCAGGGGTGGGCATGTGCCTCGTCACGGAACGCGACGGTCGGCTGACGGCCATCGTCGTGCCCTCAGCGCCTGGTGCTTGGCGTGAGGCCGATGTACGTACGTACCTCGCGGCGCACCTGCACACCGGGATGATCCCCGCAACGTTCACCCTCGCCGACCGGCTGCCCATCACCCGCAATGGCAAGGCGGGGCATGACGCGCCGGAGCCGGCTCGCGTCCAGGCGATCGAACCGGGCGGGGGCAGGCCGGCCGCAGCGTCCCCTGGCGCAGTCTCTCAGCCCACCGAAGACCGCACCCCGGGCACCGACGAGCCGTCGGACATCACCTGGGAGCTTGCCCGTCTCTTCTCGTCCTGCCTGGGCCTGCCGCAGGCGGCCGTCAAGTTGGACACCGACTTCTTCTCGGCGGGCGGAGACTCGCTGGCCATCGCCGAGTTCATGGTTTCCGCCGAGGAGCGGTACGACATGGAGATCCGAGTGGATGAACTGCTCGCAGACCCCACGCTGGCCGGTGTAGTGCGGTTGGTGGGCCGGCGGAAGGAAGCGCGGTGAGCGGGTTTTCGGCCGTGGTACCGAGTGGGCTGCGGGTCAGGCCTGTCGTCAGCAAGGTTGGCGGCGCAGTCACTGCGGCGGCCGGTCCGGTGGTGTTCGTGCACGGTTCGATGGACCGCAGCATCGGCTTCCGGCGGGTTGTGGACTACCTCCCGGGGCGTCCGGTTGTCGGTTACGACCGGCGCGGGTGGGGCCGTTCACGGTCGCTGGGCGATTCGAACGTGTCCATGGCAACGCATGTCGACGATCTCTGTGCAGTCCTGGCAGAGCTGGACCGACCACATGTGGTGGTGGGCCACAGCTATGGCGCGCTGGTGGCGTTGGCCGCCGCCGCCCGCAGGCCGGAGTCGACCGCGGGCGTCGTCGCGTTCGAGCCTCCGGTGCGGTGGCTGCCGTGGTGGCCTGCCTCGGACCCTTGGGAGGAAACGGTCAGCCGCAGCGCGGTCGAGGGAGGACCCGAGCAGGCGGCTCGCGCGATGCTTACCGAAATCCTCGGCCGGACAGGCCACTTGGTACTCGCTCGTGCGCAGCCGGCGGATCTCGCTGCCGACGGAGCCTCGCTGCTGGCCGAGATGACGGATCCGACCGTCAGTGTGCCGTTCTTCGACCCGCTGGACTTCCAGACGCCCACCGTTGTCGCCGCCGGCTCCCTGTCCGTCCCCCATCACCACGAGGTCGCTCGACGACTCGCCGACCTGCTACCGCAGGGGCAGTTCGTGGAGATCCAGGACGCACGACATGTCGCCCACATCAGTCATCCCGAGCAGTTCGCCCGCCTGATCGACAAGCTCGAACAGGCGCAAAGGGCGACAGTCACCAAGGACTAGATACCTTCAACTGTGCGGGTTACATCGGGACGTGACGGGATGGTGTGCCACCGGGTGGTGGTAGGCCGTGAGCGATCTGCGGAGCGGGTCTGGCATGGACGAGCACCGTATGGTGCGACATAACCGATCGACACCCTGATCTTGATCGGTGAGCAGGACCGGCTCGCAGCCGCCGATCTGATCGAGGCCGGGGCAAGTGACCGGTTGGTGGCCCGCCGGTTCAGGGTGACTCGGATGTCGGCGAACCGGTGGCGGCGGACGTTGGCTTCGGGCGGTCGGCAGGCTCTGGTCTCCAAGGGCCCTGGCGGCGCCCGCCGCAAGCTCGACGCGGAACAACTCCGTCACCTGGAAGCCGTGTTGGATGCCGGCCCGGCTGCTGCGGGCTGGTCCGACCAGTGCTGGACGCCGGCCAGGGTCACTGAGGTCGTGCGCCGCCGGTTCAGCGTGGGGTACACCCTGGCCGGGCTGGACCTGCTGCTGCACCGCATCGGCTGGAGTGTGCAGGTGCTCTCGCGCAGGGCCACCGAGCGGGACGAGGCGAAGATCGCCGCCTGGAAGGACGAGCAGTGGCCCGTCATAAAAGGGGGGGCGGCGGACCTGGGCGCCCGGGTATGCTTCGAGGACGAATCCGGCCAGTGTCTCAGGCCGCCCAAGGGCCGCAACCGGGGCCGCCGTGGCCACACCCCAATCGTGAAGGTCACCGCCCAGGGCACCAAACGAGTGTCCATGGCGGCGCTGATCTGCACCAGGTCCGGCCATCGGCTGCGGCTGATCTACCGCATCCACCTGGACCGCGGTCCCGCAAAGGGCCGTCGCAAGGGCTTCACCGAGACCGACTACGCCCGCCCGCTGGGTGCCGCACCAGCCGCTCGGCGGGCCGATCGTGCTGGTCTGGGACAACTTGAACACGCACGTCAGCCGCCAAGACCGGACTCGACCTCCAACCACCGTAGCCCCAGCCATTGAAGATCTCTAGCAGTGCCCAACTGGTCGTGTGTTCGCCTCCCTGATCAGGGCAACGTTTGCTGTGGGCCGCCGCGGTCGGCATCGAGCGCGGTGCACGCTCGACGGGCAGGCTCAGCCGACAGCGTCGCCGTCGAGCTGCTCCACGGGGGCGACGTCCCCGGCCGGTGCGGCCTCGCTCGTGGCCGCGGCCTGCCGGTCGAGCCCGAGCACGAGCGGTACGGACAGCATGCTGATCGCGGCGAGGAACACCCAGGGCAGCGCCGCACCGCCCTCCAACAGCGCTGTGAGCAGCGCCGGGGCGAGGGCACCGCCGACCGACCAGGACATCTGGTACACGCCCAGATAGCGGCCCCGCAGATGCTCGGGCGCCATCACCACGCTCAGCTCGCTCGTCGGCGGCGAGCCTAGGATCTCGGCCACGGTGTAGAGCACCATCGCGATCAGCAGCCCGGCGATCACCGCCCAGCCGGGCAGCACGAGGAGCGTACCGAAGACGACGAACGCCGCAGCGTTGAACAGCAGGGCCAACACCAGCACCGTCACCGGCCTGCGGGCCTCGATCCACCGGCTGGCGAGCGTCTGGAGCAGCGCGACCATGGCCGTGTTCAGCACGACGAGCACGCCGACGATCCAGGAGCCGACAGCGAGGTTGTCCGCCGCGTAGACGGCGAGCAGCACCGTGATCACCGTGGAGGCGAAGGCGAAGGAGATGTTCGTCGCGACCAGCCGCAGATACCGCGTGTCCTTCAGCACGGTGCGATAGCCGCCTGAGGAGGGCTGTCCGGTGGGTTCGCCCGCAGCCTGCTCCGGCTCAGCGAGCTTCTGCTCCGCCGGCCCGGCGTCGGCCGCCTCGCTCGTGTCCGTGACCCGGAAGGTGATCACGAGCCAGCCCGCGACGGCGAAGGTGACCACGTTGATCACCATGACCGCCCGCAACCCGGCGACGGTTCCGATGCTCAGGGCCACCGCGGACGCGGCGCCGCCGAAACCGATGCCGACGTTGCGCAGGGCACGGACGAAGCCGAACCAGCGAGCCCGCTCGGCGTCCCGGGCGACCAGCACGATGAGCGGACTGTTGCCCATCCAGAAGGCGGTGGCACCCAGTTGCACCACGAACTGCCACAGCACGATCTGCCAGGCCGCGTGCGAGAACAGGAAACCGATGAATCCGACAACCGAAACCCAGTTACCCGCAGCGACCACGGTGCGCGGACCGTATTTGTCCACCAGGGGCCCGATAAAGGGCGGAACGGGCAGGGCGAGCAGTTGGCCGACGGTCAGCGCGGCGCCGACGGCGACCAGTGACAGCGACGTCGTCCTCACGAAGAAGACGACGGTGAACGCCATCACCAACCCGTTTCCCAGGCTGTCGATCAGATTGGCCGTGACGAATCGGCCTTTTTCCGCGAGGTCCGGCAGACCCCAGGCCGTCTGAATCCGCCGCCACGCCGAAGGCGCCGAGGAATGCTGCGGCATCATGGCTTCCCATTACTTCGCCGCGCCCGCCGGCAATTCGCCCATGGCAGGCACTTCGCCCCAGGCGGGCAGCTCGCTCTGGTGGAAGACGGTTGCGGCGCGCGCCTTGGCATGAGACCTGCCGGTGATGATGCCGCCCGAACCGGCCGGCACGACCCTGGCGTCTGCTCCTGCACAACCACGCGGGGTGTAGAACATGCCATAGACCGCATGCCATTCCTCGGTTTCTCCGGATACCGGGTCCACCACAAGCTCAGGCCGGGGAATCACTCGCTGTTGTACGACACATCCTTCGATGGCGGAGTTCTCCAGAGCGCGCTGCCAAGTGGCGTCGTCCGTTTCCCAGCCCGCCACGGCGCCGACGCCGCCGCCGCGTGCGTTGACCTTCAGGATCAACTGCTCACGCCGCACCAGGCATTCGTCGACCAGGTCGGGGTCGGTCTTGAGCGCGTCAGTGTTGATCAGCCGAGTCCAGGGCAGCACCCGGTCGATGAGCCGACACTCGTCCTCGCCGAGGTCGCGCCGCCGCGCCGGGTCCGAAAGCAGCGCCATACAGGCCTTGTTGGCGAACATGGTGCTGGAGAGCGGGGTCCACAGCAGCGTCCCGCCCGCCTGGTGCGCACGCAGCAGGGGTACGACCAGGTCCCAGCCGTCGGGTTCCTCGGCGATCTGGTCCGGGACGAAGGAGCGGTAGACCACGTCGATCTTCGTTTCCCCGAGATAGAGGGCCCCGCCGCGTTCGTGCACGTCGGAGACCTCGGCCACCAGGATGTCGAGGCCCGCCCAGCGCAGTGCGGACTGGAAGTTGAGCCAGAGTTCGCCGTAGTCCGTCAGACCGCCACGCCATTCCAGCAGGGCCACCACCGGGTCGCGCCCGGGTGCCACCCGGGCGCCGGAGCGGCGCAGCGCCTCCACCACGCCGCGAACGGGATGCACGTAACCGAGCCGGTTCCGGCGCGCGAAGTCGGCGAAGGCGTCGACCTCCATCGTCGCCCGGGACATCTCACTCGCGAGGCCCCAGCCGCCGGTCTCGCTCCCCAGATTGGTTTCGAGCAGTTTGAATGAGGTGCCGTCGTGATACATGTCGGCCCGGCCATAGTAGGGCGGCCGTAGGTCACCGAACCGCCGTATCACTTCCCAGCGGTCGTCGCTGATGCCGAGCACCGACCGGAATGCCTCCAGATCGCCGCCGAACATCCGGTCCGGCAAGGAAAAGAGTATTGCGATGAGGTGCTGCAGGTCGTCGGCGAACTCGCGAATCTCGCGCTCGGCGACGAAAAGGGGTCTGGCCAAATACTCGCCATGCCAGGATGCGAGCGTGGGGAAGTCCTTGATGCGCTGGGCGACTGTACGCAAGTCACTGCCCGGCGTGCGGGACTCCTCGTTGTACTGGGCTGCTACCCGCTCCGCCGACATGCAGTCTCCCTGCTCGATGGTGACGGGGCCCTTCGGCCCGCAGGGTTCACTGTTTCACCCCGGTCCCCGATGCGACTCAATTGCGGCTCAATTGTCGGCCAACGGCCCCCGTGGACACTGAATATCTGTGTTAAGACTAGAATGCTCGAACACCGGAAGAAGAACAGTTCCGCAGCCATGGGGAACGTGATGCGGTCGGGTGCCCGCAGCGAGTCCGTACGTAACGGCCATGGCCGGCGGGCGCGACCCGGCCCGGTGTTCGGCACACTCACCATCCGATCGCGCAGCGAACGCGCGGCCACGGTCAGGCAGAGACTATGGGAGGCGCCATGACCGCCACGACGGACACTTTCGCCGACGCCATCGGCGGGGTCGGGGACACCGAGTGGGACCGGCTCGCCGACGGCAGGTTCTACTCGTCGGCGCTGTGGCTGCGGGTGTGCGCACTGGAGTCCGGGGCGGTCTCCGGGGGTCTGCACGTGCAGACCCCGGGCGGCGGCCGGGCCGCGATCCCCGTGGCGGCGGTGACCGACGAGCCCACCCCAGACCTGCGGTGGCACGACCTGCTTGTCGCGCGCGGCCTGCCGGCTCCCGAGCCGGGCGGCCTGCTCATCGGCCAGCGCCGCGGCTACCTGGCGCATCTGCTGACTGGCGAGGGGACCGATCGGACCGAGGCCGCCGCGGAGGTGCTCGACGCGGTCCGCGCGCTGCGCTCACCCCTGCACGAGGAGTCGAAGATCGCCCGCGTGGCGATGTACTTGACCACCGAGGACGTGGGGACGCTGCACGCGGCGGGGGTGCGGACCGTCCCGGTCGCGCTGAAGACCGACGCCTGGATCGAGATCCCGCCCGCCGGCTTCCAGGCTTGGCTTGAATCGCTGTCGTCGCACCGGGCCCGCCGTATCCGAAGCGAGATACGAAAGTTCGAGAAGGCCGGATACGAGCTGGAGCACCGGACGCTCACCGAGTCCTGGCAGGACGTCGCCCGGCTGCTGGCCCGTTCATTGCTGCGCTACGGCAGAACGGTCGACGTGGCCCCGATGGCCGAGTCCTTCCGCAAGCAGGGTGAACTCGCCGGTTCGCGCGCCCAAGTGGTGCTGTGCTCGCGCCCCGGCGAACCGCCCGTCGGCTTCTGCCTGTACTACCGTTGTGGCGACACCCTGTACCTGCGGGGGCTCGGCCTCGACCACGACCGACTCGCCTCGGCCGCCGAGTACTTCAACCTCACCTACTACATGGCGGCGCGGCTCCCGGGAGTGCGCCGGATTCACGCGGGCACTGAGACCGCGGAAGGAAAGGCACTGCGCGGCGCGAGGCTCCGGCCGCTGTGGCTGCTGGACCTGTCCGAGGACAGCCCGCTGGCCGGGTATGACGAGGAGATCCGCGAGCACAACCGCGCCCTGCTCGCCCGTCTGCGCGAGTCTTCATCCGCGGTTTCCGACGCTCTGGAGTACAAGCAGTGGGAGCCGTACTGCTGAGGCCGACTGCCGTCGCGGTAAGCCGGCTTGAATCGCGCTTGAGACGCCCCTCCTATCGTTGCCGATCAGTGACGCCCCCCGCCCGGGAGCTGAGCCGCTCGTCGTGCGAGGTCAGGGCGTCCTGCTGTCGGCCACGAACAGCGATCTGAAGTTACTGACCAGCGCCGGCGCCCAGCGATCCGTACCCGCACTCGCCGCCCGCCCCATCCCCCTCGCCACAGGAGATTTCCATGTCTGTCTCGGCCTATGACTCCTTCGCGGAGTTGCCTGCCGTTGACTGGGACACGCTCACGGTCGGTTCCAACATCTATTCCACCAGCGGATTCGCGGGAGTGCGCGAAGAGGCACTCCCACCCGAGGCCTATGTCCGCTACCTGCTGGCACGCGACAGCGAGGGCACCCCGGTCGCGGGTCTGGAGGTGTACAGCTTCACCAACGCACCGCACGACCTCTACTCCCCTGGGGACGTGCTGGGCGAGGTGATCAGTGACGAGCGAGCAGCCCATCTGAACACGAGGCCGCTATCCATCGCGGCGGGCTGGTCGGAGTTTCGCGGACAGGTGCCTGGGCACGTAAATGCCTCAGCCGAGCAGCGGGAGTCGGCCCTCAGCCAGCTCACCGCGGAGGCGTTGCGGTTGGCCGAGCAAGCGGATTCGAGCGTGCTGGCCTACTGCTACCTACCGCTGGAGACCGCACGCGAGTTGGCGACGGCTCACGCCTCGGACGGAGCGGTACTGCTCTTGCACAACGTTGAGACCAGGATGCCAATCGGCCTGTGGGCGGACTTCGACGAGTACGTCGCCTGGCTGCCCGCGGGCCGGCGGCAGCGCGTTCGCCGCGAGCTGCGCAGGTTCCGGGAGAGTGGGCGAGTCGTGACCGAGCTGCCGCTGCGAGAGGTGGTCAAGGAGATCGCCCCGCTGAACAGCGCGCTCATGCAGAAGTACGGGCACGCCGCGCACGACGAGGAGCGCGCGGTGACCATCTTCGATCGGCAGAGCCGTTTCCTCGGCGACGAAAGCTCGGTGCTGCTCTGTAAGGAGAACGGTAAGGCTGTCGGTTTTCTGCTGCGCTACCGGCAGCACGACGTGCTGTACGCCCGAGCCGCCGGGTTCGACTACTCGGTGCCTAACGCCGACGACTACTACAACTTGATGTTCTACCACCAGATTGATGCCGGTGTGGGCCGCAGCGTCGGCAGCATCCACCTGGGCATCAACACGTATGAGGCCAAGCTGCGCCGAGGAGCCCAGCCCACCCCGCTCTACAGCGTGTTCGTCGGCGTGGACCGGCCCTTGGAGGCGCGAGACAGTGCTGTGCGCGAGTACAACCGGACCCAATCGGCGGATTTCGTCGCCAAGCACAACAAATACGTGGTGGGTGGCATCAACACCGACGACTGGCTGCTGGACTGAACTCGTGCGGGGCACGGGTCAGGGAGAGGCCTCGCCGCCCACCACGCGCTGGGGACGCGCGGCACGACGGGCAAGGTCGTCCTGGAGCGTGACCGTCAGGCGGAGCACATGACCTGCGCGCTGCTCCGCCGCGTCGCGAGCGGGCGCATTCCAAGCTCCCACTGGTACGAGAACCGGCCATTCACGCACGGGTGCCGCGCGCGCAGCAGGTAGCTCTCCGCCAACTCCTCCAGCAGGTCCTCGGCCCGCTGGTCGCTGATCCCCAGGGCCGCGGCGGCAAGCGCCGGCGTGAGCGGATCGGGGACGCCGGGAGACAACAGCGCGGACGCCAGGGACCGCGACTCGGCGGGCAGCGTCGCGAGCGTCCGGTCGAACCCGGCCCGCACGCCCAGCGGATCGCTGTCGGCGCCCCCGGACGCGAGGACCCAGGCAGTGGCCTGCCGGGCCGTCCAGTGCGGGCGGCGGCGCAACTGCGAAGCGACCGCGAAGAGCGCGCCCGGCAGCCCCCGGCACAACCCGGCCAGCCGTCGCAGCCCCTCCGGGTCCAGGGTGATCGGGTGTCTCGGCACGGCGGATGCCAGCAGGTGCAGACAGTCGTCGAAGGGCAGTGCGGCCAGTTCGACGTGGACCGCCGACGAGGACACGAACAGCCGCCGTCGGCTGCCGATCACCACGCCGCAGCCGGCGCCGGACGGCAGCAGCGGCGTCAAGTCCCGTACGTCGCACACGTCGTCGAGCACCACCAGGACGCGCAGGTCGGCGGTCCAGGTACGGAACAGCAGGCTCAGGTCGGTCGTGCCCAGTCGCAACTGCTCCTCCGTCGCGCCGAGTCCACGCAGGAACGAGCGGAGGATCTCGGCGGGCCGCACCTGCCGGCCGGCGGCGTCACGGAGACGGGCGTAGAGCCGTCCGTCCGGGTAGTGACCGCTCACCTGATGCGCGGCGTGCAGGCACAGCTCGCTCTTCCCCGTGCCGGGGGCGCCCCCGACTATCACGAGCGGCCGGTCCTCCCGCGCCCGGCCGGCCAGCGCTGCGGTGAGGCGCGCCAGTTGGCCGGCGCGTCCGGTCAGCCGCTCGCGCGGGGCGGGCAGATGGCAGGGCGCCCGGGTGACGGCGGCCACGGCCGTAAGCCGCCCGGCGGGACGCAGCAGCGCCTCGTCCGACGTGAGCACCGCCGTGTGCAGTGCCTGGAGTTGGGGTGAAGGGTCGAGACCCAGCTCGGTGGCGATCCGCTCGCGTGCCCGCCGGTAGACCTGGAGGGCTTCCGCCCGCCGGTCCATGCGGTAGAGAGCCGTCATCAGATTGCCCTGGGCCCGCTCGTCCGTCGGTTCCCGCCCGGCCATCGAGGTGAGTTCGCCGAGCACCTCGTGGTGCCGGCCGAGGTGCAGGTCGGATTCGATCCGCAGGTGGTGTGCGCTGGTACGCAGCTCCTTCAGGCGAACCGACTCGGCCTTCAACGTGGGACCCTTGCGTACATCCACAAGGGCATCGTCCCGCCACAGCTGCAGCGCCGCGGCGGCCGTGTCACGGGCCCGGGCGAAGTCCTCGTCCCGGAACTCCGCCCGGGCACGGGCGAGCAACGGCTCGCACCGGAAGACGTCCACGTGGTCGGCGGGCAGCGACAGCTGGTAGCCGCCGTCGACCGTGCCCAGCAGCGGCCCGGCCGCCCGTACCGCGCCGCCGCTCCTCGGATTACCGAGGGAGAACCGCTTCCTGATCTGGTACACATACGTCTGCAGTGCGGTGTGCGCGCTGGCCGGCGGGTTGTCGTTCCACAGCTCGTCCATGAGCTGCTCGAAGGGCACCACCCGGCCCAGGTTCAGCACGAGCATCGCCAGTGTCTGACGTACTTTCTGGGCGGCCGGCGCCATGTCGACGCGGGGATCGTCCCCGTAGGCCTGGAGCGGCCCGAGAAGGTTGATTCTCATCAAATTCGCCCTGTCTCATGTTCGTTCGGTCCCCGTCAGACCGGTCCGCGACGCCACCGCCCGGCCCGACGACTCGGGCCGGGCGGTGAGGATGTGCTCGGCCGCCCGATGTCAGGAACTCCTGGACCCGGCTGCCGGGGCCAGGGTCGGGTGGTGCCGGGCAACGATGTCGGGGAAGGAGCGGATCAGCCCCTTCATGACGTTGTCGCCGTAGAGGGCGAACAACGGGTTGTCGGCGACGTCGATGACTCCGTCGGCGCCCTCGACATAGGGGCTGGGCAGCGGCTGCATCGTGGCGTCCAGCCGGGGGTTGTAGAAGAAGGGAATGGAGTAGCGGTCGACGCCCGGGGCGGGCCGGACCACCCGGTGGAGAGTGGCACGCACGTAGCCCCTCGTCGCCACCTCCAGCAGCTCTCCCAGGTTGACCACGAACGCCCCCGGGATCACCGGCACGTCGGCGAACTGGTCGTCCTCGACCGCGACCTGGAGGCCGCCGTTGCCGTCCTGGACGAGCAGGGTGAGCAGCCCGAGGTCGTTGTGGATGCCGGTCCCCTGTCCCTCTCCCGCGTCCTCGCCAGCCTGCTCGGGACCGGGGTAGTGCAGGAGTTTGAGGTGGATCTGCGGATCCGGGTCGACCACGTCGTCCAGGAACCCGGCGGGGGCGTCGAGCGACTCGAGCATCAGCCGTAGCAGTCGATGTGACAGATCGGTCAGCCGGGCGATCCATGACTCGATGGCCGGGCGCAGCTCGGGCATCGCCTCGGGCCACTCGTTCGGGCCGATCAGGCACCGGTAGGCAGGATCGCCCGGCGCGGACGTCCTGGCGGGCTGCTCCGGTCCGATGTCCAGCTGCTGGCGCTGGTCGGGGATGCCCTTGGTGTGTTCGCGGCCGAGTTCGGAATAGCCGCGGAACAGCGGCGAGTCGAGGATGTTCAGTGCGAGCCGATCGGCTTCGGGCAGGGCGAAGAACCGGCGGCTGAGGTCGAGCATGTCGTCGGCGTCCTCGATGCCGTGGCCGACGAGCTGGAAGAAGCCGACCTCGTGGATGGCCTTGCGCAACCGGTCCAGGAACTCTGCCCGGGTCCCTTCCGAACCGGCGGCGTCACGGAGGTCGAGCACGGGAAAGGTGTCGGTCATCGCAGCTCCTCCGAATCGCTGGTCTGGTAGTTCGTCGGGTCGGTGACGCCGGCTTCCCGGAAGGCTTCTTGCCGCTCCCTGCAGGCGGCACATCGTCCGCACTGCAAGGCGTCGCCACGGAAGCAGCTCCAGGTCTCGGTCCAGGGGACGCCGAGTTCCTCACCGAGCGACACCACGTCGCTCTTGCGCAGCCTGACCAGCGGCGCTGTCAGGGTCAGGTCGGGATGCGCGTATCCGCGGGTCGCGATCCGCTCCATGGCGAGGAAGGCATCGATGAACGCGGCGTTGCTGTCGGGCGCGGCCTGCAGATCGTCGACCACCCCGACGGCCACCGCTTCCGCCTTCTCGGCGACGGCTACCGCGAAGGCGACGGACAGCAGAAGGGCATTGCGGTTGGGTACGACGTTCGGGCTCTCGCCGGACGACCCACTGTTGTGATCCGGCACGTCGACACTCGGGTCGGTGAGCGATGAACCGCTCAGGAGCTTGCCGACGGGGCTGAGATCGACGACGTCGTGCGGCACGCCGAGTGATCGAGCCGCCTTCTCTGCGAACTCGTGCTCGACCAGATGACGCTGGCCGTAGTTCACGGACAGCAGGTGGAGTGTGTGCCCTTGCGCCTGGAGGTGGTAGGCCATGGTGACCGAGTCCAGGCCGCCGGACACGATTGCGACAGTCTTCGGCATGCGTCGCCTTCCTTGCAACGAAACAGCGGCGGACGTGCGGGCGTCCGTCACGGCGCCGGCCTGGCCGGGACGACCAGCCCGGTCGATCGGTGGCCCTTGCGGTAGGTCAGTTCGACTTCGGGCCGTGGACCGTCCAGCCTCGTGGTGACGGTTCGCTCCTCGCTCCATCCGACCAGGCGGTACTCGTGGCCGCCGAGGGCCACCAGCGGGAAGAGATGGCCCTGGGGAGACCGAAGGGCAAGGCCCGTGCCGGAGTCGACGATGCTGAAGGTGGCCTGCGGCTGCGGGCCGGTGAACGACCCGAACACCTCTGTCTCCAGCAAATGCGCCGGCGCGTCGAACGAACACCGCGCGGCTTCCCGCTCCCGGTCGGTCGTGGCCACGGCCGGGCGGTTGTAGAGCACATCCGAGCCATTGAAGTAGTCGGCCCAGTCGGCCGGGAACAGCTGTGCCAGCTCCGGTGTGACGAGCACGTCCACGACGAGATGAACCCGATGCTCGGGACCGAGGTTCTGGATCTGGTGCTTGCGGCTGAAGTCGCCGAACCAGAACTCTCCGGGCTGCCAGTGATAGATCTCTCCGTCAAGGTCCAGCTGGGCGTCCTCGTGAGTGATGACCGGGATGTGCAGCCGGGCCATACCCCAGTCCGGGGCGAACTTGGGATCGGAATGGCGGTATCCGAGGACTCCGGGTCCAAGATCCATGAATCGGGCTGCGTAGAGGGGCCCGGGAATCGAGCGCAGGACCTCCCGCACGTACGGCATGTGGTCCAGCCACTCGGTGTCGGCGAACTCCTCACCGCCGGGGCCGCCTGCGTCGGTGCGTGTCTTGTCACCACCGGGGCTGCGCACCGCGAGGCAGCGCCAGTCCTGTTCGGCCCACCGGGACACTCGCCCGTTGGTGTACGAGCTCTGCTCATCCCACAGGTGGCCGCGCGCAGTCATGAGGTCGGCCACCAGCCGGTCGGCGTCCAGTACGGGGAGCAGCCGAACGGCTTCCGCAGGCGTCGAAGAATCATTTACGTCCATCGTTGTCCTTTCATGTCGACCGGACCGGATCCGCGACTCTGGATCGCGCTGACGCACGGTCGGTGCAATCGCGCGACCGCGCGGAGCAGCGTCGCGACCAGCGGCCGGCGCCCAGGCGCTCCCTAGCCGTGCGATCCCGTCACCGCACCACCCGGATCGCTCACTGCTTTCGCATTCGGAGACGAATGGCTCACGCCCGCAGCAAGTCGAACAGCTCGCCCCGGAGCCCGGAGTCCGTGCCGAACTCTCCGCGATAGGCGGTCGATGTCATCTGCGCGGCAGCCTTGATGCCGCGCATCGACATGCAAAGGTGCTCGCCCTTCGCTATGACCGCGACGTCCGGGGTGCCGCTCAGGGTGCTGATCTCGAGCGCGATCTGGTCCACGAGGCGCTCCTGGACCTGCAGCCTGTGCGCGTACTGATGGGCGACCCTGGCAAACTTCGACAGACCGAGCAGTTGCCCCGTCGGGCGGTACGCGATCGTCACGGAGCAGTTGAACGGCAGGAGGTGGTGCTCGCACAGCGACCAGACCTGAATGTCCGAAACGACTACGAGCTGGCTCGTGCCGATGGACTCGAAAAGCGTGCCCAGCGAACCCGGGTCGTAGTTGATGAACTCTCGCCACCAGCGAGCGAACCGCGCCGGTGTGTCGCGCAGTCCGTCGCGATTCGGGTCCTCGCCGATCTCCTCCAACAGTTGGCGGGCGAGCTCGACCAGTGGGTCGTCGGCCGTCCTCGACGCTGACGTGTCACCATCGAGGTCCAATTTTGTCACCGACATGCGGTCACCTTTCGTCCGGGCTTCGGTGTTACTGACCTCACGGTCGGTACTCGGCCCAAGTCTTGGGAGTTTCTGAGATACGCACGCAGGTCAACTCGGGAAACTTCATCGACCATGTCTGGTAGATCCAGGCTGCCATATTCTCAGCCGTCGGATTTTCGTCCATCACATCGTTCAGATGCCGGTGATCAAGATGATCGTCCAGCCAGGCCTTGAATTCGGACAAATCTCCGTAGTCTCGAACGAAGCCCACGGGCAACAGATCCGCATCATCGGCTCCAAGCTCCAACTCGATCACATAGTTGTGCCCGTGCATTCGGGCACACTGATGCCCAGAAGCTAGGCCGACAAGCCGATGACTGGCCGAGAATTCAAATTTCTTCGTGATTCGAAATGCCATCGATCCGAGTTCCCTTCTCCTTTGCGTGTGCTGTTGCCTACACGCCGCGTTTGTCGTCCCACACCAAGGTGTGCAGTCTCGTCGTCAGGTTCCAGCCGCGCTTTACCACCGCGTCGGCCAACTCGCCCATGTGTTTTGTGACATCGTCGGCGGTACGCCCGATCGGCATGATCCATACCGAGGGCAGGTCGAAGGTGGCAACCAACTGGGCCACTTCGTCGAGATCGCGGGTGTTCCGGCAGACGAACTTGAACGTGCTTCCCGGCAGTGCCGAAAGACTGGTGAGTGCGGCAGGGACGATCCTGCGCTGCAGGGCGTCGCCCGAGTGCGACAGCTTCGGCGAGACGTTGAACCTGACGCCGGCGGCGATGAGTTCGGGGTGCGCGGCGTGCGTCCCGTTGGTCTCGATCTCGATCTCCTTACCGCGTCCGGTCAATGCTGCCACCAGAGGAATCAGTCGCTCTTGCTGACCCAGGGGCTCACCGCCGGAGATCACGATCAGCTCGGTGTCGAGTCCGAGCAATTCTGCGACGACATCTTCGACCGGGCGGCGGTGCAGCTCCTTACGCGGATCGTGGGCGACCCCGCTCTCACCGGCTCCGGTCCAGTCCCACGTGTATGGCGTATCGCACCACGAGCACGACAGGTTGCACCCGCCGAGTCGCAGGAACGCGCACCTGCGTCCCAGGGACCGACCCTCGCCCTGCACGGTCGGACCGAAGATTTCGTTGACTACGAGATCCTGCTCCATGGCGCACCGTTTCCTATGAGTGGGACGGCTCGACGGCCGTCGGCTTCTGCGCCTGCACTATGAACCAATGCCGACTCAGCCGGACGCCCTGATCGACGGTCACCGCGGCGACATATCGATCGAATGCCTCCTTGTCCGCCGCCGGGTCGTAGTTGTCGACGATCGGCACTTGGTGCAGAAACGTGTCCAGATCACCCGCCGAGTGGTAGAACTCCTCGAACCGGAAAGCCTGGTTTCTTGTCACAACGAAGCCTGCATCGGACAGTTCTTGAGCAATCTCCTCCGACAAGGGCCTGCCGTTCCAGCTGTCGAAGTTCTGGCCGCGACCGAACGTTTCCTTCAGCTCGCGCGCGTCCTGCTCTCCGATCCCCATGTACACCACGACCCCACCGGGGCGCAGGACCCGCTCGAACTCGCGGGCGATCAGCGGACCGCGGCGGGAAGTGACCACATCGGCGTACCCATCGGGCAGCCCTGTGTGGGCGGCGTCGCACAGCTCAAACGTGACATGCGACAGACCTGCCTCCGCTCGATACCGCTCGGCGCATTCCAGCATCGGCGGCGACAGATCTATCCCGGTTGCGGAGCCGTACGCACGAGAGATGCGCAGCAGACTACGCCCGTCGGCGCAGCCGGCATCCAGCAGTCGGGCGTGTGGCGCTCCCAGTGCAGTCGCCAGTTCATCGAAGACGGCGTCCGGTCGGCCGTCGGCGAATACGTCGGTGCTCCGCGCATCGCTGAAGTATCCGCCGAACCGCTCGGCCACCCGGGAGTAGAACTCCGCGTCCATCGTCATCGGCCGTGCACCTTCCCCTGAGCCACGGTCAAGGAGAGGCCCAGGCGCGCACGCACCAGTTCCTTCCTCTTCCGTGGGAACTCCCTGACAAGGTCTACCGCTGCTGTCGCCGGGGACCTTGTGCTGCGCTGCGATTCGGTTTCCGGGACGCCGAACGCGGCGGGCGTCACCGCGTCCCGGGTCGCTACGGTCATTGGACTACTCCTTGAGGGCCGTCCCCTGAAGGGGCGCCGAGGTCGGCAGGACCCAATCTCCGTTGTCGCCCTATCGGCCCGGCATCACGGCGCATCCACGGCGGGGACCGGCCTGGGATAGGGCGGTGATAGCGCGAGCATGCGGCCGCGATGGGCACCTGGTTCACGCTGGTTTCAGCAACACACACGGACGGATTGCGGAAACGGGTTGCAAGGAGAGGAGAACTGAGATGGCCATCAAGAAGTTACCGGCTGCCCCGGGGGCCGTCGTCGTGCTGTTCCTGGGCGCTGTAGGAAATCAGCACGGCGTGAAGCAGGGCCCGGTCGCCGTGACGCTGGCCGACGAAACACCGGCCGGCAACACGCCGTGGACGTGACGGACCAGCATGCCTCCTGGTATCAGCCGACCGACGTCATCGGGCTGCCCAGGATGGCAACGATGTCGGCCCGTACGGCAGCGGCCCCGCTGTGGTCCAGGATCCGCTCCCGAATCCTGGCCGATCGCGAGTAGTACTGGACGGCCTGTTCCACGCGACGCAGGTGGGCATTGACCCGGCCGAGGTCGTGCAGCACGTACCCCTCTCCGACCAGGTCGCCGCTCGCCCCGACCATGGCGAGGACCTCGAGCAGGGTCCGCTCCGCCGCCTCGTACCGCTGCTGGTACATCAGCATCTGGCCCAGCCGCCGCAGTGCGAGGGCTTGGCCCCGGTCGAAGCCCGCTGACCGGCAGATCCCGAGAGCCTCGTCGAGATACGAACGGGTTAGCGCGAAATCCGCTCGCCGCATCGTGATGTGTGCCATCTCGCCAAGCACGTACGCCCGGCCAATGACGTCCTGCGCCCGCACGAAGTTGCGCTCGGCGCTCTCGTAGAGGGTCAGTGCCCGATCGTCGTCACCGCGGTGCCGCTCGATGCGCGCCATGTCACGCAGGCACAGCGCCTGACCACGCACCTCACCAACCCGCTCGAAGATCTCCAAAGCGGTGCTGAGGTAAGGGCCTGCTGCCTCATACTCACCCCGGTACAGGTGCAGGGTCCCCAACGAGCCGAGTACCGCCGCCTGGCCCCGTTCGTTGCCGGCCTCCTGTACCGCGGTCAGCGCTACCTGATGTGTGCGCTCCCAGAGCTCTGGATAGCCACGGGCCTCGAAGAGCGTCACCAGAGTCGTGGCCAGCTCCCAGCACAACTCGTCCAGCCCGGACCGGGCCGCCAACTCGACCGCGTTCAACAGGTTGGTCTGCTCGCGCTCCAGCCACCCGAGCGGGTCGCGGAGGCACCGCTGGACATGGTCCTCCGGCGGATGCCACCGCTCGCCCGAGCCCGCCACGATGGTGTACGTACCGCCGTAGATCTCTTTGTGCGCCCTCTCCGCGAGCGCCATCCAGCCACCGACCATACGCCGCACCGCTCCGGCGCGTTCTGCCTCCGAAGTCTCCGCGGGCAGCCGTTCGTGCGCGAACATCCGTACGATCTGCGACAGTCCGCATCGGAACTCCCCGCCCTGGTCCATGGCGGTGATGTCGAGGAGCCGCATGTCGATGAGCGGTTCCAGCAGGTCAGTGGAGTGCGGCGTGCGGTCGTCGACAAGGGCGGCACCCAGCCAGCTCGGAATCTCCGTCCCCTCGGCCAGGCTGAGCAGGCACAACAGGCGACGGTCGGCCGTCGCCAGGCCGTCGTAGCTGAGCGAAAGACTTGCCCGGATCGACAGCTCGCCGTGTGCCAGCTCGTCCAGTCGGCGGTGCTCGTTCTCAAGCCGGTGCCACATGGAGGTCAGTGACCAGTGCGGGCGCGCGGCCAGGCGCGCGCCGATGATACGCAGCGCGAGGGGCAGCCCGCCCACCAAGCGTGTGAGGACCCCCGCTGCCTCCCGCTCGCTCTCCACACGGTGCTCTCCAATGATCCGCCCCAGGAGCTGGACGGCCTGTTCCTGGCTCACCGCCTCCAAGTCGAACCGGCGTGTGCCCGGCAACGCCGTGAGCTGGCCGCGGCTGGTGACCAGCACGCTGCTGCTGCCGGTTCCGGGTAGCAGGGGCATCACCTGCGACTCGCTCATCGCGTCGTCCAGCAACACCAGGATCCGTCGATCGGCCAGAAGACTGCGGTACATCTCCGTGCGCTCGTCGAGCGCATCGGGTATGGCTTGGCCTGGTACGCCCATCGCTCGGAGGAACCGCCCCAACACCTGGGCCGGACCCACCGGTTGTCCGCCGGGCCCGCGGAGGTCGAAGTAGAGCTGTCCGTCCGGGAAGTACTCGGTGGCGAGTCGGTGCGCCACGTGCCTGGCCAAGGTGCTTTTGCCGACACCAGGGCCGCCAAGCACCAGGACCACGTTCAGCTGCCCCATGTCCTGTCCCTCGGTGACGGCGTCGCAGACCGCGGAAACGATCGTGTCGTCGGCTACGAGATCGCCGATGTCGGCGGGAAGCTGCCTTGGGGTGACGACCGGGTCGGGATCGGCACTACGCTCTTCCACCGCCTCAGAGAGCGGCGTCGCCAGGAGAGAACGTGGTTCGGCCGGTTCAGCCGGTTCGGCCAGTGCCAGGTCAGCGTCGTCGGTCAGGATTGCCTGTGCCAGGTCGCGTAGTTCCCTCCCTGGGTCCAGGCCCAGTTCTTCGATGAGCATCGCGCGGCCCTGGTGGTAGGCATCCAGCGCCTCCGCCTGCCGGCCCGAACGGTACAACGCCACCATGAGGTGCCCCCGCAGCCGCTCACGCAGCGGATGGCCGGCGACAAGCTGCATCAGCTCGCCGACCAGGTCCTCGTGACGGCCCAGCTCCAGCGACAGCCGCATGCAGGTCTCCACCGCGTCCAGGCGCCTCTCGTCCCACTGCGCTGCCGTACCGGCCAGGACTTCGCTGGGTACACCAGCCAGGCACCGCCCCCGCCACAGGCCTATCGCCGAGCGAAGCGTCTCCACCGCAGGCATCTTCAGACCATCACGGGCCAGGGCATGCGCCTCAGTTACCAGGCGACGGAAGTTGCTGACGTCGGTCGCATCCTCCGGCGCCCTCAGGATGTACCCGCGAGCGCGGGTCTCGATGGTGGCGTCAACTCCGCCGTTCGAAAGTGCCTTGCGGAGCCGGGAGATGCAGATCTGTACTTGGGCTCGTGCGGTCTTCGGCGGACCCTGAGCCCAGATGACATCCACCAGGCGGGTCGTCTCCACCACCCGGTTCAGTTCTAGCACCAGCGCCCCGAGGACGATCTCTTGACGCCCCGGTGCCACGGACACCGCCCCGAGCTCACCGCTCACCTCAAGCGGCCCGAGCACCCGGAACGGAGCTGCTGCTACGCCGCTGCCGTCGTAATCGGACGAGACTGCCATGCATAACCTGCTTCTGTGGTCCAGGCGACGTGGTCCGGTTTGCAAAGTTGGACGGAACTCATATGACCTGGCTACTCAGCCGCAACCGCCCGCTGCATCGCCAAGCACCTCCGAGAGCTTGGCTGTCGCCGACCGTCGCCCGGTGAAGTCCATGAGCCCGCACCGACAGCTGGAGCCGTGCCGGCTCAGCCGGGGCCGGCGCGTGTTCAGCTGCCTTCGACTTGCTGTCCCATGGATGGTTACCCGCCGTTGCGTTCCGGGGCGGGGAGAACTCCGCCGACGTGGTGTCGTTCATCGAGACTGCTCCGATCAGTGGTGTACCGGGACGGTTTACGGGAGGAAGGGTGCGGTGTGCGCGGCTGGATGGGACCGAGGTCGTGGTGCACCCCAGTCGCTGACCCGGACCGTGCACTCCCTGTGCTGTTCGTGCCAGGTCCGGCCGCTGAAGCGCAGTTCCACGACCAGGTCGGCGTCCGGGTCAGCGGAGGACCGAGGGTGCTGCACAACCCGCAGTGGCCGAAGGCGCCCAAGGAGACGTGCCGGTGGCACTCGGGCTTCTCACCGCCACGGCCAGGCCCAGACGCTCCTTCACGATGCCCGGGGAAAGTGGTGCCGATACTGCCCCGGTGTGACGCCCAGGGTGCGTTTGAAGCGGCGGTGCAGGGTTTCGGCGAAGCCGCACGCTCGGGCGATCGCGTCGATGGTGGTGTCCGTCGTCTCCAGTAGAGCCCGGGCAGCCTCGATGCCGACGGTCTCCACATAGGCGGCCGGGGTGAGTCCGGTCTCGGCGCGGAAGACCCCGGCGATCCTCGGGCCCGTGGTCCTCCTCGACCACGGCGAGCGCCAGGTCCATCCTCGCCGTGATTCCGGCGGAGGTCCACACCGCCCCGTCGTGTACGAAGAAGCTGGAGCGGGGCGGGTCCCGCACTTGGGGCAGGCGCTGGGACCTGACGACAGCGAGCAGGCGGTGGTCCACCGTCTGGCGTCGGCCAGGAAGGCGCCGAAGGGGGTCGCGTTGACCGGTGAGTGAGATGACCTTCGGGTTGGTCCTGGCGGGAGGGGCTTGTCGTGGAAAGCGCGTCGCCGTCGTACACGGGCCACCGCTACCCGGTGGAGATCACCGCGCACTGCGTGTGGCAGTACTTCCGGTTCCCGCTCGGTTTCCGCCAGGTCGAGGAGCTGTTGCACCAGCGCGACGTGACCGTCTCCCACGTGACCGTTTGCCGCTGGTGCTTGAAGCTCCGCAAGGGGCGACAGGCCCAGGGCACCGAAAGGGCCGAGCAGTTCGGCGGCGGAAAGCACCTCTTTGGGAATCAGACTGGCCAACGCCGCAGCGGCTGGCCGGTGTTCGTTCTCGGGGCGCTTCGTCCACGCCGCCACCAGACACGACCGATGTAAGCAGCATCTCGGCTGACGCCATTTCACCACACGGGCGGGCACCGCCACGGGCACCCGAGCCGGCGGCACAGCGGTGCCGTCTGCCGTACCGGCGTGTGTCATCCGGATTGAGTTGAGCACCTGTCTCCTGTCTGCGCCCCGCCACTTCTGTGGGGTCAGAGGCGGGTGGAATCGTGTTCACCCTCGTGTGACGTGCGTGACCAGCGCAATCGTGGAGCACCACGACACGGACCACGAGATCGGCCGGCCGGAACCACGACAGTGGGAACGTGATGCCGGAAGCGACATGCCGGTTCCGTCGCACAGGTGCGCGACCATGGTGGTTCTTCTCACGCTGTAGGTCACGCCACCGATGTCCGGCGCACTGCGTCCTCGTGAGTGAGGACGCTCACGTCCGCACAAGGAGGCAGGATGTCCCGACCGGCATGTCCACGACGGGAAGCGGCCCGGCTGCTGGCCACCGCGACCGAGCGCGCTCGTGCGGGCACCGGTCGTCTGGTCCTGCTGCGGGGTGCCACCGGCATGGGCCGCACCACGGTCCTGGAGGCCGCCGCCGAGGACGCCGCCGCCCACGGTATGCAGGTGCTGCGCGCCCGCTGCTCCGCCGGCGACTCCGCGATCCCCTTCGCCGCCATCCTTCAACTTTTATGCCTCGTACCCGAGTTCGTAGATGCCGCGTGGGACGGCGATGAACGGGCGACCGGTGCCCGGCTGCGACGGGTGCTGCGCTCGTACGCCGAGCAGTCGCCGCTGCTGATCACCGTGGACGATGTGCACCTGGCTGACCCGGCGTCCCGTCGCTGGCTGGTGGAGTCCGCCCGGCTCATGGACCGGCTGCCGATCGTCCTGGCGGCCACCGAGCGCAGCCAGTACGACGTCGATCCGCCCGCACAGGGCCTCGCCCACAGCCTCTCCCCCGCCCTGGTCACCACGCACACCCTGACCCCGCAGTCCGACAACTCGGCAGCGGCAGTTGTCCGTTCGGCCTTCCCGGACGCCGACGACTCGTGGATCGAAGACTGCATACGGGCCGGCGCGGGCAACCCCCTGCTGCTGCGCGCCCTGCTGGACGACCTCTCCGACGGCAGTCACCCGGTCGTGCCGGACACCTCGGCCGCGCTGTACCCGGGAGCGTTTTCGGCGGCCGTGCAGTGGTGGCTGGACTGCGCCGGGCCGGGTACCGCGGAGGTGGCGCGGACGCTGGCGATCCTGGACGAGGGCTGGGACCACGGACCCGCCCCCAGTGCGGAGTTCCCCGTCCTCCACATCCCCTCACTCCTCGCCGAACTCTCCGGCGCCGACCCGGCCCGGGTCGCGGGCTGGATCACCGCGATGACCGGCCTCGGACTGCTGCGCCCCGACGGCATGGGCCGCGCCCGCTACGCCCATCCGCTACTGAGGGACGAGATGCTCACCGGCGTGCCCGCGGCCCGGCGGCGCGCCGCGCACCGGGCGACCGCCGAGGCGATGCTGCACCGCGGTGTCTCCAGCGAGCTTGTCGCCCGTCAACTGCTGCTCACCGACGTGGTGGACGCGCCCTGGGCACTGCCGGTGCTTCAGGACGCCGCTTCACTGGCGTTGCGTGAGGGGCACATCGAGGACGCGGTGGCTTTCCTGCGCCGCGCTCTGGACGAACCCCTCTCCGATGAGGGCAGACAACGCCTGCTGACCGAACTGGGCTCACTGGAGTACGCGGTGCCTGGCTCCTCGGCCGCGATCCTGAGGCTCACCGAGGCGCTGCGGCTGCCGGGGCCGCCGCAGGAACGGGTGCGTGCCGCGGTCGCCCTGGGGACGGCGCTGACCGGCCGTGGCAGGACCCGCGCGGGGGTCGAGGTGCTGCGCTCGCTGTTCGGTGCGCTCGCCGACCGTCCCGACCTGGTGTGCATCCTGCGGCAGGCGTTTCTGCAACTGTCCGACAGGGAACAGCTGGTGCGGCAGGAGGCGTACAAGCGGCTGGTCGAGGTGGCCAAGCGCTCGCCGGAGTCGATCAGCACGGCCGGTCACGCGTTCCTGGTGAAATACGCGGTCATGGCAGGTCTGAGCTCGGCGAGGGAGGCGATGCTGCGCCTGCGCGGTCTGCTGGCGGAACCCGCCGACCCGCTGTCCGAGCCGTACCTGCTGGGGACGGCCGCCGCGGTCGCTCAGTGGGCCGACGAACTCGACGAGGCCGAACGGCTGGTGGAGCGCGGTCTGACCGGGCAACGCCCCGACGTCCTGCACCCCATGCACGAGGCGCTGCTCAACATCCGTATCGACATCTTCGCGGCGCGGGGCGACTACACGCGCCTCCTGGCCGACCCGCCGCCCGCCACCGCGACCCCGACCAACGCCCATGCTCACGCGCTGACGGCACTCGTGGAGACGGGCCGCGTCACCGAGGCCGAACACCTGGCCGAAGCCTTCGACTTGCGGACGCCGCAGGAGTCCTGGGAGCTGAACCGGTTCCTGTACGCGCGCGGGAAGCTGCGCGCCGCGAACGGTGACGTGGCGGGAGCCCTGCACGACTTCCTGGAGTGCGGGCGCCGCCAGTCGGCCCGGGAGGTGTTCAGCCCGGTCGTCACCCCGTGGCGCACGGCCGCCGCCGAGTGCCATCTGGCCCTGGGCGTCCCACGGGAGGCGCTCGCCCTGGCCGAGGAGGAGCTGCGCCTGGCCCGAGTGTGGAACACGCCCCGCACGGTGGGCCGGGCACTGCGTGTTCTCGGCACGGCGACCGGCGGGCGCCGGGGTCTGGACCTGGCCCAGGAGGCGGTACGGCTGCTGCGTGGCGGCCCGGAAGGACCGGAGCTCGTGGCGGCGCTGCTGGCCCTTGGCCGTCAGTTGACCGCGTCGGGCGAGTCGTCTGGCGCCCGCGGCATCCTGCGGGAGGCGGCCGGGCTCGCCGAACGCCTGGGCGCGATACGGCTGCGGGACCTGGCGGAGGAGGCGCTGCGTGCGAGCGGTGCGCGCCGCCCGGCGACGCGCACCGGTGCCGCCTCGCTCACCGACAGCGAGCGTCGTATCGCCGAGCTGGCCGCGGGGGGACGCACCAACGCGGAGATCGCGGATCTGCTGCATCTGGCCCGCCGTACCGTGGAGACCCATCTGACGCACAGCTACCGCAAGTTGGGCATCCGACGGCGCAGCGCCCTGAGCACGGCCCTGACCGGGGGTGACACGGCGTGCGGATCTCTGGTCAGTGGCCGGGACACGTAGGGCGAGTCTGACACCAACAGACGAAAGACTTTCTTTGCTCCTACAGCCCCAAGAAGCTTGGGTTCTTCTAGCGCCTGAAATCGGTTGCCTGGAGGCGTTGTGCGCTCCAGGCAACCTCACGAGCGTCACGAGAGCGCGGTGCCCCGTCACCAGGCGTACACCTCGGGGGCTTCGCCTCCGGGGCGGCTGTCACCCGATCGACGGGCCACCCGGTGGCGACGGCGTGTTGTGCTGCCCGGGTGTGGGAGCGGACGGTGAGGGCGTGGACGGTCACGGCGAGCGCGGCGCAGGTGAGGGTGACGAGCCCGAGCGGGAGGGCGGTGCCGGCGCCGCCGAGGCCGACGAGCGGGGCGGCGAGGCCGCCGAAGGCGAAGCGCGCCATGCCGAGCAGTGAGGAGGCGGTGCCCGCGATCTCGGGGTAGTGCGCGAGGGCGAGCGAGGTGGAGGGCGGAGTGGTGGCGGCCACGCCGCTGACCATGGTGAACAGGGACAACACCATGGCCGCCAGCGGCAGTTGCAGACTTGCGGTGGCGAGCAGCCCGCCCGCACCCGCGAGGGTCATGGCGAGGCCCAGGACGAGGGTGCCCTTTTCCGACCACCGCTCCGACAGCCGTCCCGCGACGAAGCCGACGCCATGAATCCGGCGGAGTTCAGCCCGAACGCGAAGGAATAGCCCTGCGGGGAGAGCCCGTAGATGCCCTGCAGGACGTAGGTGGCGCCGCTGAGATAGGCGAACAGGGCCGCGTTGACAAAGCCGGTGATCAGAACGGCGCCGAGGAAGAGCCGGTCGGACAGCAGTCGGCGGAAGTCGCGCCGGCTCTGTGCCAGCCCGCCCACGGTGCGCTCCTGTGGGGGCAGGGTCTCCCGGAAGACGGTCAGGCAGGCCAGGAGAATCACGGCGCCGAGCAGGGCGAGGAAGCCGAAGATGCCGCGCCAGTCGGTGAAAGCGGCCAGCCGGCCGCCCGCGACCGGTCCGACGATCGCGGCCAGTCCGCCGATCACGGTCAGACGGCCGTAGTAGTGCACCAGCTTGCCGCCGGAGTACAGGTCGCGGCCGGCCGCCTGGGCGATCACGATGCCCACCGCGCCGGCCAGGCCCTGCACGAAGCGGGCGGCGACCAGCGACTCGACGCTCGGGCTCAGCGCGCACAGCACCGAGGTGGCGACGTAGGCGACGGCACCGGCCAGCAGGGGACGGCGCCGGCCGAAGCGGTCCGACAGGGGACCTGCGCCCACCTGACCGAACGCCAGGCCGAGCAGACAGGCGGTAACCGTGAGCTGCGCGGCCGACGTCGACGCGTGCAGCTCCCGGGTCAGCGCGGGCAGCACCGGCAGGTAGAGGTCCATCGAGATCGGCCCGAAGACGGTCAGCAACGCGAGAACGGCAGCCAGGGCACGGCCGGCCGCTCGCGCGGCAGGCTCGGGATCACGGGGGTGCTCACACGGCTCCAATCGAACAGGGAGGAGGACACCGGTTCACCAGCGGCGCCCAGGCGCCGCAGGGCTCGTCCGCATGCCACACAACCGCGTTCCGCGGCCGTCAGGGAGTTCCTGTGGAGGGGTGTACCGGCGGTACATGCCTGGCTCCGGCACTGGGTTGCCCGGTCGCGTGGGCGAACCACCGCGCTGCACAGGCGATGGTGGCGGTGTCGATGACGAAGCGGTAGCGGACGTCTGAGGCCAGGACGCGCTCGGCCGTGCTCGAAGCCGTCGCAAGGGCGCTGCGGCTGGACGACGCCGAACGGGCCCACCTCCTGCACCTGGCGCAGTCCGCCGACGGCTCCGACGACCTCACCCGCCCCCGGCGCCGCACCACCACCCGGCAATGGACCCCACACCGCAGCCTGCCATGGATCCTCGACGCGATGACCGGGGGACTCGACACGTCATCGGCGACCTCGCACCGGCCTGGGCCGCGACTTCGGCGCCACCGGCGTGGTCGGCGAGCGCGGCGATGAACGCGTCGCCAAGGTCCACGCACCGACCGGCGGAGAAGGCACCCGCAAGGTCCTCGAATGCGTCGGGCTGAAGGACGCGCTCGTGCAAGGCTTCGCCGTCGTACGCGACGGCGGCACCATCAGCCGAGTCGGGACGCCCCAGTTCACCGACGTGCCGTTCGGGTTCGCCGACTGCAGCCACCGATCACGTCGGGGCGGTCTTGTCGTACCGCGCCTACCGCCAAGCGATGGTCGAGCGGTGTGTCGTCAACGATGAGGTGCGCCGGGAGACAGGGTGACCCGCAGAATGGCGTGACGGGGCACCTGGCTGCCGGGCGAGGGTGTCTGTTCACATACTCGGCCGACGGGCGTGCCGGGGTGAGGGCATACTCGGTGTCGGACGGACTGGAGACGTACGCCGGCCGCCTGGGCGCTCGATCGGGCTTCGGCCATCGTCTCGCCGATCAGCGTGGGTGCCGCGATCCGGGGACGAGCAGGAGTGTGGGACCCGGTGATCAGGTAGGTGCACGCGGCGGCCGCCAGCAGCACCGCCATCGCCTGGAGCGGGCGGCGGATGCGCCGTCGATGCACGGGGCGTTCTTTCCGGGGATCCTGGGACGGGGGTAGCTGGGTGTGCCGCATGGTCGCAGGCGGAGCCGGCAGCGCCGTGGTGACCGTCGTGGCACGGTCTGCCAGTACCTTCCCGATGGCGTCGCGCATCTCTTCGGCGCTCTGGTACCGGTCCGCCCGGTCCTTGGCCAGCGCGCGCAGCACCAGGGTGTCGTAGGCGGCGGGCACCTGCGGGGCGCGGGCGGAGGGGGGCACCGGTGCTTCCGAGAGATGCTTCATGGCCACGGCCAGCGGGGTGTCACCGGTGAACGGGGGGCGGCCGGTGAGCAGTTCGTACAACAGGCAGCCGGTCGAGTACAGGTCGGTGCGGAAGTCCACCTGCTCGCCCCGGGCCTGTTCTGGCGAGAGGTACTCGGCCGTCCCCACCACCACCGAGGTGCGGGTGAGGGTCGTACCCGCCCGGTCCACTGAGCGGGCGATGCCGAAATCCGTCACCTTCACGTTGCCCTCGTCGGAGAGCATGACGTTCGCCGGTTTGATGTCCCGGTGGACGATGCCGTGGCGGTGGGCGTGATCGAGCGCCTCCAGCACGCCGGCGGTGAGTTCCAGGGCGTGCTCGGGTGCGACGGTCGGTGCCTCGCACACGAGTTGGAGCAGCGTGGTGCCCTTGACGTATTCCATCACGAGGTACGGGACGCGGCGGCCGTCGAGCATGTCCTCGCCCGCGTCATAGACAGCGACGACGGACGGGTGGCCCAACAGGGCCGTCGAGACGACCTCACGGCGAAATCGCGCCCAGTGTTCGGCATCGGCCGCCAGTTCCGGCCGGAGCGTTTTCACGGCAACCCGGCGGAACAGCAGCAGATCGTACGCCAGCCATACTTCGGCCATCCCCCCGCGACCCAGAACGTGTTCCAGACGGTAGCGCCCGCCCAGACGACGCGAACGATCCATGGCGCTCCCCCTCGTTGCCGGCCTCCGCCGAGGCACCGTAGGCGCGGTTCTTGTGGGATCTCTGTGATCCGGGGCCGACAGACGGCCGCCCGTACCGCCCGTCTATGGAGTCAGCCCCGCCTTCGTGCAAGCGGCCCGCAGTTGCTGTGGGCAGATCTGGGCGAAGGTGTACACACCGTCCTTGATGAGGGTCTGCCTGATGTTGGCGGTTGTCACAGCGACCGGGGTGAGCAGCACGGACGGGATGTGGTGGGTGGTAGGGCTGTCTGTCGTCGTCCTGGCGATGGTGCGCAGCTTCTCGCCACGGCCCAGGGCGACGGCCATGGCAGCGGCTGCCTCAGCTTCCGCGCGGAAGGACTTGTAGATCGTCATGGACTGCTCGCCGTTGATGATGCGCTGCACCGCGTCGAGGTCGGCGTCCTGGCCGGTGACCGGTGGAAGGCGCCTGACGTGGGCGCTCTTGAGTGCGGAGATGACGCCTGCGGCCATGGCGTCGTTGGCGACCAGGACGCCGTCGATCCGGCCCGTGCCCAGGGCCGAGATGGCGGCGGACATGTCGGCGTTCGCGTTGTTCGGGCTCCAGCCCGGGGTGTCGTAGGAACGGCCGATCCTCACCTTCCCCCGCAGGACGGACAGTGCGCCCCTCTTGAACGACACGGCGTTGGGGCTGGTCGGGTCGCCGTTCATCATGACGATGGTCCGGTCTCTGGCCGGGGTGTGCATGGCCTTGAGGAGGGCCCGGGCCTGCAGCATGCCGACCTTTACGCCGTCGAAGCTGACGTAGCCCGAGACCGGCCCGTCGGCGAGCCTGTCGTAGGCGATGACGGGGACGCCCGCGTCGTGCGCCTCCTCGACGGAGGAGCGCTGCGCTCTGTTGTCGGTGGCGCCGAGGATGAGGACCCTGGCCCCCTCGGTGATCATGGCGGTCATCTGTTGCCGCTGGGCCGTTGAGTCGCCGTCGGCGTTGGCATAGGTGACGTTGCAGTGCGGGCAGAGCTGTTTCACCCGCTGCTCGATCAACGGCTTGTCGGAGTTCTCCCAGCGTGGCGCCATCCGGCTCGGCAGCAGCAGGCCGACGGTGAAGCTGTCCGTGCCGGCTTTTCCGCCCCCTGTGCAGGCGGCCGAGGACATGGTCAGCAGGCCCGCGACCAGGGTGCCGACGACATACCGTGTACGGGGCCGCACGTTCCGCCTATGGCACGTCATGATCGGTCCCCGTCCTTGCGTCCGGTTCTGCGCCCACCGAAGCCGGTGCACGACGCGGTACCGCTATCTCGCTGCACACCTGCTTGCCGCCGGCCACCGGCACCGTGCCGAAGGACTCCGACATCGCCTCGACCAGGAGCAGACCCCGGCCGCCGGTCGACTCCCAGTCCACGATCACGGGCTTGGCGGGCGCCCGCGGAGAGGAGTCGCTCACGCAGACACGCACCCGGTCCCCGCGGAGCACCAGGTCGAGACGGACCGGGCCCTGGGTGTGCACCAGGGCGTTGGTGACGAGTTCGGACACCACCAGCAGCACCGGGTCGGTGGCTTCTTCGACGTTCCAGCGGCGCAACGTGCGCGCGGTGAACCGGCGGGCGTGCATGACGGCGTCGGGCAGCCGCCACACCAGCCAGCCCGACCGGATCGGCCGGGTCTTCATGCCGTCGTAGCGCAGCAGCAACAGGGCCGCGTCGTCCTCACGACGGCCGACGTCGCCCAGCAGGGCGTCGGCCAGCCGCCCGGGATCCGAGGGGTCGGCCGCGGCGAGGGTGGCGCGCGTGCGGCGCATGCCCTCGTCCAGGGACAGGTCGGTGGCCTCGATCAACCCGTCGGTGACCAGGGCGAGCACCGTCCCAGGCGCCAGTGCCACCGCGGTCATCGGGAAGTCCGCATCCATGGAGATGCCCAGCGGAAGGCCGCCCTCGACCTCGACCTCCTCGGTGCTGCCGTCGGGATGGCGCAGCAGCGGTGCAACGTGCCCGGCCCGGACGAACAGGACGTCGCCCTCGTCCATGTCCAGTTCGGCGTAGCAGCAGGTGGCGAAGAGATCCGTCTCCATGCCGACGAGGAGGCGGTTGGCGTGCGAGACGACCACGTCGGGCGGGTGGCCCTCCACCGCGTACGCCCTGACCGCGGTACGCATCTGGCCCATGATCGTCGCGGCTGCGGCGCTGTGCCCCTGCACGTCGCCGATGACCAGCGCCACCCGGTCCTCGGAGAGGGCGATGACGTCGTACCAGTCGCCGCCCACCTGCAGTCCTCGCCGGGCGGGCAGGTAGCGGGCGACGGCGATCCCGCCGGGCAGCTCGGGCAGACGTCGCGGCAGCAGGCTGCGTTGCAGCATCGTCGCGAGTTCCTGTTCGGCGTCATGGGCGTGGGCGCGGGTGAGGGCCTGGCCGGCCAGTGAGGCGGCGGCGGTCAGCAGCGAACGTTCCTCGGGGACGAACTCGTGCTTCCGGTCCCAGCCGATCAGGCACACGCCGACGACCCGGCCCCTCGCGGGCAGCGGCAGGACCGCGAGGCCTCCGGGGCCGATGCCGTCGAGTCCCGGTTCGAAGGCGGTGCCGGCCGGCCACAGGTCCATACGTCCGTCCCGCAGAGCCTTCTGCAGGGTGGGCAGGGCGCTGAGGGGTGCGTCGGGCCACTCCGAACGCCACTGGCCACGCCATGTCTGCGGCCAGGCAGCGGGGTGCGGCGGGTCGAGCAGGGTGACCTGGAGCCGTTCGTGCTGCAGCTCGGCGAGCGCCACCCGGTCGGCGCTCAGGGGCTCGCGCAGGGCGGTGATCACCACGTGGCTGACGTCGCGCACGGTGGTGGCCTTGTCGAGTGCGGCGGTCAACCACTGGATCCGGGAGACGTCGTCGGCGCCCCGGTGCAGGACCGAGGTGGCCGTCACCACGCCCAGCACCTGCTCCGGCCGGTCGTCGGCACCCGCCGCCACGCGGCACCTCAGACTCAGCCAGCGCATCTCACCCGTGGGGCAGCGGACGCGGAAGTCCAGTTCCCGTCGGCCGGACGCCCGGGTGGACGGCTCCAGCACCGACATCAGCGCGTGCAGGTCTTCCGGCAGTGCGTGCGCGAGCAGGGAGTCCGCCTTGCCGTCGAAGTCGTCCGGCCGGATGCCGACCAGTTCGCACAGCGTCTCGTCCGCGTCGATCACGCCGGTTTCCGGTACCAGGACGAAGGAGCCGACGCTCATGCGGCGCAGCGCGGAACCCAAGGGTGCCGGTGGCGACCCGTCGCCGGTCCCGGCCTCCAGCACGTCGGCGACCACGTCGGCATAGCGCTCCAGGAAGCGCTGCTGCTCGGCGTCGAAGCCGTTCTCACCGGCGCCCACGACGACGAGGCAGCCGAGCCGTCCGCCCTCGGCGCCGAGGGGCAACGCACCGAGCGATGTCCGCTCTCGCGGCGGCGCCGGACATCCCTCGGGGTAGGAGGCGAGTGCCGCGGGGGTCAGCCACACGGGGCCGGGGCCACGGAAGGCGTGGGCCTCGGGCGAGCCTCCGGACAGGGCCAGGCGCTCGGGCAGCCCGTACTCGGCGGGAGCGCGTCCGGCCGTGTCCACCGACCGCAGGTCGTCAGATCCTGCGCCGGGCACATAGAGCACTGTCAGCTCCGCTCCGGCGAACGTCAGGGCGCGGACGCTCACGGGGGTCTCCGGCGCCGGTGGTGAGCCGGTGTCCGCGATGCCGGCCTCGGCTGTCCCCGGCTGCGAGAGTCCGGCCCGGGCGCTGCCGTCGTGAGGCATGTCCGCATCCACCTCCCGTCCGTGCCGAGGTGCCGACCGGCGGCCACCGGGCACTCCCCCCTACCAGAATCGCATAGAGGGATGAACCGGACAGATTGCCGTCGCGTCGACTGCGCGGCACCGAGTTCGCAGTTCATCATGGCCGGTGCCACACTGACGAAGTGGTCGTTATGCCGCTTTCGTCCGGTCCGGGCGCGTGCGGGCCGAGACCCCGCCTCGCCCCGGTGGACCACGCCGCTGCACCGCGGTCGCAGCCGCGTGGCTCCAGGGAGGAGGGAGGCCTCGCGCATGAATGCCTGCGTTCGGGGCACCGCCCTTGCCCTGGCCGCGTTCGCGACGGCCGCGTCCCTCACCGCCTGCGGATCGGGCGCCGGGAACACCTCCGGCCCAGGGAGCGCGCGGAAGATCGGCGTGCTGCTGCCGGACTCCATCACCGCCCGCTGGGAGACGCAGGACAGGCCCCTGCTGGAACAGAGGATCCGGCAGCTGTGCGGCGACTGCACGATCGAGCACGCCAACGCCAAGGGTGACGTGGCCATCCAGCAGGAGCAGATGGACTCGGCGATCGCCAACGGGGTTGATGCCATCGTGCTGACGGCCGTCGATGCCAGGGCCATGCGCCCCTCGGTCGACAGAGCGGCCGCCGCGCACATCCCGGTCATCGCCTACGACCGCCTCGCCGAGGGCCCGATCTCGGGCTACGTCTCCTTCGACGGCCAGGAGGTCGGCAGGCTCCAGGGCAAGGCGCTGCTGACGGCCATGGGCGCCAAGGCGCACGCCGGCCGGATCGTGATGATGAACGGCGACCCGGCCGACCCCAACGCGCTGTCGTTCAAGCAGGGCGCCCTGTCCGAACTCCGGGGGAAGGTGACGATCGCCAAGGAGTACGACACACCCCAGTGGAGCGCGGAGGCGGCGAACCTGAACATGTCCGGGGCCATCTCCGCCCTGGGCGCCGGCAACATCAACGGCGTCTACGCCGCCAACGACAGCCTCGCCGCCGGCAGTATCACCGCCCTCAAGGCCAACAAGGTCAGCCCGCTGCCACCCGTCACCGGGCAGGACGCCGAGCTCGCAGCCGTACGGCGCATTGTCGGCGGCGACCAGTACATGACGGTCTACAAGCCGTTCGGACCCGAGGCTGCCGCCGGCGGCGCCATGGCCGTGGCCGCCGCGCGTGGTCAGCGCCTCGACGGGCTGGCCACCACGCGGGTGAAAGCCGGCGGCCGCACTGAGGTTCCGGCCGTGCTGCTCACCCCGGTGCCCGTGACTCTTGCCACCATCAAGAACACCTTGGTGAAGGAGGGCGTGTACACGCTCGCACAGATCTGCGCCCCGCCCCTCGCGGACGACTGCCACAAGGCCGGGCTGACCTGACAGGCGGGACCGGCCGGCCCCAGGCCCGGGAAGGAGATGACTCTCTTGTCGCCCCCCTTGCTCGCCCTGCACGGCGTGTGCAAGCGCTTCGGCGTCGTCGAGGTCCTCCGGGACATCGAGCTGGAGATCCACGCCGGCCAGGTCCTCGCCCTGCTCGGCGACAACGGAGCGGGCAAGTCCACCCTGGTCAAGGTGATCTCCGGGGTCGCTCCCGCGGACAAAGGGAGCATCGAGTGGGAGGGCCGGACCGTTCACATCCGGCGGCCCCAGGAAGCCCGGGACCTCGGCATCGCCACCGTCTACCAGGACCTGGCGCTGTGCGGAGGCCTCGACGTCGTCGGCAACCTCTTCCTCGGACGGGAGATCCGCAGGTTCGGCTTCCTCGACGAGGTGGAGATGGAGCGCCGCTCCATGCAGTTGCTTCAGCGCCTGACCCGGAGCGTCCCCGATCTGCGCGGTCCCGTGGTGTCACTGTCCAGCGGCCAGCGGCAGACCGTCGCCATCGCCCGCTCGCTTCTCGGCGACCCGCGCGTCCTTCTCCTGGACGAACCGACCGCGGCGCTGGGATTCGAGCAGACCACCGAGGTCCTCGACCTCGTCGACCGTCTCCGCGACCACGGCCTGGGGATCCTGCTCATCAGCCACAACATGGGTGATGTGAAGGCCCTCGCGGACCGGGCCGCCGTGCTGCGGCTCGGCCGCAACAACGGCTTCTTCGACGTGAGCACCACCTCCCAGGAGCAGATCATCTCCTGCATCACGGGCGCCACGGACAACGCGCCCCGCCGGCCGGCCCACCGCGAGGCCGAGTGGTGAAAGGGATGCGTGACATGCCGGACGAGACGCGGGCCGATCCCGCAGCAGCCACCGCAGAAGCCCGTCAGCGCCGCGCCAGGTGGGCGGCCGCCCGTGCTGTGGCGAGCTGGATCGCGGTCCGGCGGCGCAGGCTGAGCGCCGGCGAACTGGGCCACCTTCCCGTCACCCTCGTCCTCGCCGCGGTCTGGATCATCTTCCAGTGCATCAACTCCACCTTCCTCTCGCCCCGTAACCTGTCCAACCTCAGCGTGGACATCGTGGGTACGGGCCTCATCGCGGTCGGCATCGTCTTCGTGCTGCTGCTCGGTGAACTCGACCTGTCGGTCGGCTCGATCAGCGGGCTCGCCGCCGCGGTCTTCGCCGTGCTCAGCGTCAACAACGGCGTACCGGAATGGCTTGCCCTGATCGCCGCCGTGCTGACGGGCACCGTGGCGGGAACCCTCCAGGGGTACTCCGTCGCCAGGACCCGGGTGCCGGCCTTCGTGGTCACCCTCGCCGGGCTGCTGACGTGGAACGGCCTCATGCTCGCCGTCCTCGGCACCAGCGGCACCGTCAACCTCGACGAGAACGGGCTCATCGCCCACCTGACCAGCTACTACTTCACCAACGCCGCCGTCGCCTACGCGGTGGCGGCACTCGCCACCGCTCTGGTCTTCCTCGCCTCCTACCTGGACAGGCGCCGCCGCAGGGAGGTCGGCATGCCACACCGCCCGCTGCGTGCCATCGGGGTGCGCACAGCAGTGGTGGCGGTGATCGCGTTCGCCTCCGCCTACGTGCTCAACCAGTTCCAGGGCCTGCCCCTCGCTCTGCTGATCTTCCTCGCGGTGGTGGCGGGCCTCGACATCACGCTCCGGCGCACGCCCTACGGACGGCAGGTCTACGCACTGGGGAGCAGCGTCGAGGCGGCCCGTCGCGCCAGCCTCAGCGTGACCGGCGTACAGACGGCCGTGCTCGCGGTCTCCGGCACCCTGGCGGCGACCGGCGGCCTGTTCCTGGCCTCGCGCATCACGTCCGTGAGCCAGAACTCCGGCTCCGGCGTCCTGCTGCTCAACGCCATCGCCGCCGCCGTCATCGGCGGCACCAGCCTGTTCGGGGGACGCGGTACGACCTGGTCCGCAGTGCTCGGCATGCTGGTCATCCAGTCGATCGCCTCGGGCATGGCCCTCACCGACACGCCCACCGCACTCCAGCTGGTGATCACGGGCGGGGTGCTCTTCGCCGCGGTGGTCATCGACTCGCTGTCCCGGCACACGCAGCAGGCGCACGGGCGCGCCTGACCACCGTATTCGCATGTATGTTGGATTTCACAGCCAGCCCTTCCGGGGGTACACGGCAGGCGTTCCGGGACAGCGCCAGGAAGTACCGATGAGGTTCAGATCCGTCCTCTGCTCCACTGCTTCGGCCCTCTGTGCACTGGGACTGCTCAGCGCCTGCAGCGGCGACGGTGGCAGCACGACCGCGTCGAGCGGCGGCAAGCCGCTGGTCGGCGTCGACTATCCGCGCTCCGACACCGATTTCTGGAACGCGTACATCACGTACACGCCGGAGTACGCCCAGCAGCTCGGCCTCTCGCTCAGGACCACCGACTCGCAGAACGATGTCGCCAAACTCGCCGCCAACGCGCAGACGTTCATCCTCCAGGGCGTCAAGGGCATCGCGATGGCCCCGCAGAGCACATTTGCCATCGCGCCGATCCTGGCGCAGCTGCATGCGGCGAAGATCCCGGTCGTCACCATCGACACCCGCCCGGACACCGGCAAGGTCTACATGGTGGTCCGCGCCGACAACCGCGCCTACGGCGAGAAGGCATGCAAGTACCTGGGCACCAGGCTGGACGGCAAGGGCAGGGTCGTGATGCTCGAGGGCGACCTCGCATCGATCAACGGCCGTGACCGCACCGAGGGATTCGACGACTGCATGAAGAAGCACTACCCGGGCATCACGGTGTTCGGCGAGACCACCAACTGGGACGGCGCCGTCGCCGCGCAGAAGCTCCAGACCGACCTGACCGCCCACCCGGACATCAAGGGCGTCTACCTGCAGTCCAGCCTGGCCCTGTCCGGGACGCTCCACGTGCTCAGGCAGGAAGGGCTGTTGGCAGCCCCGAAGGACAGGAAACACGTGGTCGTCGTCTCCAACGACGGCATCCCCAGGGAACTGAAGGACATCTCCAGCGGCACCATCGACGCCACCGTGTCCCAGCCGGCCAACCTTTACGCCAAGTACGCCCTGTACTACCTGAAGGCCGCGATCGACGGGAAGACATTCAAGCCCGGCAGGACCGAGCACGAGAGCACCATCGTGCGGGTCCGCGACGGAATTCTGGAGGACCAGCTCTCCGCCCCCCTCGTCACCGTCGACGGCGGCACGTACGGCGGCGTCCCCAGCCTCAAGAGCACCGACACCTCGCTGTGGGGCAACAGCCTCGGCTGACACCGCGTCTGACCGAAAGGGTGCCCCGCATATGTTCGTTGACATGAGCGCGGGGCACCCTGGCGATCCGGTGGAAGAGTCAGTTCTTCTCGGTCTCGAAGGTGCGCACCAGATCGGCGGCGACGCTCAGGGCAATGATCGCGGGCTCCTTGCCCGTGATGTCGGCCAGCCCGATCGGAGTCTTGATCCGATCGATGGTGGCCTCGTCGTGACCGCCCTCGGTGGCGAGGCGTTTGCGGAACCGCACCCACTTGGCCGCCGACCCGATCAGCCCGATGGAGCCGAGATGGTTCGTGCGCAGGGCGGCGTCGCACAGAGCGGCGTCCTCGGCATGATCATGGGTCATGATCAGGACGTGGGTGCCGCGCGGCAACTCCTCCAGCACCTCCTCGGGCAACAGCGGCGTGTGATGCACGTGCACCTGCGCCACCGCATCCGCCAGCACGGCGAGCCGCTCCTCGGTGAGGACGTCGGAACGCGTGTCGATCAGATGGAGGTCGAGATCCTGACGTGCCAGGATGCGCGCCAGTTCCAGCCCGACGTGCCCGACTCCGAAGATCGCCACCGCCCGTACCACCGGCAGCGGTTCGAGCAACACCGAGACCGTCCCGCCACAGCACTGCACGCCGTGCTGGTTGGTCACCTTGTCGTTCAGGGCGAAATCGATCAGCTCCGGCTCCGGCTTGGACACGGCGATCATCTCCCGGGCCCGGTCGATCGCGACGGCCTCGACATTGCCGCCGCCGATCGAGCCCCATGTCTCGGTCTGCCCCACGACGAGTTTCGCACCTGCGTCGCGCGGGGCATGACCGCGCACGGTCGCGACGGTCACCAGCACGCCGGACTCCCGGCGTGCCCGCAACCGTGCGACCGCGGCGATCCACGTCATGTCAGGCACCGTGCAGCGCTGTTGCGTCGGCTCGGGTCTTGCCGTTGGCGGCGTGACCGTTGCCGGTGTGACCATGGGCGGCATGACCGTTGCCGCTGTGGCCGCCCGCGGCAGACCCCTTGGGGGAGTGACCGCTGCGCGAGGCATCGTCCCGGCGAGCCGCCTGGATCGCCCAGTACACCGCCTCCGGCGTTGCGGGCGAGGCCAGATCGACGCTGACCCCGCTCGGCCCGAACGCGGCGGCGGCCTGCCGCAACGCCTCGCGCACCGAGAAGGCCAGCATCAGCGGAGGCTCACCGACCGCCTTGGAGCCGTAGACCGCGCCCTCCTCGGTGGCGTTCTCCAGCAGCGTGACGTTGAACTCCTCGGGCATCTCCGAGAAGCTCGGCAGCTTGTAGGTGCTCGCCGCCTGGGTCTGCAGCCGGCCTCGGTTCGGGCCGTCGCTGGTGTCCCAGCGCAGGTCCTCGAGCGTCAGCCAGCCCGCACCCTGCACGAATCCGCCCTCGACCTGACCGATGTCGATCATCGGGGACAGGCTGTCGCCGACGTCGTGCACGATGTCCACCCGGCGGATGCGGTAGGCGCCGGTGAAGCCGTCCACCTCCACCTCGGTCGCGGCGGCGCCATGGGCGAAGTACTTGAACGGGGAGCCCCGGAACGTCTTCGCGTCCCAGTGCAGCCCCTCGGTCCGGTAGAAACCGGCCGCCGACAGCTGAACCCGCTGGAAGTACGCGGTGTGCACCAGGTCGTCCCAGGCCAGCTCCTTGTCGCTGCCGAGGGCGCGCGCGACGCCCTCGACGATGCGCACGTCGGAGGCGTTCGCACCCAGCTGGGTGGCGGCCACCTGCAGCAGCCGCTCGCGCAACTGCTCGCAGGCGTTCTTCACCGCCCCGCCGTTGAGGTCGGCCCCGGAACTGGCGGCGGTGGCCGAGGTGTTGGGCACCTTGTCGGTGCGCGTCGGGGCGAGGCGGACCTTGTGCAGCGGGATACCCAGCGTGGTCGCGGCCACCTGCAGCATCTTGGTGTGCAGGCCCTGGCCCATCTCGGTGCCGCCGTGGTTGATCAGGACGGAACCGTCCTTGTAGATCAGCACCAGCGCGCCGCCCTGGTTGAAGGCGGTGAGGTTGAACGAGATGCCGAACTTGATGCCGGTGATCGCGAGGGCCCGCTTGGTGTTCGGGTGCGCGGCGTTGAAGGCGGCGATCTCGCGCTTGCGATCGGCGATGCCGGCGGCGTCCTGAACCTGCTGCCAGACGGTGGAGATCCGTTCGGGCTGCGTGACCGGCTGTCCGTACGGCGTCGTCTGGCCCTGGCCCGGCTGGTAGAAGTTGCGTTCCCGCAGCTCCATGGGATCCAGGCCGAGCAGCGGCGCGCAGCGGCCCAGGATGTCCTCGATCACCAGCATGCCCTGCGGCCCGCCGAAGCCGCGGAAGGCCGTGTTGGAGACCGTGTTGGTCCTGGCGATGCGGCCGGCGACGCGCGCGTTGGGGATCCAGTAGGTGTTGTCGATGTGGCACAGCGCTCGGGCCAGCACCGGCTCGGACAGGTCCAGGCTCCAGCCGCCGTCCGCGGTCAGGGCGGCGTCCAGGGCCTGGATACGGCCGTCCGCGTCGAAGCCGATCTTCCAGGTGGCGTGGAAACCGTGCCGCTTGCCCGACATGGTCAGGTCCTGCGTCCGGTTGAGCCGGAACCGGACCGGCCGGCCGGTGAGCTTGGCGCCGAGCGCGGCGACGGCCGCGAACCCGTGCGGCTGCATCTCCTTGCCGCCGAAGCCGCCACCCATCCGCAGGCACTGCACGGTCACCTCGTGGGCGGGCACGCCCAGCACGTGGGAGACGATCTCCTGGGTCTCCGACGGGTGCTGGGTGCTGCTCTGGATGAACACCTGCCCGTTCTCGTCGACCTGGGCCAGCGCCGCGTGCGTCTCGAGGTAGAAGTGCTCCTGCCCGGAGAACTGGAACTCGCCGGTGAACACGTGCGCGGAGTCCGCGAAACCGGCGTCGACGTCACCATGCACCATCACGGGCCGGGCGCCGTGATAACTGCCCGCCTCGATCGCGTCCTGCAGCGTGATCAGGGAGGGCAGTTCGTCGAGCTCAACCTCGACGGCCGCCGCACCGAGCCGGGCCGCCTCCAGGGTCTCACCGAGCACCCAGGCGACCGCGTGGCCGTGGAACATGACCTCGTCGGGGAACAGCGGCTCGTCGTGCTTCATTCCGGCGTCGTTGACGCCGGGCACGTCGGCCTTGGTCAGCACGCGCACCACCCCGGGCACGGCCAGCGCGGGCTCGGTGCGCAGCGCCGTGATCCTGCCGCAGGCCTTCATGACCTGGACGGGGTAGGCGTGCAGCACGTCCTTGGTGCGATGGATCAGGTCGTCGGTGTAGAGCGCGGTGCCGGTGACATGCAGAGTGGCGCTCTCGTGCGGCATCGAAACGCCGACGACGGGATTTTCGGGGCGCTGGGACAGATGGCTCATGACGACACCGCCTCAGTGGTCTGTGCGTACAGCTTCAGCAGGCTCTGGCCGAGCATCGCGGAACGGTAGTCGGCGCTGGCGCGGTGATCGCTCATCGGCGTGCCCTGGCCCTGCAGCACCTGCGCCGCGGCCTCGACCGTCTCCGTCACCCACGGCTTGCCCTCCAGGGCCGCCTCGGTGGCGAGGGCGCGGATCGGGGTGGCGGCCACGCCGCCCAGGCCGATGCGCGCCTTGCGGACGACGCCGTCCGCGATGTCGAGCGCGAAAGCGACGGCCACGCTGGAGATGTCGTCGAAGCGCCGCTTGGCGATCTTGTGGAAGGCCGTGACGGGCGACAGTGGCAGCGGGATGCGGACCGCGCGGATCAGCTCGCCGGGACGGCGCACGCTCTGGCGGTAGCCGGTGAAGTAGTCGGCCAGCGGGACCACCCGCTCACCGTCGGCGTCGGCGAGCACCACCGACGCCTCCAGCGCGAGCAGCACGGGCGGGCTGTCACCGATGGGAGAGCCGGTACCCAGGTTGCCGCCGAAGGTCGCACTGTTGCGGATGAGCCGGGATGCGAACTGCGGGAACAGCTCTGCCAGCAGGGGGACGGCGCCGTCGAGGCGGCGTTCGATCTCGGTGAGGGTCAGCGCCGCCCCGATCTCGATGTGGTCGGACTCGACACGCAGCTCCCGCAGTTCGGGCAGCCGGTCGATGGCGACCACGCAATCCGCCCGGCGGGAACGGATGTTCACCTCGACACCCCAGTCGGTGGAGCCGGCGACCACCACGGCGTCGGGCCGCTCGCGCAGCAACCGCAGCGTCTCGGCCAGGGTGTTCCTGCGCAGGAACGCGCTGTCGCCCTGGGTGTATTCGGTGGCCACCGGTGCGGGCGGCGACTGCTCGCGGCGCTGCGCCAGCGGGTCCTCGTCGGTGGGCACACCGACGGCGAACGCGGCATCGCGGATCGGGCGGTAACCGGTGCAGCGGCACAGGTTTCCGCTCAGCGCGTGCAGGTCAAAACCGTTCGGGCCGTGCTCGGCGTCGGTGCTGTCGGCCGCGTCCGCATGCGCGCAGCGGTTCGGCCGGTAGTACTCGGCGGCCATGCTGCAGACGAACCCCGGCGTGCAGTAACCGCACTGGGAGCCGCCACGGACCGCCATCTCCTCCTGCACCGGGTGCAGGGTGGGCGGCGTACCGGGTTCGCCGGCGGTGGCGAGGCCTTCGGAGGTGACGATCTCCTGACCGTCGAGCGCCGCGACCGGGACCAGACAGGCGTTGACCGCCACCCAGTCGGTGGGCTTGTTCACCCCGGGACGCGCCACCAGGACCGAACAGGCACCGCATTCACCCTCGGCGCAGCCCTCCTTGCTGCCGGTGAGGCCACGCTCGCGCAGAAAGTCCAGCGCTGTGGTGTGCGGCGCAGCCGGTGAAATAGGCGTTTCTTCCCCGTTGACCGTGATCCGCGCCGCTACCATGACGGGCCTTCGTTCCGGTGTGTGATCGATCGATTCATCATGTTCGCCAATTTCAGGCAGCTTTCTGTGTTCAGACGCGCCAGGTGAGAGAAGCGGGCGCACAACAGCACGCGACAGCGACGTGCGGGAAGGTGATGGCGGGAATCCCCGCATGTGCCGCGGGCGGGCACATCAGAACGGCGTGCTCAGCAGCCGTGCGCGATCCGACCCGGAACCCAGACCGTGCACTGGGCGAGGCGACCGAGATCAGAGCTGGTGTACATCTGCTGGTCGCCCCCTCTCGGTCGTCATGGATCGGCTCCCGCAAGCTAGTGGCTGGCGTGACTGAGGTCAAGGGGTTCCGGCGATCTCCGCGTTCGACAGGCTCCGGACCCGGCGGCATCCGGCCCGGCGTGACCCGAGCGAGGCACGGGTACGGCCCCGGGGCGGGCGTTTTCGCGGCGGCCGGGTGATGCTGGTGAGCGAGCAGCCCTGCGAGCAAGCCGGGAGGCGGGGCCAGGTGATAGCCGTCAATCCGCTGAACAGCGCCTCGGTGCTGGCCGCCTTCGGCGCGCTCGGCGTCCTGGTGGTGATCTTCGCGGAGTCCGGTCTGCTGGTCGTCGGCTTCTTCCTGCCCGGGGACACCCTGCTGTTCCCGGCCGGTGTGCTGTGCGCCGGCAGTGCGCACCAGCCGCCCCGGCTGGCGCTCTGGCAGGTGCTGCTGTGCGCGGCGGTCGGGGCGGTGGCCGGCGGGCAGGTCGGGTATCTGATCGGGCGGCACGGCGGGCGGGCGCTGCTGGCCCGCGCCTCCAGCCGGCGGGTGAAGGCGGCGGCCGCCCGGGCCGAGGAGCTGCTGGCCCGGTACGGTTACGGAAAGGCGCTGGTCATCGGCCGGTTCGTGCCGTTGCTGCGGACGGTGCTGCACCCCGTGGCCGGGGTGCTCGACGTGCCCGTGCGCCCCTTCACCCTCTGGCAGACCGTGGGCGGGGTGGTGTGGTCGCAGCTGCTCGTCCTCGCCGGTTACACCCTCGGCACCTCCGTCCCGCACCTCGACGACTATCTGCTGCCCCTGGTCGCCGTGGTCGTCGTCCTGTCGTTGCTGCCCCTGCTGTTCGAGGCCCGCCGGACCCGCCGCGAACGGCGGGCCCGCAGCTGACCGTGCCGCTGTGCGCGGGCGGCAGCGTCGTGGCTGGTCACGCCCACGCGGCAGCCGCATGCCGCACACGGCCCCGCTCCCTTCGGGGCGATTCAGCCCCCCGTCCCCCGGTACGTCACCCGGCCCCCGACCACCGTGAGCACGACCGGCAGCCCGGCCAGACCGGTGTCGGGCACCCTCAGCGGATCGTCGGCCAGGACCGTGAGGTCGGCGCGCCGGCCGACGGCGAGGCGGCCGGCCTCGGCCTCCTCCCCCGCCGCCCACGCAGCGTTGACGGTCATGCCCTGGAGTGCCTGCAAGGCGGTCAGGGCCTGGTCGGAGCCGTGCGGCGGCAGGGAGAGGTCGGCGGGGCGGCGGTGCCGGGCGCGACGGTGCCGTCCATGAGGAGCGTCACGCCCGCCACCCGCCACAGCGCACCGCCGGTGCCCTGGAGCCGGATGAGCTCGGCCACCGCGTCGTCGGTCGCTTCGGGCCGGCACCAGGGGGCGATCCACAGCCGCAGCGGCAGCGCGTTTCTCGGCCTCCAGCGCGGTGTAGACGGCGACGAGGCTGTCGCCGTTCGCGTCCATGGCGTGGCCCCCGGTGAGGCCGGAGACGGCCATGGCCCGCAGCACCTCGGCGGTCCGGGCCCGCACCTCGGCCGCGGTGGGCCGGGGGCGACCGCCTCGACCAGTTCGCAGGCGGCGTCCTCCAGCAACAGGCCGGTGGGCCGGCCGCCGGGGTCGCAGACGATCTCGGAGCGAGCCACGGCCCGCGGCCTCACACCTCGCCGAGGAAGCCGGGGTCGGCCGGTCCGAGCTGCCGGGCGGTGTCGGCGGCGACTGCGAGGACTTCCCGCATCGCCACCGCCCGACGGCTGGTCGCGGCGAGATCCCGGTGCGCCTCCCCGGTCCACAGGGGCGGAAAGACGGTGATGCCCTGCCCGAGGTCGAGGGCCGCCGCCTCCTGACGCCGGTCCGGCCGGCGCAGCCCGTCGTAGAACCTCTCCAGCCGACCGGACAGCAGCCATCACACCCAGGCGGAGTGCCCCATGTCCAGCGCCTCCCACTTCAGGGTGCCGGGCACGAAGTACGTCATCTGTCCGGGCGCGCCCGGGCGGCCGGCGCGGGCCGGGCCCGCGCCGTTGGGGAAGAACACCCCGCCGAGCACGTCATGGCCGACGACCAGCCCGTCGGCCGGGTACCAGCCGGGGTCGGGCTCGGCGGGGAACCGTTGACCCGGCCGAGGCTCGGCAGCCCGCTCGCGATCGATCCCGCGCCGTACACCCGCACCCATCCGTCGTCCGGGACGCGCACGGGTACGGCGCTCGCGGCGAACGCCTGCCGCAGTTCCGGCCACGCCGGATCGTCCACCCGTACCAGCTCGTCGAGGTCACGCATCCGAGGACGATCGCAGGCCGGGTCCGGGGTCCGGCACCGGGCACATCAGCGGGACTTCCGGCGGTTGCGGCTCGGGCGACGCGGGCGGTGGACCGTGTCCAACTCCCCTATGGCAGCGCGGACATGGGCCGGTTCGCCCGGCCGGGCCGCCCCGGCGCACCACCAGGAAGGCTGTGCGGCGTCCTCGCTCACATGCATCCCGAGCCCGTGCAGGGTGCAGACGGGCCAGGCCTGCCACAGGCGCTCCATGACCGTCTCCTGGGCGGCCTCGGCGACGACCCGGAGGGCTCCGGCGCCGGATCCGGCCCGCCACAGGGGGTTGCCGTGCCAGTAGCCGTCCGGGAACCCGACGTGGACCCGCTCGTCCTCCTCGTCCTCGTCAAGGCCCGGGTAGGCGATGAGGCACAGCGGCCGCTGCTCGGGCAGGGTGACCGCCAGGTCCCGGTTGACCGCGGCGAGCGCCTCGTCCCAGAGCGGATGTTCGCCGGTCGTGACGAAACGCAGGTCGGGCAGGCCGAAGGGCGAAGGACTCATGGGCCCATCCTCGCAGCCGGCCGCGCTGCCGCAGAGCGCGGAGTTCTACGCAGTGCTGGGGCTGGAGGAGGTCATGGACCTCGGCTGGATCAGGACACTGGCCTGCGCCGAGAACCCGGCCGCGCAGCTCAGCCTGGTGACCGAGGACCGCACCGCGCCGGTCGTCCCGGACCTGAGCATCGAGGTCGAGAACGTGGACGCGGCGTACGCGGCGATGCGGGACCGCGGCGCGGAGATCGTGCATCCGCTGACGGACGAGGAGTGGGGCGTGCGGCGGTTCTTCGTGCGGGACCCGGACGGCCGCGTGGTGAACGTGCTCAGCCATCGCTGACCGCGCGCAGGCGGTCCGACGAGGCGTTCTGGACGGGCCGGTGACGATCCGTGAGACTGGACCGGGTCCGGCGTCCCGCGCCCCGGCCCTTCAGGAGGGTGTGACCCATGGCTGAGGAAACCCCGCGCGTCGAACTCACTCCCGAGGCCGCGGACCTGGTGCGGCGGCTGCACGCCGAGCACGGTCCGCTGATGTTCCACCAGTCCGGCGGCTGCTGCGACGGCAGCGCACCCATGTGCTACCCGGACGGCGAGTTCCGCACCGGCGGCTCGGACGTGCTGCTGGCGGAGCTGACCGTTGACGGCGTGGCCGAGCCCGTCACCTTCTGGATGTCCCGGAGCCAGTACGAGGCGTGGAGCCACACCCGGCTGATCGTGGACGTCGTACCCGGACGGGGCAGCGGCTTCTCCCTGGAAGCACCCGAGGGGGTACGTTTTCTCACCCGTTCTCGCGTAGTCGACGCCTAGTCGGCCCGGCGGTCGCCGCCCTCTGGTCCACTGCCCCTGAAGACCCGTACGACAGGCCGTACGGCAGGGACAGTTGACGAGCCATCAGGGGGCACGGTGATCAGACGTCGCAGGCGTTCGGCAGCGGGCAGAGCGGTACTCACGGTTGTCACGGCGTTCGGTGTGCTGGCCGGTGCGGCCCTGGCGGGGGCGGCACCGGCCGGTGCCGTACCGGACGGCAGACGCATCGCGCCGGGTGTCACCTACCGGCAGTTCGACGTCGACGCGGCCGCGGGCCGGGCACACGCCCATCTGGTCACGGTCGACCTGGCGGATCCGCACGTCCGTGTGGACCTGCTGTACCCGGGCGCGGTGGCGGCGCGGGCCACCGTCTCGGGGATGGCGGACTCGGCCGGGGCGGTCGCGGGGGTCAACGGTGACTTCTTCGACATCAGCGAGACCCAGCACCCGGGCGTGGAGGCCACCGGCGCGAGCGTCGGACCGGCGATCGCGGACGGGCAGGCACTCAAGGCCGCGGTGCCGAACGGGCAGCGCTTCGGGCCCGCCCTGCCGCCGGGCGCCGGCACGCAGGACGTCTTCGGTGTGGGCACCGACCGGCGGGCCCGGCTGGACCGCCTCTCGCTCGCCGGCAGCGTGCGCACCGCGGACGGCACGTTCCCGTTGAAGGGCCTCAACCAGTACGCGCTTCCGGAGAACTCCGTCGGCGCCTTCACCGCACGCTGGGGCAGCGCCTCCCGGATGCGGGCCGTGTGCGGCACGGACACCCAGCGGTCGGCACCGTGCAGCACCGACACCTACGAGGTGCGGGTGCGGGGCGGCCGGGTGGTCTCCGCCTCGGACACCCCGGGCAGCGGCACGATTCCGTCGGGCACCACGGTCCTGGTGGGCCGCGAGGAGGGCGCGCAGCGGCTGCGCAAGCTCTCCGTCGGGGATGCGGTGAGCGTGACGCACAGCCTGGTGGGGGCCTCGTCCGGGGTGCCGTACGCCTTCGCGATCGGCGGCTTCCCGGTCCTTGAGGGCGGCGTGGCGCGGTCCGGGCTGGACGACACCACCTCGGCGGTGCGCACGGTCGTGGGCTTCCGGGACGGCGGCCGGCAGCTGCTGATCCTGGCGCTGGACGGGGCCGCCGCCTACCGGACCGGCATGACGGTCGCGGAGGAGGCCCGCACCATGCGCTCGCTGGGCGCGTCCGACGCGTTCAACCTCGACGGCGGCGGCTCGTCGGAGCTGGTCACCCGTGACGACGGGGCGAGCGCCGTGACGGTCCGCAACCACCCGAGCACCGGCGCCGAGCGCCCCGTGGCGAACGGCATCGGGGTGTTCTCGGCCGGCTGAACTCAGGGCCGCAGACTGCTCACCAGGTCGGCGGTCGTCATGAGCCCGCTGTGGATGGTGGGCGCCATGCTCGTGCCGGCCAGGAAGAAGCCGAGCAGCATGCAGACCAGGGCGTGGGAGATCTTCAGCGAGCAGTTGCGAATGAAGATCACGGCCAGGATCAGGAGCAGCACGACCGCAGAGACGGGAATGACCACCAGGAACCTCCTCCGCCACGCCCCTTGAGTGGCGTTCCGGCCGCAAGTGTGGCGTAGCGGAGGGTTCGTCCGGGTGGCTGACGTGTCCCCCAAACGTGTGGTGTCACGCGGTGGGGCGGGCGTCCAGGAAGTTCTCCAGTCCGGCCAGGTCGTCGGTGTTCAGATAGTCGACACCAGCGCCGAGCAGTTCCGTCCACAGGGCGTCGCGGGCCGGGCCCGCGGCGTCCGGAGTGGCCCAGAACCGCACCTGCTGCCCGCGCTCGTGCGCTGCCGCGGTGATGTCCCGCAGCTTCTGCCGCTCGGCCTCGGGGAAGGTGCCCTCGCCCGACCAGGTGAAGTTCTGCGTCCAGTTGTCGCTGATCAGCGGGATGAAGGTGGCCGGGGCGGTGCCGCCGAGATCGGTGAGCCGGCCGTCGTAGAAGGCGCGCCGCTCCTTTTGCGCCGCCATGGGGATGCGGGCGGCGCGGTCGCCGGAGACGACGGCGGTGACCGGCCCTGGGTGCACCCGGCCGTGCGCGTACCGGGTGAACAGGTGCGGGTGGCGGCGCAGATGGCGGTCGAGTTCGAGGTACGTCGAGGAACCCTCGGTCTTGATGTCGATCAGCAGGTGCAGCGGCCTGCGCCAGCCCCGGTACACCGAACCGTGACCCGCCCGGACCAGGGCGGCGAGCGGGTCGAGGTAGAGGGATTCGAGGGTGCGGGACGGGTCCAGCTCGGAGCTGTCGTGCCCGACGAGGAGCTGGTCGCCGACGAGGAAGATGTCGGCCTCGACGCTGTTGAAGCGGTGGTCGAGCGCGTCGAACAGCGGCCTGGGGTGCTCGTAGTCGTTGTGGGCGTGCGCGTTCCACAGCGGGTGCGGACCGCGCTGCGAGGTGCCCGCCCGGGCCGGCGACGCGGGCAGGGCGACCGCGCCGGCGAGGGCGGCGCCGAGGGTGGTGAGGGCTCTGCGACGGGTGGTGAGGGCCATGCGCTGCCTCCCTTGGGGTGCCGGATGGAACCGAAGGGAGTATGCGTGCCCTGTCGTCGAAGTAGCCCTGGCTCGCGGGGAGTTGGCGCGTTGTTCACCTCTGCGGAGGGAGCGCGCGGAGAAGCCCGCCCCGGGGGGGCGGGCTTCACACGGGTGGCGTCAGGGTGCCTGGAGGTCGACCAGTTCGGCCAGTGCCTCCCGGTGGGCGCCCGCCGTGCCGTAGGCGATCGAGTCCGCCTTGGCCCGCTTCAGGTACAGGTGGATCGGGTGCTCCCAGGTCATGCCGATCCCGGCGTGCAGTTGCAGCGCCTCCTCGGCGGCGTGGACGGCGACGGGCGCGGCGTACGCCTGCGCGACGGCGACCGAGACGTCCGTATCCTCACCGGAGGCCAACGCGTCGGCCGAGGCCCGCGCGGCGGCCCGCAGGTTCACGACCTCCAGCCACAGCTGGGCGAGCCGGTGCTTGAGCGCCTGGAACCCGCCGACCGGGCGGTTGAACTGCTTGCGCTCCTTCAGATAGCGGACGGTCTCGGTCAACGCCCAGTCGGCGAGGCCCAGTTGCTCGGAGGCCAGCAGCCCTGCGGCGGCGCGCAGGGCGCGCCGTACGGCGGGTTCGGCGTCGCCGACGCGGCGGCCGGGGGCGCCCTCCAGCCGTACCGTCGCCAGCGGGCGGGTCAGGTCCAGGGAGACCTGCGGGGTGACGGTCGCGGCGTCCGCGGCCACGGCGTACAGGCCGCCGTCGTCGGCCGGGACGAGCAGGACGTCCGCGACGGCCGCGTCGGCGACACCTGTCAACTCGCCGTGCAGTACGCCGTTCTCGACTCGTACGGCCTTGACCTCGGCGCCGGGAGCCAGGTGCAGGCCGACCGCGAGGGCGCCGATGGTGCGCCCGGAGGCCAGCTGTCCCAGCAGTTCCTCGTCAGCGCAGGCCAGCAGGGCCTCGGTGGCCACGACCGCGCTGGTGAGATACGGCACCGGTGCCACCGCCCGCCCCAGCTCCTCCAGGACGACGGCGGCCTCACGGGCGGAGGCGCCCTGGCCGCCCTGCTCCTCGGGCACCAGGAGCCCGGCCAGGCCCATGCTCTCGGCGAGGGACTTCCACAGGGCGAGGTCGTGCGAGGTGTCCGACTCGACGCGGGCGATGACGTCCGCCGGCGCGCAGTGGTCCGTGAGGAGGTCGCGGACGGCGGCGCGCAGCGCCTCTTCCTCCTCGGAGTACAGCAGGTCCGGCGCTTTCGTCATCGGGCCAGGTCCTTCCATGCGACGTCCTTGTCGGTGCGCGGCTCGGCGGGCAGGCCGAGGACCCGCTCGGCGACGATGTTCAGCAGGACCTCGCTGGTCCCGCCCTCGATGCTGTTGCCCTTGGCGCGCAGGTAGCGGTAGCCGGCGTCCCGGCCGGTGAAGTCGACGAGTTCGGGACGGCGCATGGTCCAGTCGTCGTACAACAGGCCTTCGTCCGCCCTGAGTTCGACCTCCAGGCCGCTGATCTCCTGGTTGAGGCGGGCGAAGGCGAGCTTCATGCCGGCGCCCTCGGGGCCCGGCTGTCCGGCGACGAGCTGCTGGCGCAGGCGTTCGGCGGTGAGCCGGGAGACCTCGGACTCGACCCACAGCTTCAGCAGCCGCTGGTGCAGGTCGTGGGTGCGCAGCTCGGGGCGTTCGCGCCAGGTCTTCGCGACCGGGCCGATCATGCCGCCCTCGCGCGGGAGCCGCATGCCGCCGATGGCCACGCGTTCGTTGTTGAGCGTGGTCTGCGCGACCCGCCAGCCGTCGCCGACCTCGCCGAGGCGCCGCGAGTCGGGGATGCGGACGTCGGTGAGGAAGACCTCGTTGAACTCGGCCTCGCCGGTGATCTGGCGCAGCGGCCGGACCTCGACACCGGGGTCGGTCATGTCGCACAGGAAGTAGGTGATGCCCGCGTGCTTGGGCAGGTTCGGGTCGGTGCGGGCGATGAGGATGGCCCAGCGGGCGTTGTGCGCGCCGGATGTCCAGACCTTCTGCCCGTTGACCACCCAGTCCTCGCCCTCCCGTACGGCCCGGGTGCCGAGGGCGGCCAGGTCGGAGCCGGCGCCGGGCTCGCTGAACAGCTGGCACCAGACCTCCTCGCCCGTCCACAGCGGCCGCAGGAAGCGCTGCTTCTGCTCCTCGGTGCCGTACTTGAGGATCGTCGGCGCGGCCATGCCGAGCCCGATGCCGTTGCGGCGCGCGTCGTTGTCGGGGGCGCCGGCGGCCTCCAGCTCGGCGTCCACGACGACCTGGAGGTGGCGGGGTGCGCCCAGTCCACCGAGGCCTTCCGGGTAGTGGACCCAGGCGAGACCGGCGTCGAAGCGGGCGCGCAGGAAGTCGAGGCGGTCGGTGCTCGCGGGGGGACGCCGGTCCAGCAACTCCCGTGTGCGGCGGCGCAGTTCCTCGGCGTCGGTCATGCTGCTCCCTCCATCACCACGGCGATCCGACCGGTGGAGAGGCCGTCCGCCACCTTCTGCACGGCCGCGGCCGCCTCGCCCAGCGGCACCCGCTCGCTCACCAGCGGCTTGATCGCGCCCCGGGCGGCCAGTTCGGTCAGTTCCTCGTGACAGCGCAGGACGAGCTCGGGGTTCTTGGTGTTGTACAGACCCCAGTGCAGGCCGAGGATCGAGTAGTTCTTCACCAGCGCGTGGTTGAGGGCCGGGCTGGGGATGGCGCCGCTCGCGAAGCCGACGACGACGATCCGGCCCTCGAAGGCGACGAGCTTGGCGGACTGGGCGTAGGCCTCGCCGCCGACGGGGTCGTAGATCACATCTGCGCCCCGGCCGCCGGTGGCCTCCTTCACGGCGGCGATCACGTCGTCGGAGCGGCGGTCGACCACCGCGTCACAGCCGAGCTCGCGGGCCACGGCGGCCTTGTCCGCGCCGCCGACGACACCGATCACGGTGGCGCCGGCCGCCTTGCCCAGCTGCACGGCCGCGCTGCCGACACCGCCGGCGGCGGCGTGCACGAGCAGGGTCTCGCCCGCCTCCAGACGGGCCCGGCGGTGCAGGCCGAACCAGCCGGTCTGGTAGCCGATGTGCAGGGCTGCGGCCTCGGCGTCGTCCAGCGCCTCGGGCGCGGGCAGCAGGGCGCGGGCGTCGGCGAGGGCGTACTCGGCGAAACCGCCGTACGGCAGCACGGGGTTGGCGATCACCCGGCGGCCGTCCTCGGTCTCGCCGCAGATCTCCACGCCGGGCGTGAACGGCAGCGGCGGGCGCACCTGGTACTGGCCCCGGCACAGCAGCGCGTCCGGGAAGTTGATGTTGGCGGCGCGCACGCGCAGGCGCACCTGTCCGTCCCCGGGCGTGGGCGGGTCCACCTGAGCCAGGCGCATCACCTCGCTCGGCTCGCCGTTCTCGTGCACGTGCCATGCCTGCATGCGGGGCCTCCACGGGACTGCTTCGTCTGACCGGGTTCCGATCGCATACTAAGCGGTCGCTTGCCGATCAGGGAACAGTCGGCCGTGTCACTTCCGCCTCGGGCGGGCCCGCACATGCATCCGCTCCCCCTGCGGCCCGAACAGACTGAGGAACTCCACCGGCCCCTCCCCCGTCGACCCGAACCAGTGCGGCACCCGCGTGTCGAACTCGGCGGCCTCCCCGGCCGACAGCACGACGTCGTGTTCGCCGAGGACCAGCCGCAGCCGGCCCGAGAGGACATAGAGCCACTCGTAGCCCTCGTGGGTGCGCGGCTCCGGTTCGAGCCTGCGCTTCGGTTCCAGCACCTTGAAGGCCTGGAGGCCGCCGGGCTGGCGGGTCAGCGGCCAGTGGGTGCGCCCGTCCCGCACGATCGGCTCGGACCGCACCCGCGGGTCCCCCACCGGCGGCGCGCCGACCAGCTCGTCCAGCGGCACCTGGTGGGCCTGGGCGATCGGCAGCAGCAGTTCCAGGCTGGGTTTGCGCAGGCCGGACTCCAGGCGGGACAGGGTGCTGACGGAGATGCCGGTGGCCTCGGACAGCGCGGCCAGGGTCACCTCCCGGTCCTTGCGGATGCGGCGCAGCCGGGGGCCCACTTCGGCCAGTACGTCGTCCGTGCTCATGGCCCCTATTGCAGGAACGGCAAAGACGTTTGTCAATCCCGCAGGGATCCGGCGACGGACGGTCCCCGGCAACGACCTGCTCCTGAGGCTGGGCGCCGAGATGCGCGAGACGCCGTTCGGCGCCTACCCGGTGATCGACGAGCGGGGAGCTGCTGATGGCCGACCTCGACTCCGTCCGGGTGTGGCCGCCGCACCCCCGGTGCCACCATGACTGCATGCTGCTCATCCGCCTCGCCCAGGTGTCCCGGGACGTCGCCGCCACGGCGGCCCGGTCGCGCAAGACGGCGCTGCTCGCGGAGTTGTTCCGGGAGGCGGAGGCGGACGACGTGCCGATCGTCATCCCGTATCTGGCCGGGCGGCTGCCGCAGGGACGGCTCGGCGTCGGCTGGAAGGTGCTGAGCCGGCCGGTGCCGCCGGCCGGCGAGCCCTCGCTCACGGTCCGCGAGGTCGACGCCCTGCTCACCGACCTGGGCAAGGTGTCCGGGCCGGGGTCGCAGGCGGAGCGGGTCCGGCTCGTCGGCGAGCTGATGGGCGCGGCCACGGAGGAGGAGCGGCGGTTCCTGCTCGGCCTGCTCACCGGCGAGGTGCGGCAGGGCGCGCTGGACGCGGTCGCGGTGGAGGGCCTCGCCCGGGCGACGGGCGCCGACCCTGCCGCCGTACGCCGGGCGGTGATGCTCGCCGGGTCGCTGCAGACGGTCGCCGAGGCTCTGCTCGGCGAGGGGCCCGGCGCGCTGGAGAGATTCCGGCTCACCGTGGGCCGCCCGGTGCTGCCGATGCTGGCGCACAGCGCGTCCTCGGTGGCCGAGGCGGTGGAGAAGCTGGGCGCCTGCGCGGTGGAGGAGAAGCTGGACGGCATCCGGGTGCAGGTGCACCGGGACGGCGACACGGTCCGGGTGCACACCCGCACCCTGGACGACATCACCGGCAGGCTGCCCGAAGTGACCGCCGCCGCACGGGAGTTGCGGGGCGAGCGGTTCATCCTGGACGGGGAGGTGATCTCCTTCGACGCGGCCGGGCGGCCACGGTCCTTCCAGGAGACGGCGGGCCGGGTCGGCTCCCGGACGAACGTGGCGCGGGCGGCCGGGGAGGTCCCGGTCTCCCCCGTCTTCTTCGACGTGCTGTCGGTCGACGGCACCGATCTGCTGGACCTGCCCTTCGCCGAGCGGCACGCCCAGCTGGCCCGGCTGGTGCCCGAGCCGATGCGGGTGCGCCGCACGGTCGCCTCCGGGCCGGGGGACACCGCGGAGGCGGAGCGGTTCCTCGCCGAGACCCTGGCCCGTGGACACGAGGGCGTGGTGGTCAAGGCGCTGGACGCGCCCTACAGCGCGGGCCGGCGCGGCACCGCCTGGCTGAAGGTCAAGCCCGTCCACACCCTCGACCTGGTCGTGCTGGCGGCCGAGTGGGGTCACGGCCGCCGTACGGGCAAGCTCTCCAACCTGCACCTCGGCGCCCGCACCCCGGACGGGGGCTTCGCCATGCTCGGCAAGACCTTCAAGGGCATGACCGACGCGATGCTCTCCTGGCAGACCGAGCGACTGCGCGAGCTGGCCGTGGAGGACGACGGCTGGGTGGTCCGGGTACGCCCCGCACTCGTCGTGGAGATCGCCTACGACGGCCTGCAGCGCTCCACCCGCTACCCGGCCGGCGTCACCCTCCGCTTCGCCCGTGTGGTCCGCTACCGCGAGGACAAGCGCCCCGAGGACGCCGATACCGTGGAGGCCCTGCTGGCGGCCCATCCGGAGGTCAGGCCATGACGGTGCGGGCGACGAAGCGCAGCGCGGGACTGCTGTTGTTCCGGCACACCGATGAGGGACTTGAGGTACTGCTCGGCCACATGGGTGGTCCGCTGTGGGCGAAGAAGGACGCCGGGGCGTGGACCGTCCCCAAGGGCGAGTACGACCCCGACGAGCCCGCCTGGGAGGCCGCCCGGCGTGAGTTCCGGGAGGAACTGGGGCTGGCGCCGCCCGACGGGAAGGCCGTACCGCTGGGCGAGGTGGTGCAACGCAACGGCAAGGTCGTCACGGCGTGGGCCGTCGAGGCCGACCCGGACCTGAGCGGTTTCCGCCCCGGCACCTTCGCCATGGAGTGGCCGCCGCGGTCCGGCCGGGTGCAGGAGTTCCCGGAGCTGGACCGCGTGGAGTGGCTCGGCGTGGACCGGGCCCGGGAGCTGATCATCGCGGCACAGACCGCGTTTCTCGACCGGCTGGCGGAGCACTCGGCCTGAAGGGACGCCACGCGTTGCGTACGGCCGTACCGCGCGCGAAGGTCTAAGCAAGCCCGCTCCCAGGGAGGTCAGCCATGCCCATCGCGACGGTGAACCCGGCGAACGGCGAGACGCTCAAGACGTACGAGCCCATGGGCGAGGAGGAGCTGGAGCGCCGGCTCCAGCTCGCCGAGGCCACGTTCCGCACCTACCGGGTGCTCTCGTTCGTCGACCGCGCCCGGCTGCTGCTCAGGGCCGCCGATCTGCTGGAGGAGGACCAACGGGAGATCGGCCGGGTGATGACCACCGAGATGGGCAAGCCGATCAAACAGGCCTGGGCGGAGGCCGCGAAGTGCGTCAAGGCGATGCGCTGGTACGCCGAGCACGCTCAGGCGCTGCTCGCCGACGAGGAGCCCGCCGAGTCGGATGTGGCGGACTCCGGCGCGTCCCGGGTCCGGGTGCGCTACCGGCCGCTGGGCCCCGTCCTCGCGGTGATGCCGTGGAACTTCCCGCTGTGGCAGGTGATCCGGTTCGCCGCGCCCGCGCTGATGGCGGGCAACGTGGGCCTGCTCAAGCACGCCTCCAACGTCCCCCAGACGGCCCTGTACCTGGAGGATCTCTTCCACCGCGCGGGCTTCACGGAGGGCTGTTTCCAGACGCTGCTGATCGGCTCGGGCGCGGTGGACGACATCCTGCGGGACGAGCGGGTGAAGGCCGCGACGCTCACCGGCAGCGAGCCGGCGGGCCGGGCGGTGGCCGCCACCTGCGGGGAGATGATCAAGAAGACGGTGCTGGAGCTGGGCGGCAGCGACCCGTACGTGGTCATGCCCTCCGCCGACCTGGACCGGGCGGCCGCGGTGGCGGTCACCGCGCGGGTGCAGAACAACGGGCAGTCCTGCATCGCCGCCAAGCGGTTCATCGTGCACACCGACGTCTACGACGCCTTCGCTGAGAGGTTCGTCGCCGGGATGACGGCGCTCAGGGTCGGCGACCCGCTGGAGGAGGACACCGAGGTCGGGCCGCTCGCCAGCGAGCAGGGGCGGAAGGATCTGGAGGAGCTGGTCGACGACGCGCGGCGCAGCGGGGCCGAGGTGCTGTGCGGCGGCGAGCGGCCGGACGGGCCCGGCTGGTACTACCCGCCGACCGTGCTGGCCGGGATCACCCGGGAGATGCGCATCCACCGGGAGGAGGCGTTCGGCCCGGTGGCCACGCTGTACCGGGCCGGCGACCTGGACGAGGCGCTGCTCATCGCCAACGACTCGCCGTTCGGGCTGAGTTCCAATGTGTGGACGCGGGACGAGCGCGAGGTGGAACGGTTCGCGCGCGACCTGGAGGCCGGATCGGTGTACGTCAACGGGATGACCGCCTCGCATCCGGCGTTCCCGTTCGGCGGGGTCAAGCGGTCCGGGTACGGGCGTGAGCTGTCCGGGCACGGAATCCGCGAGTTCTGCAACATCACCACGGTTTGGCAGGGTGCGTGAGCGCTGCGCGACTAGCATCCGGTTTGTGAACGGCGAAGTGACTCTGCCCCTGATCGTGGACGACCGTGGGGCCTTGCAGGTGGCCGCGGTCGATGTGAGTAAGTTGCTGCGGACCGTGGGGGCGCGGTGGCTGCGGCTTGTCGAGGCCGGGGAGCAGGGGTTGGACGAGGATACGGTTGCCGCTTTGACCATCGAGCTGGCCAAGCTGGCGGACCGTATCGACGTGGCCTGTATCGCGCACAGCAGCGGGGCGCCCTAGGGATTTCAGGCCGGCTGCCCCACCGCTTGCCAGAACATGCTCTCGAACTTCTGGAGCAGGGTTCCGTAGGTGTGTGCCAGCCCTGTGCTCAAGGCACCCGCGTCCAGTGCCGCCTGTACCGCCGCCGTCGCCCGGTCCTCCAGGTCCGGCGCCGGTTCGGCGAAGAAGTCGAAGAACGCGCACGCGTCGTCACCGAAACCGTAGTGGGTGCGCAGGGCTGCCGCGATGCGGGCGCAGTAGTCGCCCCAGGCGGAGAAGTTCGCCGTGAGGGCCAGGACGACGTCCGCCGGGGCGGCGTTGAGGGCCAGCCAGGAAACGTAGGCGGGATAGGCCTGGCAGCCTGCCAGGGGCATGTAGGCGCGGGCGCGCTCCTCGGTCGCCCCGCAGGCCCGGGCGAAGGCGCTCAGGTGCCGGGCCGCCAGTTCCTCGCCCGTCGCCAGGGCGGTGAAGAAGGCCGCGGAGGCGGGGTCGGCGCGCTGGGCCAGGTGCTGGAAGGCGCGGCGGTCGGCGGGGATCACCCACTGCTGTTCCAGGGCAAGGCGGGCAAGGGCCTGCGGGGGTGCCTCGCCGCGTTCCACGAGCGGCACGAAGGGGTTGGCCTGCTGGTCCGGAGCGAGCTCCCTGGTGGTCGCCTGCAGCAGACCCCTGGCCGTTGCCGTCATGGTGTTCTCCCTCGCGCGGACGTGCGGCTTCCCGTCCGAGCCTGACACGGGGGTCCCCGGTCTGGAGTAGTTCGGCGCGAGATCGTCGCCGGGACGAGTGATCGTGGGTGAACCACCCCCTGAGGTGAACGACCCTCTGACCGGCGGGCGCAGGCCTTCCGGAAGGCTGAAAGCAGGCACGGTTCATGGCGACTTTGTGCAGACCCTCGGTGTCGGTTCCGGAACACGTGATCACGATGGAGGAGACGCTGGAGCTGGCGCGCTCCCGCCACGCGGACCACCCCCAACTGCCGCTCGCACTGCGGCTGATAGAGAACACGGGCGTCAAGAAGCGGCACATCGTCCAGCCCATCGAGGAGACCCTCAAGCACCCCGGCTTCGAGGAGCGCAACAAGCTCTACGAGGCCGAGGCCAAGGCCCGGGTCCCCCGGGTGATCCAGCGGGCGCTCGACGACGCGGAACTCCTCACCACCGACATCGACGTGATCATCTACGTCTCGTGCACGGGCTTCATGATGCCCTCGCTCACGGCGTGGCTGATCAACGAGATGGACTTCGACCCCACCACCCGGCAACTCCCCATAGCCCAGCTGGGCTGTGCGGCAGGCGGCGCGGCGATCAACCGCGCGCACGACTTCTGCACGGCCTACCCCGAGGCCAACGCGCTGATCGTGGCCTGCGAGTTCTGCTCGCTGTGCTACCAGCCCACCGACCTCGGTGTGGGCTCGCTGCTCTCCAACGGCCTGTTCGGTGACGGCATAGCCGCCGCCGTGGTCCGCGGCACCGGCGGCACCGGCGTCGAGCTGGAGCGCAACGGCTCGTACCTGATCCCGAAGACCGAAGAGTGGATCATGTACGACGTCCGGGCGACCGGCTTCCACTTCCTGCTCGACAAGCGGGTGCCTGCCACCATGGAGCCGCTGGCCCCGGCGCTGCAGGACCTCGCGGGCATGCACGGCTGGGACGCGTCCGACCTGGACTTCTACATAGTCCACGCGGGCGGCCCCCGCATCCTCGACGACCTCAGCAAGTTCCTCCAGGTCGACCCGCACGCCTTCCGGTTCAGCCGGGCCACCCTCACCGAGTACGGCAACATCGCCTCCGGCGTCGTGCTGGACGCGCTGCGCCGGATGTTCGACGAGGGCGGCGCGCAGAACCGGGCGCGCGGGCTCCTCGCCGGGTTCGGACCCGGCATCACCGCGGAAATGGCGCTGGGCCGCTGGCGCAGCTGACGACCGAGAGACGGTTCGAGTACGGCATGACCGAAGAGACGCTCACCGAGACCCTGCCCCCGATCCGGCACTGGCCGGCGCTCGATCTGACCGGAACGGACTTCGACCCGGTGCTGAGAGAGCTGATGCGCGAAGGACCCGTCACCCGCATCCAGTTGCCCAACGGCGAGGGCTGGGCCTGGCTGGTGACCCGGATGGACGACGTGCGCATGGTGACCAACGACCCCCGCTTCAGCCGTGAGGAGGTCATGAAGAAGCCGGTGACCCGGCTGGCCCCGCACTTCATCCCCGACCCGGGCGCGGTCGGCTTCCTCGACCCGCCCGACCACACCCGGCTGCGCCGCTCGGTGGCGGCCGCGTTCACCGCGAAGGGCGTGGAGCGGGTGCGGGAGAAGGCGCGCGCCATGCTGGAGGAGCTGGTCGACGAACTCCTCCAGGACGGCCCGCCCGCCGATCTCACGGCGACGGTCCTCAGCCCGTTCCCGATCGCGGTGATCTGCGAGCTGATGGGCGTCCCGGCCGCCGACCGGCACACCATGCACACCTGGACCCAGCTCATCCTGTCCTCCTCGAACGGAAAGGAGGTCAGCGAGAAGGCCAAACGGGAGATGGCCGCCTACTTCTCCGACCTGATCGGGCTGCGCGAGAACAGCACGGCCGAGGACGTCACCTCCCTGCTCGGCGCCGCGGTGGGCCGGGGCGAGGTCACCCTGGAGGAGGCCGTCGGGCTCGCCGGTCTGCTGCAGATCGGCGGCGAGGCGGTCACCAACAACAGCGGGCAGATGTTCTATCTGCTGCTGACCCGCCCCGACCTGGTGGAGCGGCTGCGCGCGGAGCCGGAGATCCGCCCCAGGGCGATCGACGAACTCCTGCGCTGGATCCCGCACCGCAACGCGGTCGGCCTGTCCCGGATCGCCCTGGAGGACGTGGAGATCCGCGGCGTACGGATCCGCGCGGGCGACGCGGTGTACAACTCCTACCTCGCCGCCAACCGGGACCCGGAGGTCTTCCCCGACCCGGAGACGATCGACTTCTCCCGCAGCCCGAACCCGCATGTCTCGTTCGGCTTCGGCCCGCACTTCTGCCCCGGCAACATGCTGGCCCGGCTGGAGGAGGAACTCATGGTGGACACCCTGCTCGACCGGATTCCGGGCCTGCGGCTGGCCGTACCGCCGGAGAAGGTGCCCTTCAAGAAGGGCGCGCTGATCCGGGGGCCCGAGGCTCTGCCGGTGACATGGTGACCCGCCGATGACCGGGATCGAGGCGCTGTACGTGCCGCCGGGCCACGGCCGTGTCGTGGAGACACCGGCCCAGCGGGTGACGTTCAAGGTCACCGGCACGCACTCGCGGACGGCCTCCACCTTCGAGGTGGAGGTCCCGCCGGGCTTCGACGTGGGCGCGCATGTGCACACGCGCAGCGAGGAGCTGTTCTACGTCCTGGAGGGCGAACTGGACGTCCTCGCCTTCGAGCCGCGCATCCGCACTCCCGACAACTGGCGGACGTGGGAGTCCAGTTCGGGCAGGAGGGTGGTGCGGGCGACTCCCGGCACGGTCATCGTCGTACCGCCGGGGTGCCCGCACGCGTTCGCCAATCCGACGGACACCCCGGCCAGGATGTTCTTCCAGGCCTCTCCCCCACCGGATCACGAGCGCTATTTCGAGGAGCTGCTGGAGATCCTGGGCAACGGGGGCCCGCCGGACCAGGAGGCGATCGAGGCCCTGCGGGCCAAGTACGACATCGAGCAGCTGACGCCGCTCAGGCACCGTTAGCGGATGGGCATGCCCGACAGCGTGCGGGCGATCACCAGCCGCTGGATCTCACTCGTACCCTCGAAGATCGTGTAGATCGCGCTGTCCCGGTGCATGCGCTCGACCGGGTATTCACGGGTGTACCCGTTGCCGCCCAGGATCTGGATGGCCTGGGCGGTGACCTTCTTCGCGGTCTCACTGGCGAACAGCTTGGACATCGACCCCTCGGCCGCGGTGAACGGCTTGCCGTTGACCGCCATCCAGGAGGCACGCCAGACCAGCAGCCGGGCGGCGTCGATCTGCGTCCGCATGTCCGCCAGCTGGAAGGCCACGCCCTGGTTGTCGATGATCGGCCGGCCGAACTGCTCGCGGGTCGTGGCGTAGTCGAGGGCGACCTCGTACGCGGCCCGGGCGGTGCCGACCGCCATGGCACCGACCGCCGGGCGGGAGGCCTCGAACGTGGCCATCGCCGCGTTCTTGACGCGCTCGCCGCCCGTCCGGGCCTTCTCCCGCGCCCGGGCCAGCCGCTCGTCCAGCTTCTCCTTGCCGCCGAGCAGGCAGGAGCCGGGGACGCGGACGTTGTCGAGGATGACCTCGGCGGTGTGCGAGGCGCGGATGCCGTGCTTCTTGAACTTCTGGCCCTGGGCCAGGCCCGGCGTGCCCGGCGGGACGATGAAGGAGGCGTGGCCCTTGGAACCCAGCTCCGGGTCGACGCTGGCGACGACGACGTGGACGTTGGCGATGCCGCCGTTGGTCGCCCAGGTCTTCGTGCCGTTGATCACCCACTCGTCCTTGGCCTCGTCGTACACGGCACGCGTGCGCATCGAGGCGACGTCGGAGCCGGCGTCGGGCTCGGAGGAGCAGAACGCGGCGACCTTGACGTCGTCGACGTCGCCGTACATCTGCGGGATCCAGGTGCCGATCTGTTCCTCGGTTCCGTTGGCGAGAACGCCCACGGCGGCGAGCCCGGTGCCCACAATGGACAGGGCGATGCCCGCGTCGCCCCAGAACAGCTCCTCCATGGCCATCGGGATGCCGAGGCCGGTGGGGTCGAAGTACTGCTGCGCGTAGAAGTCGAGGGAGTAGATGCCGACCTTCGCGGCCTCCTGGATGACCGGCCAGGGAGTCTCCTCGCGCTCGTCCCACTCGGCGGCCGCGGGGCGGATCACGTCGGCGGCGAAGCCATGGAGCCAGTCCCGGACTTCCTTCTGTTCGTCGTTCAGCTCCATGGTGAACTCGGCCATGTCCCCTCCAGCGGCGGCGGTGCGATGTTACTAGCGGTAACCCGAGTCTGTTACCGGCGGGTAGGAAAAGTCAACCGCTGATGACGTCTCGGCATCCCGTTCGATGTCAGGGGCGCAGTCAGTGTTAGTTTGCGCAGGCGTCACCGAAACAGCAGGGGTGGGGAGAGCACATGGACACCACACAGCGGACCGATCAGCAGCGGTCCGCCGACCGCCGACGGCGCGAGTTGCTGGAGGCCGCCGACCGGGTGGTGCTGCGCGACGGCCCGCAGGCGTCGATGAACGCGATCGCCGCGGAAGCAGGCATCACGAAGCCGATCCTTTACCGCCACTTCGGCGACAAAGGTGGCCTTTATGCCGCTTTGGCCAAGCGGCACACAGACGCTCTGCTCGATTCCCTGCGGGCGGCCCTGGACGCTCCGGCGGATCGGCGGGAGCGGGTCGAGTCGACGCTGGACACATATCTCGCCGCGATCGAGGCACGGCCTCAGGTGTACCGGTTCCTGATGCATCCGGCGGAGGGGAGCGGGGGCGGTGACCAGGGGTTCGACGTCGGCAAGCATTCGGCTCCGCTGCTGCGGCGCATGGGCGAGGAACTGGCTCAGGTCATCGAGGAGCGGGTGGACCTGGGGCCGGAGAGCCAGCAGCTGTCCCGGGTCTGGGGGCATGGGATCGTCGGGATGATGCATGCGGCGGGTGACTGGTGGCTGGGGGAACGTCCTTGCTCCCGGGCGGAGTTGGTGCGGTCCCTCGCCGACTTGTTGTGGGGTCGCCTTGCGGCGGCAGGCGACAGGATGGGGGGTCCGGGGTTCTAGGCGGTTTCGCCTAGCCACTCCATGAAGCCCGGTGGATCTGCCGCGTCAGCCTCCGCTTCCGCCAACCCGTCAGACGGTCCGCGTACACCTGGCCCTCCAGGTGGTCGCACTCGTGCTGCAGGCACCGCGCGAAGAAACCCGTGCCGTGCACGGCGACCGGTTCCCCGGTCACCGTGAAGCCCTCGACCACCGCATGGTCGTAGCGCTCGGTCCCTGCCTCCAGGCCCGGCAGGGACAGGCACCCCTCGGGCCCCCGGACGACCACCCCGTCGGCCTCCACCAGCCGCGGGTTCACCACATGTCCGAGATGCCGCACTTCGTCGTCGTCCGGGCAGTCGTACACGAACACCCTCAGCGGCACCCCCACCTGATTCGCCGCCAGGCCGACCCCCTGCGCCGCGTACATCGTGGCGAACAGGTCCTCCACGAGCACCGCCAGTTCGGGGCCGAATTCGGTGACTTCCCGGCATTGTTGGCGCAAACCGGCATCGCCGAGCAGGGTGAGAGGCCGGACGCGCCCGTGGGCGCCGGGAATGAAACCGTGTCGCATGGCGGCAAGGGTACGGTTCGTATCGCCCTTGCCCGCCGCTCGAGCCGTGGGCCGGGATTCGGGTGTGGATACGGATCTCGATAGGCTGAGGGCACACCACGCTGCCGGATGGCCCCAGGCGCGGCGCGTACGCAAGGAGGATCGAGAACTGATGGCAGGCAACTCGGACCCGCTCACGCCGCGGGCCAAGCTGGCCGTGACCGCGGGCAAGGCGGTCGCTGCGGCATCGCGCGCCGCGGGGCGCGGCAGCGGGTCGGTGATCGGTGGCCGGGTCGCGCTGAAACTCGACCCCGACCTGCTCGCCCGGCTCGCGCAGAACCTGGACGTCGTCCTGGTGTCCGCCACCAACGGCAAGACGACCACCACCCGGCTGATCGCCGAGGCGCTGCGCGCCGCGGGCCCGGTCGTGTCGAACGCGCTGGGCGCCAACATGCCGGCCGGTATCACCTCCGCGCTCGCCGGCGGCTCGGACGCGAAGTTCGGTGTCATCGAGGTCGACGAGAAGTACCTGGCCGGTGTGGCCCGGGACACCGACCCGAAGTGCATCGCCCTGCTCAACCTCTCCCGCGACCAGCTCGACCGTGCCGCCGAGACCCGCATGCTCGCCGAGAACTGGCGCGAGGGGCTGGCCGGGTCCAAGGCCGTGGTCGTCGCCAACTGCGACGACCCGCTGGTGGTGTGGGCCGCTTCGTCGTCCCCCAATGTGATCTGGGTCGCGGCCGGGCAGATGTGGAAGGACGACGCCTGGTCCTGCCCGGCCTGCGGTGGCGTGATGCAGCGCCCCGGCGAGGACTGGTTCTGCGGCGAGTGCGGGTTCCGGCGGCCCACGCCGACCTGGGCACTGTCCGGGGATCACGTGCTCGATCCGCACGGGTCCGCCTGGCCCATCCATCTGCAGCTGCCGGGCCGCGCCAACAAGGCCAACGCGGCCAGCTCGGCCGCCGTCGCCGCCGTCTTCGGGGTGCCGCCGCAGGTCGCCCTGGAACGGATGTACCAGGTGCAGGCCGTCGCGGGTCGCTATGACGTCGTGCAGTTCCAGAACCGCGATCTGCGGCTGCTGCTGGCGAAGAACCCGGCCGGCTGGCTGGAGACGTTCTCCCTGATCGACCCGCCGCCCGCCCCGGTGATCCTGTCCGTGAACGCCCGCGGCGCCGACGGCACCGACACCTCCTGGCTGTGGGACGTCGACTACACCCGGCTGACCGGCCACCCGATCTTCGTGATCGGCGACCGGAGGCTGGACCTCGCCGTCCGTCTGGAGGTCGCGAACCAGCACTTCCAGGTCTGCGAGAACCTCGACCAGGCCGTGCAGATGTGCCCGCCGGGCCGGATCGAGGTCATCGCGAACTACACCGCGTTCCAGGACCTGCGCCGCCGCGTCGGCAACTGATCTTCTGATCTTCGAAGGGCGATCACCTCAATGAGCGACAACCAACTGCGGCTGGTGTGGATCTACCCGGACCTGCTGAGCACGTACGGCGACCAGGGCAACGCCCTCGTCGTGGAGCGGCGGGCCCGGCAGCGCGGCCTGGACGTGGCCCGCCTCGACGTGCGCAGCGACCAGCCGATCCCGACCTCCGGCGACATCTACCTGATCGGCGGCGGCGAGGACCGTCCGCAGCGGCTGGCGGCCGAGCGACTGCGCCGGGACGGGCATCTGCAGCGGGCGGTGCAGAACGGGGCCATCGTCTTCTCCGTCTGCGCCGGCTACCAGATCCTCGGCCACGAGTTCATCAACGACCTCGGCCAGCGCGAGCCGGGCCTCGGCCTGCTCGACGTGGTGTCGGTGCGCGGCGAGGGCGAGCGGTGCGTCGGCGACGTGCTCGCCGACATCGACCCCCAGCTGGGCCTGCCGCAGCTGACCGGCTTCGAGAACCACCAGGGCGTGACCCACCTCGGCCCCACCGCCCGTCCCTTCGCGCGGGTGCAGATCGGCAAGGGCAACGGCACGGGGGACGGCACGGAGGGCGCGTACAACGGAACCGTCTTCGGCACGTACATGCACGGCCCGGTCCTCGCCCGCAACCCGCAGATCGCCGACCTCCTGCTGAAGCTCGCGCTCGACGTCAACGCGCTGCCGCCGATCGACGACCGCTGGTACGAGGCGCTCCGCAACGAGCGCATCGCGGCTGCTCAGCAGCCTGCGTGAACGCCGGTGCGCGGCAGCCCACGTGAACCCTGCGCAGCAGCCCGCGTAAGCGGCGCGACAGCGAGACTTCAGCACCGTCTCAGCGTGCTCCGGCAGCCTCGTAACGGGCCCGCCTGACAGGCCGTCCGCTCACATGTGCGGGCGCGTCCAGCAGGCGGACGCCCGCTACGGAGCCACCCCCTCACGCCGGTAGGGTGGCCGGGAATCCGCCGGACAACGTGGTCCGGTTTACCCGGCCCACGTTGAGAAGGTAATTCGGGCTATGCGCATTGGTGTCCTCACGTCCGGCGGCGACTGCCCCGGCCTGAACGCCGTCATCCGGTCCGTCGTGCACCGTGCCGTCGCCGACCACGGCGACGAGGTCATCGGTTTCCGGGACGGCTGGAAGGGCCTCCTGGAGTGCGACTATCTCAAGCTCGACCTCGACGCCGTGGGCGGCATCCTGGCGCGCGGCGGCACCATCCTCGGCTCCTCCCGGGTCCGTCCGGAGCATCTGCGGGACGGCGTGGAGCGGGCCAAGGGCCATGTCGCGGAACTCGGCCTGGACGCGATCATCCCTATCGGCGGTGAGGGCACGCTGAAGGCGGCCCGGCTGCTGTCGGACAACGGGCTGCCGATCGTGGGCGTGCCCAAGACCATCGACAACGACATCGCTGTCACGGACGTCACCTTCGGCTTCGACACGGCCGTCACCGTGGCGACGGAGGCCCTGGACCGGCTGAAGACCACCGCCGAGTCGCACCAGCGCGTGCTGATCGTGGAGGTCATGGGCCGGCACACCGGCTGGATCGCGCTGCACTCCGGCATGGCGGCCGGCGCCCACGCCATCGTCGTCCCCGAACGGCCCTTCGACATCGAGGAGTTGACGCGGAAGGTCGGCGAGCGGTTCGAGGCGGGCAAGCGGTTCGCCATCGTCGTCGCCGCCGAGGGCGCCAAGCCGAGGCCTGGCAGCATGGACTTCGACGAGGGCGGCAAGGACATCTACGGCCACGAGCGCTTCGCCGGCATCGCCCGGCAGCTGTCGGTCGAACTGGAGCACCGGCTCGGCAAGGAGGCGCGGCCGGTGATCCTGGGGCATGTCCAGCGGGGCGGCACGCCGACGGCGTACGACCGCGTGCTGGCGACCCGTTTCGGCTGGCACGCGGTGGAGGCCGTGCACCGGGGTGAGTTCGGGCGGATGACGGCTCTGCGCGGGACCGACATCGTGATGGTGTCGCTGGCCGAGGCCGTCGAGACGCTGAAGACCGTTCCGGTGGAGCGGTACGACGAGGCGGAGTGCGTCCTGTAGTTCACCCGAGAACAACCCGCCCCCGGTCACGGCCATGACCGGGGGCGGTTCTACTCTTGGGGGCGGACAACTCGTACAACCCCCACGAATCAGGAGCCGCCGGATGGACCACAGCGGGCACGGCATGATGATGGATCTGCCGCCGTTCACGCTGGGACGGGGGCTGGAGTGGTCCACCGACCCGTTCTTCCTCCTCGCCTGCCTGCTCGGGCTGGGGCTCTACGGGTGGGGTGTCGTACGGCTGCGGCGGCGCGGGGACGCGTGGTCGGCCGGCCGTACCGTGTCGTACGTCGTCGGTGTGCTGACCGTCGCCCTGGTGATGTGCACCAAGCTGAACGACTACGGCATGGTCATGTTCAGTGTGCACATGGTGCAGCACATGGTGATCAGCATGCTGTCGCCGATCCTGATCCTGCTCGGCGCGCCGGTCACACTGGCGCTGCGGGCACTGCCGACCGCCGGCCGGGACCGCAAGGGCCCGCGCGAGCTGCTGCTGGCGCTGCTGCACAGCCGCTACATGCGGATCGTCACGCACCCGGCGTTCACGATCCCGATGTTCATCGCGAGCCTGTACGTGTTGTACTTCACCCCGCTGTTCGACTTCCTGATGGGGTCGAAGGCCGGGCACATCGCGATGATGGTCCACTTCTTCGCCGTGGGCATGGTGTTCTTCTGGCCGATCATGGGCGTCGACCCGGGCCCGCACCGCCCGGGATACGTGATGCGGATGCTGGAGCTGTTCGCGGGCATGCCGTTCCACGCATTCTTCGGTATCGCGCTGATGATGGCGACGGCCCCGATGGTCGGCACCTTCAAGCACCCGCCCGCCTCGCTCGGCATCGACGCGCTGTCCGACCAGAACGCGGCCGGCGGCATCGCCTGGGCGTTCAGCGAGATCCCGTCCGTGCTGGTGCTGATCGCGCTGCTGTTCCAGTGGTACGGCTCCGAGAAGCGGCAGGCCAGGCGCAAGGACCGGGCCGCGGACCGGGACGGCGACAAGGAGCTGGAGGCGTACAACGCCTACCTGGCCTCGCTGAACGCACGCGAGAGCTAGGTCCTGTCGTCAAACTCCCGTCGTCGCCCGAAGGGCGGCCCTGCGCCCGCCGCGGAGCGGCTCATGAATGCCGTAGGTGCGTGCTCTGGGGTCCCCCCGGCCGAAGGCTGGGGGAGTGCCGGGCGCTGACCCTCGTACTGGATGTACTTGGGTCTGCGCCCGGTGCGGCGAGTGGGTGCACCTCCCACGCCCTTGAGGCAGTGGGGGAGCGTGCATGGCGTCGCAGGGCAGACGGGAGTTTGACGACAGGGCCTAGGCCAAGCCGTCCCGTCCGGGCGGAAACCGGGGCACCATGGTCGTGGACGGACCATGAGGAGGGTGTCGCGATGCCCGGTTCCATGAACGGTTCCACGAATGGCTCCACCAAGGCGATGGCGGCGCTCACGGTCGGCGGGCTCGTCGTCGTGACCGCCTACACGGTCGCGCTCGGCAGCAACGGCTGGCTGTGGTTCGGATGGGTGGTTCTGGGTCTGCTGACGCTCGCCATGGTTGTCACCCAGTCGTGAGGCGGGCCGCCGGGCGGGGCTGACTACAGTGCCCGCATGAACAGCAGGACGACCTCGTTCGACGACCTCGACCGCAAGATCATCACCGCGCTGATGGCGAACGCCCGGACCAGCTTCGCCGAGATCGGCGCGGGCATCGGGCTGTCCGCGACCGCGGTCAAGCGGCGCGTGGACCGGCTCCGGGAGACCGGAGTGATCACCGGGTTCACCGCGACGGTGAAGCCCTCCGCGCTCGGCTGGCGCACCGAGGCGTACGTCGAGGTGTACTGCGAGGGCGCGGCCCCGCCCCGGCGGCTGGCGGAGGTCGTGCGCAACCATCCGGAGATCACGGCGGCCATGACGGTCACCGGCGGCGCCGACGCGCTGCTGCACGTGCGGGCGCGGGACGTGGAGCACTTCGAGGAGGTGCTGGAGCGGATCCGGGTCGAGCCCTTCATCCGCAAGACGATCAGCGTGATGGTGCTGTCCCACCTCCTCCCGGACAGCCCGGAAGCGGGCGCGACCCATGCGGCGCCGGAATAGGGCATTGGGCATGCGCAGGGTTCGTGCGTATACCCGCTGAACAACGCAGCGATGCTGCGCATCTGCGCAGCTTTCGTTTCTTGTCGGCCGTCCGCCTCCCTTTCTACCGTGGTGTGCACCCCCAGTGACACATAGCAAAGCGGAGGAAACCCTCTGTGTCCGAAAGCCGTGTACAGCGTCCTCGGCGCTTTCTCGTCTGCGAACCCAGACACTTCGCCGTGCAGTACGCGATCAATCCCTGGATGCACCCCGACAAGCCGGTCGACGTGGACCTCGCCCGCGAACAGTGGCAGACACTGATCCGCGCCTACCGCGCCCACGGTCACACCGTCGAGTCGGTCGAGCCGGTCCCCGGGCTGCCCGACATGGTGTTCGCCGCCAACGCGGCGTGCGTGGTCGGCGGCCGGGTCTTCGGCTCCCTGTTCCACGCCCCGGAGCGGCGCCCGGAGTCGCTGCACTACGACACCTGGTTCAAGGCTGCGGGCTACGACGTGTACCGCCCGGAGTCGGTGAGCGAGGGCGAGGGCGACCTGGTGTGGACGGGCCGGTACGTGCTCGCCGGCACCGGGTTCCGCACCACCCGTGAGGCGCACCGGGAGGCACAGGAGTTCCTCGGTCATCCCGTGATCGGGCTGACCCTGGTGGACCCGTACTTCTACCACCTGGACACGGCGCTGTTCGTCCTCGACGACGACAACATCTGCTACTACCCCGAGGCGTTCTCGGCCGGCAGCCGCGAGGTGCTGCGCCGGCTGTACCCGGACGCGGTGCTCGCCACCCGCGAGGACGCGCTGGCGTTCGGCCTGAACTCCGTCTCCGACGGCCACAACGTCTTCATCGCCCCCCGGGCCGAGGCGCTCGCCGAGCGCCTGGCCGGCCGGGGTTACACCCCCGTCCCCGTCGACCTGTCCGAGTTCCACAAGGCCGGCGGCGGCATCAAGTGCTGCACCCAGGAGATCCGCTGATGACCGCGCCTGCTCAGGTATCCGCCCGCACCCGTACGTCCGCCGAGCTGATCCGTGCGGAGGAGCCGGTCCTCGCACACAACTACCACCCGCTGCCGGTGGTGGTCGCCCGGGCCGAGGGCACCTGGGTGGAGGACGTCGAGGGCAACCGCTACCTCGACATGCTCGCCGGCTACTCGGCCCTGAACTTCGGCCACCGTCACCCCGCGCTGATCGAGGCCGCGCACCGCCAGCTCGACCTGCTGACGCTGACCTCACGCGCCTTCCACAACGACCGGCTCGCCGAGTTCGCCGAGCGGCTGGCCGAGCTGACCGGGCTGGACATGGTGCTGCCCATGAACACCGGCGCGGAGGCGGTGGAGAGCGGCATCAAGGTGGCCCGCAAGTGGGCGTACGACGTCAAGGGCGTTCCCGCCGACGAGGCGACGATCGTGGTCGCGGCGGAGAACTTCCACGGCCGTACGACGACCATCGTCAGCTTCTCCACCGACGAGACGGCCCGGGCGGGCTTCGGCCCCTTCACGCCCGGCTTCCGCATCGTGCCGTACAACGATCTGGCCGCGCTGGAGGAGGCCGTCGACGAGACCACGGCGGCCGTGCTGATCGAGCCCATCCAGGGCGAGGCGGGCGTGCTGATCCCGGACGACGGCTATCTCGCCGGAGTGCGCGAGCTGACCCGCCGCAAGGGCTGCCTGTTCATCGCGGACGAGATCCAGTCGGGGCTCGGCCGCACCGGCCGCACCTTCGCCGTCGAGCACGAGGACGTCGTACCGGACGTGCTGCTGCTCGGAAAGGCGCTGGGGGGCGGGATCGTGCCGGTGTCGGCGGTGGCGGCCCGGCGCGAGGTGCTGGGTGTGCTGCACCCGGGCGAGCACGGCTCCACGTTCGGCGGCAACCCGCTCGCGGCGGCGGTCGGCACGGCCGTGGTCGAGCTGCTGCGGACCGGTGAGTTCCAGCGGCGGGCCGCCGAGCTGGGCGTGGTCCTCCGGGACGGGCTGACCGAGCTGGCCGGCCGGGGCGTGGTCGGCTTCCGCTCCCGTGGCCTGTGGGCGGGCGTCGACATCGACCCGGCGATCGGCACCGGCCGCGAGGTCAGCGAGCGGCTGATGCGGGAGGGGGTCCTGGTGAAGGACACCCACGGTTCCACGATCCGGCTGGCGCCGCCGCTGACGATCACGGCACAGGAGCTGCGCTCCGCACTGGCGGCACTGGAGAAGGTGCTGGGTTCGTGACGGAGAGGGGGGCGGCCCCGGGCTGTCCCCCGACCCGCCGCTCGTTCGCCCCAAGGGTGAAGATTGCGCCATGAGGGGGTAGACCACTCTCAGCTAGAGAGAGGTCGGCCGTGAGCACTCACGAGGAGCAGGACGCCACCCGGCGGCGGTTCGATGTGGCGGACGCCGCGCCCCTGCTGCTCGACGCACACGGCGTCGTGACGAGCTGGACGCAGGGCGCCCAGCGGCTGCTCGCGTACACGGCCGCCGAGGTGGTGGGCACCCGGGTGACCGGCCTGCTGTCCGCCGAGGACGCCGAGCGGGTGCCCGAGCTGGCCGAACGCTGCCGCAGGGACGGCGGCTGGGCGGGGCTGCTGACCGCGCGGCGCAAGGGCGGGCAGCCGATGCGGGTGATGGTGCGGATCACTCCGGCCGTGGAAGCAGGCGGGGCACCGCACTGGCTGGTTCTCGTCTCCGACGTGGCCGGGGGACGCGGCTGGGACATGAGCCGTGAAGTGCTGGAACAGATGGTGACCGGCTCCCCGGTCGGCATCGCGATTGTGGACACCGATCTGCGGTGCGTGTGGTCGAACGCGGCCCTGGAGCGGTACGGCGGCGGCTCCCCGCAGGAGCGGCTGGGGCGACGGCTGGCGGAGATCCAGCCGGGGCTCGACTCCGAGGGCATCGAGGCACAGATGCGGCACGTGCTGGAGACCGGCCGGCCCGTGGTCGGCTACGAGCATGTGGGCAAGGTGCGGTCCGCGCCGCGCCGGGAGACGGCGCACATGATGTCGTTCACCCGCCTCGACGACGACCAGGGCCACCCGATGGGCGTCTACTACACGGTCGTCGACATCACCGAGCGGTACCGCGCCCGGCAGCGCCTGGCCCTGCTCGACCGGGCCGGCGAGCAGATCGGCCGCACCCTGGACATTGTGCGGACCGCGCAGGAACTGGCCGACATCGGCGTGCAGGACTTCGCCGACTTCGTCTGCGTGGACCTGCTGGAGTCGGTGCTGCGGGGGGCGGAGCCGGAGCCGGGGCCGGTGCGCGACACGGATCAGGTGCCGCTTCGGCGGGCCGGGCAGCAGTCGGTGATCGCCGGGGTCCCGGAGGCCGTCGTGGGGATCGGCGAGGTGGCCGCCTATTGCGCCGGATCGCCCCCGATCCACACGCTGACCACGGGCCGGTCCTGGCATGAGGAACGGCTCGACCCGCTCGCCAAGGAGTGGGCCACCGGCCTCCCGGGCGGCCGGGCGACGACCTTTCTGGAGCTGGGCCTGCACAGCGTGATGATCGTGCCCATCCGCGCCCGGGGCATCACGATGGGCGTCACCACCTTCTTCCGGCGGCACCGTCAGGACCCCTTCGACGAGGACGACCTGAGCCTCGCCGAGGACCTGGTGTCCCGGGCGGCGGTCTGTGTGGACAACGCCCGCCGCTACACCCGCGAGCGGGACGCGGCCCTGGTCCTGCAGCGCAGCCTGCTGCCGCGCCGACTGCCCGAGCAGGAGGCGGTGGAGGTGGCAGCCTGCTACCGGCCGGCCGACGAGCTGACCGGCCTCGGCGGCGACTGGTACGACATCATCCCGCTGTCCGGTGCGCGGGTGGCCCTGGTCGTGGGCGAGGTGCCGGGGCACGGGATCGACGCCGCGGCGGCCATGGGGCGGCTGCGCACCGCCGTACACACCCTCGCAGCGCTCGACCTGCCGCCCGAGGAGGTCCTCGCGCACCTCGACGACCTGGTGGGGCGGATGGCCCGGGAAGAGGGCTTCCGGCCCGAGGACCCGGAGGCCGCCGGAATCCAGGCGGTGGGGGCGGGGTGCGTGTACGTCGTCTACGACCCCGTCACCGGGGAGTGCGCGATGGCCGCCGCGGGCCATCCCGCGCCCGCCGTCGTCCTGCCCGACGGCGCCGTCAGCTTCGTCGACCTGCCGCAGGGGTCGCCGCTCGGGGCGGGCGGTCCGCCCTTCGAGGCGGTCGAGCTGACCCTGGACGAGGGCAGCACGCTGGCCCTGCACACCGACGGGCTGCTGGTCCACGGGGACGACCGGGACGGTGCGGGGGCCGTCGCCACGGACCGCGCCCGGCTGCGCCGGGCCCTGGAACGGGGCGCCCCCACGCTCGACAGGCGCTGCCGTGCGGTGGTCGAGACGCTGGTCCCGGCCCGGCCGCACGACGACGTGGCCCTGCTGATGGCCCGCACCAGGCTGCTCGGCGCCGGCCGGGTCGCCGACTGGGAGCTGCCCGCAGACCCGGCCGTGGTCGCCGACGCCCGCAAGGAGGCCGGCCGGCAGCTGAGCGAGTGGGGGCTGCAGGAGCTGGCGTTCACCACGGAACTGGTGGTGAGCGAGCTGGTCACCAATGCCATCCGGCACGCGGAGGGCCCCGTCCGGCTGCGGCTGATCCGGGACCGGGAAGCCCTGATCTGCGAGGTCTCCGACGGCAGCGCCACCGCGCCCCATCTGCGCCATCCGCGCGCCACGGACGAGGGCGGCCGCGGACTGCTGCTGGTCTCCCAGTTCACCGAGCGGTGGGGCACCCGCTTCATCCTCGGCGGCAAGATCATCTGGGCCGAGCAGTCCACGACGGACCAGCCGGCCTGAGCTGCACGGACGAGTCTTCCTGGGGGGTGGCCGGGCGCGTCCAGGTGAAGGCCGACTGCGCCCGAGTCCGCTGTGGACCGGTCTCACCGGACGCGCCGTCGAGCCGTTCCGCCCACGGGTCGGCGGCACGCTCGGCGTTTCGGCCACGGCCGCTCCGGGCCCGGTCCTTGCGCGGCAAGGGTCGGTGCAACCCACATCCTCCGGCGCCCGCTCCAGCACGGGGTTACCAGCACGACCGAAACACATGTGTTCGAAATGCCGGCCGGGTCGTTGAGCCGTGTGAACCAGCCGCACCACTCAAGGGGGACCACGATGACTTCGCCCGGCACACCAGCGCCACCGGCTCCCGACACATCGTCCACGAGCACGGGAGGCGCCTCGTGAAGAGGTTCTTCGGACGCGTGCGGATGGCCGAGCCCCCGGTCTCCGATGCCGAGCAGGAGCTCTTCGGCGGTCCCCTGCGCTACGACCTCGGCTGGTCGGAACACGAGCGTGCCCGGCTGGACCTGACGATGATGTCGGCGCTGCGCTCCATGCCGAGGCTGGTCGGGACGACCTTGCGGATGGCGTGGCACGCGGACCGCCGCGCTCTGCTCACGGTCGCGGTCTGCGAGATCGGGCAGGGTTTCGCCGCGGCGATCGGGTTGCTCGCGGTCAACGCTGTCATGCACGCACTACTCGGCTCGGGCACCCCCGGCCACCGGTTGCACGCGGTCCTGCCGGGACTGCTCGCCGCCGCCGGAGCAGCCGTGGTCAACTCCGGCCTGGCCGGATGGTCCACCTCGCGGGCGGGCCGGCTGGAGCCACTCGTCGAGCGGATCGCCACCACCCAGTACCTGGCCGCCGCCGCGTCGGTGGAGCTGGAGGCCATCGAGGATCCGGCGTTCCGCCGGCTGATCGACGTCGCCCAGTTCGGCGCCGCTTCCGCCCGCCGCATGATCAGCGCCTGCGTGGCCGCGCTGAACGGGACCATCTCCCTGGTCTCCACGGCCGGCGTGCTCACCATCCTGCACCCGGTCCTGCTGCCGATGCTGATCCTGATCGCGGCGCCGCGCGGCTGGGGCGCGATGCGCGTGGCGCAGGAACGGTACGTGTCGGTGATGAGCTGGATCGAGCACGTGCGGGCCAGCCGCCTCATCGGCAACCTGCTCACCGAGCGCTCCGCCGCACAGGAGGTACGCATCCACGCCGTCGGACCGTTCCTGCTGAGCCGTTACGAGCGGATGGCCGAGAGCGCCGAGGCCGAGCAGGCGCGGCTGGCCGCCGGCAAAGCCGTCACCGAGTGGCTGGCCGCCGCGCTGTCCGGCCTCGCCATGGCGGCGACGTACGCGGCCATGTTCCTGCTGATCATGAGCGGGCACATGGGTCTGGCCGTGGCCGGGACCGCCGTCATCGCCGTCCGGTCCGGCTCGGCGAGCCTGGGCGCGCTGGTGATGAACATCAACCAGTTGCACGAGGAGTCCCTCTACGTCCGCGACCACGCCCGGTTCCTGGACGAGGCGGCACGACGCACCCTTCCCGGCGGGGGCGATCCCGTTCCGGCACAGGTGAAGCAGGTCGTTCTCGACCGGGTCGGCTACCGCTACCCGGACCGGGACACGCCCGCCCTGGACGGGGTCTCGCTCACGCTGCCCATGGGCTCGGTCACCGCCGTGGTCGGCGAGAACGGCTCCGGGAAGAGCACGCTGATGAAGGTGCTGTCGGGCCTGTTGCTGCCGCAGAGCGGGACCGTGCGGTGGGGTGAGGCCGACGTCGCCTCCCTGGACCGCGCGCAGGTCTTCGACCGCGTCGCACTGCTCACCCAGGACTTCCAACGCTGGCCCGTGACCGCGGCGTTGAACATCCGGATCGGCCGGCCCGCCCAGGAGGCCGGCCCCGAGGACCTCCAGCCGTCCGTCGACTACGCGGGTGCCGGACCGGTCATCGCGAAACTGCCCGACGGCCTGCGCAGCCTGCTGGCCCGGATGTTCCGCGGCGCCAGCGAACTGTCGGGCGGCGAGTGGCAGAAGATCGGGCTCGCCCGGACCCACTGGCGCAGCTCCACCGCGGACGACGACGGCGTCCTCATCGTGGACGAGCCCACCTCCGCCCTCGACCCGGAGGCCGAGATCGCCGCGTTCGACCGCATCCGCCGGCTCGCCGCCCCGAACCGGGCCGTCGTCCTGGTCACCCACCGGATGTCCGGCGTCCGCCACGCCGATCAGATCTACGTCCTGCACCACGGACGGCTCGTCGAACACGGCAGCCACGACGAACTCATGGCCGCCCAGGGGCGCTACGCCTCGATGTTCGACGCGCAGGCCGCCCAGTACATGCCCACAGGAGCCATCCCCCGACCCGCCTCCCCCACCGTCGGGGATCCCGCGTGAGCCTGCCCGAAAGGCCCACTGTGGCAACTCCTCCGGAAAGGACGTGAACCCCGTGTTCACCACCCAGGACGAATGGAACACCGGTTACGCCTCCGGCCGCCGCTATCGCCAACTCTGCGACCATGAGCGGTCATTGATCGCCACGCATGTGCCCGCTCCCGTCGACGGCAGAGCCCTCGACATCGGGTGCGGGGTCGGCGATCTCGCGGCCCACCTGTCCTCGCTGGGCTACCGCGTCGATGCCGTCGACTGGTCGGACAACGCACTGGCCGAGGCGACCGCCCAGCACGGACAGGCCGCCCGGTGGCTGCGCCTGGACATCGAGGGCGACGACTGGTCACCGCTGCACGCGGACGGCTACGACGTGATCACCCTGCGGTTCGTGCATCCCTTCCTGAAGCACCGCGACCGAACCACGCAGGCCCTCGCCCGCCGCCTGCGCGCCGGCGGTGCCCTCGTGGTCATCACGCCCCTCGCCGCCGCCACCCCGGCCGAGCGGCGCGGCATCGCCCTCGACGAGAACGAACTCGCCGGACTGCAGGCCGGCTGGTCCGCCGTCGAACGCCACGACACCGAGGGACTGGCCTTCGTGGTCCTGCGCGGCCCTCACCAGGCAGCGGCCGCCACGCCCCCGCGAGGCATCGGCCGACCGCACGCGGCACCTGGAGTCCGGACGCAAGACGATCGAGGTACGCGTCCGCACCCCCGCGAAACCGGACGCTGAAGCCGCCCGTCACCGCCTCCCGGACCGGCCCTCGCGCATCTCCAGCCGGCCCCGCACCACACGGCCACCGGTGCCGCACGCGGCCATCGGTGTCGGCGCCATCGTCCTCAGTGATCAGGGCGTGCTCCTCAGCCGCCACCGCCGAGGCACCCTCGAACTGCCAGGAGGAACCGTAGAGGCCGGGGAGTCCCTGGAAGCGACCGTGATCCGTGAACTCGCCGAAGAGACGGGCCTGATCGCCCGGCCCGACGACATCACTCTCCTGGGCACGCTCGTCGACCACGTCGAACACGTCGTACGGGTCACCGTCGGCGCCCTCGTCGGCGCCTGGCAGGGGCGGCCGGCCACGCAGCCGGACGAGAGCGTCGGCGACTGGTCCTGGTACCCCTTGGACCGGCTGCCCGACGGCCTGTTCGTGTGCAGCGTCCAGATCCTCACCGCCTGGCGCCCCGACCTGCCCATCGACCATCCCCCGGCGCATTTCACCCCCTACGCCTGGCGCACGGCTCCGTCGGCTCACGGCGACCGAGGTCTCCCCGACCTCCCACCGCGGTCGCCCTGATGCGCTGCGTAGGCGTTCGGAGGGCCCCGCATGGGGTTCACTCGCTCACCGCGGCAGCCTCACAAGACCTGCATTGGCATGGCCTTGACCAGCACAGGACGGCGGCCGCATGGTGAATCAACTGGCCCGCAGCACACCTGACATGCCGTCTGTCAATGCTGCTTTTCGCCATGTGGCCTGCCCTTCCGAACCGCCTCAAACCGCACGGAGGCTTGATGCAACGACGCGAGATACCCTCCGGATCCCTGGTGATCCACCGCCATCGAGCGAGACGTCAGGGGAGGCGGATCGCGGCTGCCCTCACCGCGATACTCACCCTCACCGGCACTGCCCTCACCATCGGCCTGGCCACCAGTGCCCAGGCCGCCGCTCTCTCCTCCGCTCCGCACGCGTCAGCCTCCACGGGCAGAACGGACTTCGGCTGCGCCCATCCCGCGCACGCGGGACAAGCCCGCTGTTTCGGCGTCCTGAAGGCCCACCGCACCGCCTCGGGCCGCATGTCACCGTTCACCACCGGTTCCCCGACCACGGCGGGGTACGTGCCGTCCGACCTGCGTGCCGCCTATCACCTGGGCGGTTCCTCGGGATCCGGCCGGACGGTGGCGATCGTCGACGCCATGGACGACCCGAACGCCGAGTCCGACCTGGCCGCTTATCGCCGTGCCTACGGCCTGCCGTCGTGCACCACCGCCAACGGCTGCTTCCACAAGGTGAATCAGCATGGCCAGGCATCGCCGCTGCCCTCCGGTGACCCCGGATGGGCCGAGGAGATCAGCCTCGACCTCGACATGGTCTCGGCGACATGCCCCGGCTGTCACATCCTCCTGGTCGAGGCGGGCTCGACGAACGTCGGGGATCTCATGACGGCCGAGGACACCGCCGCCTCCACGCCGGGCGTCGTCTCTGTCTCCAACAGCTGGGGCGGGTCCGAGGACAACACCATCACGTCCTTCGACTCGCACTTCAAGCACTCCGGCGTCGCGATCACAGCGAGTTCGGGTGACTCCGGTTACGGCGTCTCCTGGCCCGCCTCCTCCCCGTACGTCACCGCCGTGGGCGGCACCTCGCTGAGCAGGGCGTCCAACGCGCGCGGCTGGACCGAGACCGCCTGGAGCGGCGCGGGCTCCGGCTGCTCGGCTTACGAGGCCAAGCCGTCCTGGCAGCATGACTCCGGATGCGCCAAGCGCACCGTCGCCGACGTGTCGGCGGTCGCCGACCCCAACACCGGGGTGGCGGTCTACGACACGTACAACACCTGCGGTGGCGGAATGTTGTGCGACACCGAGCTTCAGCTCGGTCTCGCACAGGGTGCCGACGGATGGGTCGAAGTCGGAGGCACCAGCGTCTCGTCGCCGATCATCGCGAGCGTCTACGCACTGGCCGGAAACACCTCTCAGGTCGTCGACGGCTCGTATCCGTACAGCCACATGTCGGCACTCAACGACGTGACTTCGGGCAGCAACGGCTCCTGCGGAGGCACATACCTGTGCACCGCGAAGCCGGGATACGACGGGCCGACCGGCCTCGGCACACCGAACGGCACGGGCGCCTTCTGACGGCGGCGCCGTCCGTCCGACAAGAGCTGGGCCCGCTTCGCGCCACTGCGAGGCGGGCCCAGTCTTGCTGATGCCGTATGGGTCAGCTGGTCGTCAGGGCGGTGTCGTCCACGACGAAGCTGGTCTGCAGCGAGGAGTCCTCCACGCCGTTGAACTTCAGGGTGACCGTCTGGCCCGCCAGCGAGGACAGGTCGAAGGTCTTCTGGCTGTAGCCGGAGGCCGCGTTGAGGTTCGAGTAGGTCGCGAGGGTCTTCGAACCGGCGGTCACCGTCAGCTTGTCGTACTGGGTGCTGGTGGTGGTCTCCGAGGTGTCGATGTGCAGGTAGAAGGTCAGGGTCGCCTTGCAGCCGGCCGGGATCGTCACCGACTGGGACAGCGTGTCGGTGTGCGAGGAGCCGTAGCCGTCCAGCCAGGCGTAGTAGGAGCCGCCGTGGGCCGCCTCACCAGAGTCGTTGGTGATGACGCCGCTGGTGGCGCTCCAGCCGGTGTTGCCCGACTCGAAGCCGGGGTTGGCCAGCAGCTGGGAGGACGTGCATCCGCCACCGCCGGAGCCGACGGTCCAGGTGAAGGAGGTCGAGCCGGACGCGCCCGTGGAGTCCTTCGCGGTGACCGTGACCTGGTACGTGCCCGCGGTGGACGCCGTACCGGAGATCAGACCGGTGGAGCTGTTGATGGACAGGCCGGTGGGCAGGCCCGTGGCGCTGTAGGTGAGGGAGGCGCCGCCGCTGTCGGTGGCCTGGATCTGCAGGCTGACCGAACCACCCGTGGTGGTGGACTGGCTGCCGGGGTTGGTGACCGTCACCGTGTTACCGCTGGAACTTCCGGCGGTGAAGGCAGCGGTGCCGTTCGGGGTGCCCCAGCCGGTCGGGCCGTCGTAGCCGGTGCCCGCGGTGCAGAAGTAGGACGGGGAGCAGCTGCCGTTGCTGCCGCTGGTGACGTCGTACAGGTTGCCGGTGTGCTGGTACGGGTACTTCGCCGGGTAGTCGCTCGCGCCCGGGGTGCCCGCGAGGGCGTACACGCTCGCGATGATCGGCGAGCTGGCGCTGGTGCCGCCGTAGACCGCCCAGCCGGAGCCGCCGTAGGTGTCGTAGACCGCCACGCCGGTGGCCGGGTCGGCAACGGCGGAGACGTCGGCCTCCATGCGCTTGGAGCAGCCG
>NZ_JBSFIH010000018.1:0-12565 GCF_053597455.1 Streptomyces sp. NPDC001393
TCGGCGACCAGCCCGTCCATGTCCGCGTCGAAGGCGATCGGATAGATGTCCTGGTACTTCTTCGGCGGGTTCTCCGCGTACGCGATCGTGCCGTCCGGCCGGTGATGGAACCACTCCGGATGCTTGTGCACCCACGGATGGTCCGGTGAGCACTGGAGCGCGAAGTCCAGCGCCACCTCAAGGCCCAGTTTCGCCGCCTCGCCCACGAAGAAGTCGAAGTCCTCGATGCTGCCGAGATCCGGGTGGACGGCGTCGTGCCCGCCCTCGGGAGACCCGATCGCCCACGGCACACCGACATCCTGCGGCCCGGCGGTGAGCGTGTTGTTGGGCCCTTTGCGGAAGGTCGTACCGATGGGGTGGATGGGCGGCAGGTACACGACGTCGAAGCCCATGTCCGCGATCGGCTTCAGCCGGCGCGCGGCCGTGCGGAAGGTGCCGTGCGGGTGTTGCGGGGTGCCCTCGGAACGCGGGAAGAACTCGTACCAGGAGCCGTACAGGGCGCGTTCGCGCTCCACGAGCAGCGGCATGGGATCGGAGGCGGTGACCAACTCCCGCAGCGGATAGCGGGTCAGCAGGGCGTCCACCACCGGTGACAGGGCCGCGCCGAGGCGGTCGTGCACCGGCAGGGAGTCGTCTCCGAGGGCCTGCGCGGCGGCCAGGACGACGTTTCGCTCCTCGCCCTTGGGTACTCCGGCGGCCGCCCGCTCGTACAGCTCGGCGCCCTCCTCCAGCACCAGTCCGACGTCGATCCCGGCCGGCACCTTGACCGAGGCGGTGTGCCGCCAGGTCGCCAGCGGATGGCTCCAGGCCTCCACCCGGAAGGTCCAGCGGCCCGTCGCGTCCGGTGTGACGTCGGCACCCCACAGGTCACTGCCGGGGGAGAGCTCCCGCATCGGCGTCCACGGGCCACGGCGGCCGTTCGGATCGCGCAGGACCACATTGGCGCCCACGGCATCGTGCCCTTCGCGGAACACGGTGGCCGTGACCTGGAAGGTCTCCCCGGCCACCGCTTTCGCCGGGCGCCTGCCGCACTCCACGGCCGGCCGGACGTCACGTACCGGTACGCGGCCGATGGCCGGGGTCCTGCGCATGTTTCTCACCTCCGCCGTGCGCGAAGCCGGGCACCCGGCCCGGCTTCGCGATCCGAGAGGAGCCGACCTGCGCCGGCCCCGGGGGGAACGCCTTGTACGGTGCCAGGTCAGGGGCTTGGCGCCGTGGAACGCCGCTCCGGTGGCGGCGCTCTTCTGGCCGATCGGCGCGGCCGCGGCCGCCCGTCCTGCTCGCGCAGGTAGGTGACCAGATTGGTGCGCAGATAGCGTTCGGCTGCGTCCGCGGCCTCGCGGGCGCAGCGTTTGCCCATCAGTACGCACAGCGTGTAGCCCGAGTCCTCGAAGGTGGCCCGGACCGTGCGGTCGTGGGGCGAGGCGAGCATCACGCGCTCCCACGCCCGGTAACGCCGCAACGCCCGGGCCACTTCGGCCTTGGCGGGTAGCAGCATTGCCCTCTTCACCTTCCACGCTCTCGACTGGGCGCGTTCCCGACGGTCGGGTGGTGTCCGCGCGCGGGAGGGCACGGCACCGTTACGGCGATCGAGGCTTTCACTTATGGTGCATGGGCGACGACGCAGCGTCTTGTTGGATCTTCAACCAGGGTGGGTGTCGGGGCCTCGTGTTGCACGAATGGCGTAGTACCCGCACCGTGGAGGTGACTCTGAAGCGATCAGCGCTCACGCTGTGTGTCCGGGATCCCTCCCGGACGGGCATCCGGGAACTGTCCCGGACGGGCGAGGGGAGCGAGAGCTTCGCCGGTGAGGAGCAAGCGACGATGAAGACCGCAGTGCCCTGCTACTACCACCTCGACGTGGAAGTCAGCCCGGAACGGGTGGGACAGGTCAGCCGCATCCTGGCCGCCCACCTGCGCTACTGGGATCTCGAGAACCTCGCGGATCCCGTCTGCCGCGGCGCGGAACTGCTGCTGCGGGCGATCGACGAGCACGCCAAGGACAAGCACACGTCGATCGAGATGTGGTGGAACGGCCAGCACCTCATCACCGCCTTCGGTGACGACGATCCGGACCTGCGCCCCGACCAGGATCTGCGGTCCTGCCTGGCGGACATCGCCGCCATGAGCGACGGCTGGGGCTGCTGCGCCTCGGAGACCGGCAGCAAGATCATCTGGTTCTCGCAGCGTGCCCGCGCCGGTGAGCGCGTCCCGCTGGTGCCGACCGCCCCCGCGCCGACGCTGCGACAGGGGCTGCAGGTGCCGCGCGAGACGCCGGTGGCGGTGCTGGCCGCGCCGGCGGGGGCCATGGACGACACGCTTGCCGCGCCGGGCGCCCTGGCCGCTGAGCGGGATGGCGCGCTTGTCGCGCCGGGCTCCGGGGCCGCCGTTGCGGACGAGGCGGCCGCCGTGCGGGGAGCCGGGGTCGCCGTTCCGGACGGCGCGCGTCCCGTGCCGGCCGCTGCGGAACCTGCGCCGGACGACGCCCTGGAGGGCAGCCGGTGACCGCCCGCAGGAGAAGGAAAGGGCTGCCCGTGTGGAGCGGGCAGCCCTACCCGTTGGGTGCCTCGTTCGACGGACAGGGCACCAACTTCGCGCTGTTCAGCGAGGTGGCCGAGCGGGTCGAGCTGATCCTCGTCGACGCCGCCGGCAACGAGACCCCCGTCCGGCTGCAGGAGGTCGACGGATTCGTCTGGCACGCCTATCTGCCCGGCATCGCACCCGGCCAACGCTACGGCTACCGGGTCCACGGCCCCTGGCAGCCCTCGCTCGGCCACCGGTGCAACCCGAAGAAGCTGCTGCTCGACCCGTACGCCCGCGCCGTGGACGGCCAGATCGACAACCACGCCTCGCTGTACGAGCGCGCCCCGGACGGTCCCGCCCCGGCGGACAGCGCCGGGCACTCCATGCTGGGCGTGGTCACCGACCCCTACTTCGACTGGGGCGACGACCGCCCGCCGCGGACGCCGTACGCGGACTCGGTGATCTACGAGGCCCACGTACGCGGCCTGACCCGCACCCACCCCGCCGTCCCCGAGCGGCTGCGCGGCACCTACGCCGGCCTCGCCCACCCCGCCGTCATCGAGCACCTGACCTCGCTCGGCGTGACCGCGGTGGAGCTGATGCCGGTGCACCAGTTCGTGCAGGACGGCGTGCTCCAGGACCGCGGCCTGTCCAACTACTGGGGCTACAACACCATCGGCTTCTTCGCCCCGCACAACGCCTACGCCGCCTTCGGCACCCTCGGCCAGCAGGTCAACGAGTTCAAGGCCATGGTCAAGGCGCTGCACGCGGCCGGCCTCGAAGTCATCCTCGACGTGGTCTACAACCACACCGCCGAGGGCAACGAGCTGGGCCCCACGCTGTCCTTCCGGGGCATCGACAACGCGTCCTACTACCGTCTGGTGGACGGCGACTGGGCGCACTACTACGACACCACCGGCACCGGCAACAGCCTGCTGATGCGGCACCCCTACGTGCTCCAGCTGATCATGGACTCGCTGCGGTACTGGGTCACCGAGATGCACGTCGACGGCTTCCGTTTCGACCTCGCGGCGACCCTGGCCCGGCAGTTCCACGAGGTGGACCGGCTCTCGGCGTTCTTCGACCTGATCCAGCAGGACCCGGTGATCAGCCGCGTCAAGCTCATCGCCGAGCCCTGGGACGTGGGGGAGGGCGGCTACCAGGTGGGCAACTTCCCTCCGCTGTGGTCGGAGTGGAACGGCAAGTACCGGGACGCCGTACGGGACTTCTGGCGTGCCGAGCCCGGCTCGCTCGGCGAGTTCGCCTCCCGGCTGACCGGCTCCTCCGACCTGTACCAGCACAGCAGGCGCCGGCCGCGCGCGAGCGTCAACTTCGTCACCGCGCACGACGGGTTCACCCTGCGCGATCTGGTGTCGTACAACGACAAGCACAACGAGGCCAACGGCGAGGACAACAGGGACGGCGAGAGCCACAACCGGTCCTGGAACTGCGGCGTGGAGGGCTCCACCAAGGACTCGGCCGTCCTCGAACTGCGCGCCCGCCAGCAGCGCAACCTGCTGGCCACGCTGCTGCTCTCGCAGGGTATCCCGATGCTCTGCCACGGCGACGAACTCGGCCGCACCCAGCGGGGCAACAACAACGCGTACTGCCAGGACAACGAAATCTCCTGGATGGACTGGGAGTTGACGGACGAGCAGCGCAGCCTCGCGGACTTCACCCGGCATCTGATCGCCCTGCGTGCCGCGCACCCCGTGCTGCGGCGGCGCCGCTTCTTCCGCGGCGAGACCGCGACCAACGCCAGGCAACCGCTGCCCGACCTGATGTGGCTCAGGCCCGACGCCCGCGAGATGACCGCCCGGGACTGGCAGCGCGACGACGCGTACTCGGTGGGGGTGTTCCTCAACGGCGACGCCATCGCCGAACGCGACGCCTATGGGCGCCGGATGGTCGACGACTCCTTCCTGCTGCTCGTCAACGGCTACTGGGAGCCGGTCGACTTCCGTCTGCCCGACGACACCTTCGGCGAGCGCTGGACGACCCTGATCGACACCGCCGACCCGGACGGCATCCCCGACGAACGCGAACGCAAGGCCGGCACGAGGCTTCGCGTGGAGGCCCGCAGCCTGATTCTCCTGTCGAGGCCGTCCCGGGCGGCGAGCTGAGCGGTCGTCCGCGGCGCTCCCGCCCGAGCCTAGGGGCGGCCTCGCTCAGCGCTTCCGCCCGAGCCTAGGGGCGGCCTCGCTCAGCGCACCCGGCGTGACGTCACCGTGAACTGGGCGCCGTCGGCGTCCCGGAGGATCGCCTCGTCGTCGTTCTCGCTCAGCACGCTGCCGCCGTGCTTCTCCGCCGCCCGGGCGCAGCCCGTGACGTCCGCGACGGCGAAGTGGATCTGCCAGTGCGGCCGTACGGAGGGATCCGGCGCCGACTCCACCGCGCCCGAGTCGATGCGCGCCACGATGTCGCCCTCGCTGCGCAGCACCACCTCGCCGCCCTCGTACTCCACCTCGCAGCAGCCCGGCTTGCCGGACGCCCAGTCGAGGATCTCGCCGTAGAACAGCGCCGCGTCGAAGGCGTCCCGGGTGTGCAGCCGGATGAACGTCGGCGACGCCCGCCGCCAGGCCTCCCAGTTGCCGACCAGTTCCCCCTGCCAGATCCCGAAGGTCGCCCCGTCCCGGTCGGCGAGCAGCGCGGCCCGGCCCGGCGGGAAGGACAGCGGCCCGACGGCCGCCGTACCACCGCGCTCGCGGACCCGGGACACCGCCACATCGGCGTCCGGCACGGCGAAGTACGGCGTCCAGGCCACGGCCATCTGCCACATGGCCGCGACGGCGGCGATCCCGGCCACCGGCACCCCTTCCGCCAGCGCGATACGGAAGTGCTCACCGAGTTTCGCGCCCCGCCAGCGCCACCCCAGGACCGCCGAGTAGAAGTCCTGGGTTGCCTCTAGGTCACGACTGGTCAGGCTCACCCAGCACGGGGCACCGAAGACGGAGTGCGTGGAGACGATGTCTCGTCTCCGCGGTCCACCACTGACGGGGGCGTTAGGGTTCATGTCCGTCGCGTCCTGCTCTCGGGGCCGGGCGGCCGCCGCTCTCGCACCAGTGTCCAACCGGAAGGGGGCCGGGCGCCTGTCGAGTACCCCCGCTGGCAGCGGTGCAGGCCGGCGAGCACGATGGGGGCATGGGAGCGAACGAGCCCGACCGGATCTCCGAGCTGCAGGCCGAGGTCGCACAGATGAAGGAGGCCGTCGTCTCCCACGCGGTCGTCGACCAGGCGATCGGGATGGTGGTGGCCCTGGGCAGGGTGACCCCGGACGAGGGCTGGGAGGTGCTGCGGGAGGTCTCCCAGCACACCAACATCAAGCTGCGCAACATCGCGGAGCTCATCCTCATCTGGGCCCGCCGCGGCGACATCCCGCCCGAAGTTCTCGCCGCGCTGGAGGATGCCCTGGACCGCTACGGCCCCACTCAGGTGCCCGGGACCTCGGAGGAGTGAGCCCCTACGGGCGGGTGCGCGGGTTGTGCTGCGGCCTCGCCGGCTTCAGCAGGCCCTGGCTCCAGCAGGCCCCGGCGTCAGCGGGCCTCGGCGAGCAGTTCCTCGCGCAGCCGGTCGAAGCAGCTGCTGAGCAGCCGGGAGACGTGCATCTGCGAGATGCCCAGCTGCTGGGCGATCCGACTCTGCGTCATCCCGCGGAAGAACCGCAGGTAGAGGATGATGCGCTCGCGTTCCGGCAGCGCCTCGAGACAGGGCCTGACGGCGGTCCGGTCGATCACGAGCTCGTATCCGGGATCGGGTCCGCCCAGGGAGTCCCCGAGGGCGTAGCCGTCGGTGCCGGCCACCTCGGCGTCCAGGGACAGCGCGGAGAAGCACTCGAGCGCCTCCATGCCGGTGCGCACCTCGTCCTCGGTGAGGCGCGTGTGGGCGGCGATCTCCGCCACGGTGGGCGGGTGCCCCGAGGTGCTCTGGGCCAGTTCCTTCACGGCGGAGCGGACCCGGTTGCGCAGGTCCTGCACCCGGCGCGGCACGTGCAGGGTCCACATGTGGTCGCGGAAGTGGCGCTTGATCTCACCGGTGATGGTGGGCACGGCGTACGCCTCGAAGGCGCGGCCACGCCCGGGGTCGTAGTGGTCGACGGCCTTCACCAGGCCTAGGGCGGCCACCTGGTACAGGTCCTCCAGGGTCTCCCCGCGGCCGCGGAACCGCACGGCGATCCGCTCGGCCATGGGCAGCCACAGCTGGACCAGTTCATCACGCAACGCCCGCCGCTCGGGGCCGTCGGACAGCTTCGCGAGCCGCTCGAACGAGTCCGCCGTGTCGGGGGCGTCGTCATGGGGATGGGAGGTCGTGCTGCCGGTGACACGCATGGTGCGCACCTCTCTCAGCAGGTGCTGTGTACAGACACCGTGGGAGGCGCGCTCGGACCGGGAATGGGCAAGGGGGCTTCCGGCGAGAAGCCGGCTCCCACGGGCGTGCCTCCGGTCCGAAGCACTTGTGTGTCGTTTTCCCCCTGCCGGACATCACAAAACAATTAAGTACAAATGGGATGCTCGGTCGATTCGGTCTTGAATTTCCCTTGGCGGGAATTACCTCTGTAACAGAGGTAACCTTCTGGCGTGGAACCCGAGACGGCGCAGCGAGTGGCAACGGTGTCGGAGACCTTCCCGGAGGAGCTGGCGGACGCGCTGGTGCGCATCCCGCGGCTGATCCGGCGGCGGCTGCGGGGCGGGCTGAGCGGGCCCCGGCTGCGCGGCGCCGAGGTGGAGCTGCTCCGGCTGGTCGAGTCCCGGCCCGGCATCGGCATCTCGGACGCGGCGAGGGCGCTGCACCTGGCGGGCAACTCGGTGTCGACCCTGGTCAACCAGCTCGTCCGGGGCGGATACCTGCTCCGCGAGACCGACACCACCGACCGGCGCGCGGCCCGGCTGCAGCTGACCGCGGCCGCCGAGAAGCGGCTCGACGACTGGAAGCGGCGCCGGGCCGAACTGGTCGGCCGGCACGTGTCCCGCCTCGACGACACCGACCGGGAGGCCCTGCGCGCGGCCCTGCCGGCGCTGCGCAAGCTGGCGGCCGGCCTGCACGAGGAGGCCGAGGAAGCATGACGGCAGCCGACGATCATGACGGAGGTCCACAAGCCATGACCAGGGACAGCACCGACACGCCCGGTGACGAAGTCGGCACCGCTGACGGCCCCACGGGCAGCCCCGGCAAGCCGGTCGGCAGCACCGACGGCTCCGACGCCTCGACGGACGCCGCCGGCCGCCCCGGTGCCTCGGCCGCAGCCGGCGCCGCACCCGGCAAGGCCGAGGGCACCGGCGCCCCCACCGGAACTTCCGGCGCGCCCGCCGCAGCCGACGGCTCCGCCGGGACAGTCGCCACGGCCGCCGGATGGTCCGACGCCGTCAGCTGTACTCGGCTCGTCTACGCCTTCGGGGACACCCATGCCGTTGACGGGCTCGACCTGGCCGTCCGGGAGGGTGAGGTGTTCGGGTTGCTCGGGCCCAACGGGGCCGGCAAGACGACGGCCATCCGCTGCATCACCACCCTCCTGCCCGTCCCCGCCGGCATGGTCGGCGTCTTCGGGCGCGACGCGGCCAAGGAGCGCATGGCGGTGCGCCGGCTGCTCGGCTACGTCCCGCAGCAGCTGTCCGCCGACAGCGGGCTCACCGGCCGGGAGAACGTCGCCCTGTTCGCCCGTGTCTTCGACGTGCCCCGCCGCGAACGGGCGGAACGGGTCGCCCAGGCGCTGTCCGCCGTCGGGCTCGCGGAGGCCGCCGACCGGCTCGCCGGGACCTACTCCGGCGGCATGGTCCGCCGACTGGAGCTGGCCCAGGCGCTGGTCAGCGCGCCCAGGCTGCTGATCCTCGACGAGCCGACCATCGGGCTCGACCCGATCGCCCGCACCGGCGTCTGGGAGCACATCAACGCCGTCCGCGCGGCCACCGGCATGACCGTCCTCGTCACCACCCACTACATGGACGAGGCCGACCAGTACTGCGACCGGGTCGGCCTGATGCACCGCGGCCGCATCCGCGCCCTCGGCACCCCGGCCGAGCTGCGCCGCGGCCTCGCCGAACGCCAGCGCACCGACACCCTGCCCACGCTGGAGGACGTCTTCCGGGACGTCGCCGGCAGCGGCCTCGACGACCACTCCGCAGGAGGTTTCCGCGATGTCCGCAGCACCCGCCGCACCGCGCGCCGAGTCGGCTGACCGCACCCCCGGCAGCGACACCGCCCTGCTGCTCAGCCCGCCCGTGCCGCGCGCCGGCTGGCGGCTGCTGCCCGCCCGGGTCGTCGCCCTGTGCGCCGTCGAGCTGCAGAAGCTCCGCCATGACCGCACCGAGCTGTACACCCGCGCCGTCCAGCCCGCCCTGTGGCTGCTGATCTTCGGACAGACCTTCACCCGGATCCGGGCGATACCCACCGGCGGCGTGCCGTACATCGACTTCATGGCGCCCGGCATCATCGCCCAGTCGGCCATGTTCATCGCGATCTTCTACGGCATCCAGATCATCTGGGAGCGGGACGCGGGCATCCTGAACAAGCTCCTCGTCACCCCGACCCCGCGCTCGGCACTGATCACCGGAAAGGCGTTCGCCGCCGGGGTGAAGTCGCTGATCCAGGCGATCGTCGTGATCGTCATCGCCGCCGTGCTCGGCGTCGCCCTCACCTGGGACCCGCTGAAGCTGCTCGGTGTCGCGCTCGCCGTGGTGCTCGCGTCCGCGTTCTTCTCGTGCTTGTCGATGACCATCGCCGGCATCGTGCTCAGCCGTGACCGGCTGATGGGCTTCGGGCAGGCGATCACCATGCCGCTGTTCTTCGGCTCGAACGCCCTGTACCCCGTGTCGGTGATGCCGGGCTGGCTCCAGGCCGTCAGCAAGGTCAACCCGCTGAGCTATCAGGTCGACGCCCTGCGAGGCCTGCTGCTCGGCACGCCCGCGCACCTCGGCACCGACTTCGCCGTCCTGGCGGTGGCCGCCGCGCTCGGCATCACCGCGGCCTCCTCACTCCTCGGCCGGCTCGCCCGGTGATCTTGCCGTGGACGTGATGTGCGGCACGCACCTGTGCCCCCGCCGAAAGCGCCGCGAACGCATCGTTCCTGCGCAGCGCTTGATCACCGATCAAAGCGGGCGAATCCCCTGGCCACAGCGCATTCTGCTCATTTGACAGTGCGCTCAGCCCACAGATAGACAGCAGCTCTCGGAGGTCGAGAGGGGCACTGTGTACGAGCCGAACGTGGTCGGGGACTGGCACGAGTACGACGAGCATGCCGGTCTGCGGGTCCGCGTCCACCGCCTGGAGGCCGCGGAGCCGCCGCGCGGGCGTGACGACGCCGCCGCCGGGCTGACGTACTTCACCGTCCGCGTGACGGTCGAGAATCGCGGCGCCCAGCCCTACTGCATCCACCTGGAGGACGGCCAGATCGACGTCCGGGTCGGCCCCGACGGCGAGGGCGCGTTCATCGACTGGCGCAATTCCCAGTTCATCGAGGGCTTCGACGTCTACCCGCTGCGCCGGGCCACCGCCGTGCTCTACGCCGCCGCTCCCGAGGCCGCCCTCACCCACGTGGACGTGCAGGTGCAGCTGCGGGTGGAGGAGGAGTGGGCCGACCGCCGGCTGTGGACCGGCGGCATCGGCGTCCTGGAGGCGACCACGGCGGCCGCCCCCTCGACCGCCGGGCAGCACAGCCTGGCCCACCAGGTCAGCGCCTTCCTGAAGGACCAGACGGAGCCCGGCGCCGCCTGACGCGGGCGGCGCCGCCGCACGGTCAGTGCGGGATGCCGTCGATGATCTCCCGCGCGCCCTGCCGCAGCAGCGTCACCGCGACCGAGGTGCCGAGCGTGGCCGGGTCGAGCCGGCCCGCCCACTCGTGGGCGTTCAGCCGGGTCTTGCCGTCCGGAGTGAACACACAGGCCCGCAGGGACAGTTCCCCGCCGCGGTCCACGTGTGCGAAGCCGGCGATCGGGCTGTTGCAGTGGCCCTGCAGCACATGCAGGAACATCCGCTCGGCCGTCGCCTCCCGATGCGTGTTCGGGTCGCCGAGCCCGCTGACGGCGTCGATCACATCGGTGTCGTCCTCCCGGCACTGCAGGGCGAGGATGCCCGCGCCGATCGGCGGCATCATCGTCTCGGCGGACAGCACCTCGCTGATCACATCCGTCCGGCCGATCCGTTCCAGACCGGCCACCGCCAGCAGCAGCGCGTCCGCGTCCCCGGCGGCCAGTTTCTCCAGACGGCGGTTGGCGTTGCCGCGGAACGGCACGCACACCAGATGCGGGTGGGTGGCGGCCAGCTGGGCCACGCGGCGCACCGAGGAGGTGCCGATCCGGGTGCCGGCCGGCAGCTCGTCCAGGGTGAGGCCGCCCGGGTGGATCAGCGCGTCCCGGATGTCGTCCCGCTTCAGGAAGGCGGCGAACACCGTCCCGGCGGGCAGTGGCCGGTCGGCGGGCACGTCCTTGACGCAGTGCACCGCGAGATCGGCCTCCCCGGCCAGCAGGGCCGCGTCGACCTCCTTGGTGAACGCCCCCTTGCCCTCCACCTTGGACAGATCGCCGAGCCACTTGTCGCCGGTGGTCTTCACCGGCACCACCTCGGTGCGCACGCCGGGGTGCAGTACGGCCAACTCGGCGCGGACTCGCTCGACTTGGGCCAGGGCCATGGGGGAGTCGCGGGAGACGATACGGATCAGTTCCGGGACGGACATGGGGACACGATAGACCCTCGGGACCGGCGCCCGGTCGGGGCCCGCTCGCGCTGCGCCGCCGTCCCGCCCCGGTCACCGCCAGTCGTACGGGAACAGGTCCGACGCCCAGCCCGGACGGGCGGCGAGCGCGTCGCCCGCTCCGGGGTGCGCAGCAGGCATCGGTGCCGCAGCAGGTCACGCCGCTCGGCCGGGGTCAGCAGGGCCTCGGCGTCGCCCGCTCGGACGGCGTCGACGTGCGTGTCGCCCAGCACGTTGAGCCGGTCGCAGGTGGCGGTCCTGACGTCGACGGGGAAGTCGGTACGCCACGGGGAGCGGCTGTAGCGCAGCTTCCGCTTGCACGGGCGCCGAGCCGGTCGTAACCGGACCGCCCCTCGTTCCAGGCGGCGTCTGCCACTGCACCTCCGTCACGCCGAGGCCGCCGTGGCCGGGGGCCAGGAACAGGCAGTCCATGTGCAGGTATTCCGGCCGTCCCAGGTGGACTGTTCGGCTGCGCAGGTGGCGTAGCCGACGATCTCGCCGTCCTGGGCTTCGGCGGCCAGACAGCGCAGCCGTGGGTCGGGCGTGTCGAACCGCAGGCCGGCCAGCCGTGCGGCGAGATCCGGCACCGGCTGGTCGGCGCGCTCGTACGCGGCGTGCTGGGCCCAGTTCGGCCACGCGGGGAAGATCGGCTCGGTCGGCGTACCGCACCGGGGGCGCGGGTCACCGGACCTGGCCCTCCAGGGCGTCTGCGCTCCAGGCGGTCAGGCGCTCGGTGAGCGGGCCCTTGCCGTCCAGGACGTGCCGGGAGAACGCCTCGCGCTCGTGCGCCAGCAGCGCGGCCTCCCAGACGCAGGGCGCGAGCCCCGCCCGGCCCGGTCGCAGCTCGGCCGGCCGCCCGGCCGGGCCGGTGAACACGGCCAGGTCGGACATGTGGCCCTCGATCCAGCTGTGCACGAGGACGTAGTCGCCGTCGCCGCCCGCGTGCACGATCAGCATCGCGAGCCCCAGCGAGCCGCGCACCCGCCCTCGGGCCAGATGCGCCGCGGCCAGGTCCAGCGCCGCGTCCACGTCCTGCGGACCGACCGTACGCCCCGGCGCCTGCAGGGCGTACACCTTGACGAGGTGACCGGCGGCTTCCCGGACGCCCAACGCCCGTGCGGTACGGCCGTGATGCCCCTCGGCGAGCGCAAGCAGCCCGCCCGCGTCGACCGCCGGGGGCAGCTCCACATGAAGATCCATCCGGCCATGATGGGCGCTCGGCACGCGGGCGTCCATGCCGGACGGCGGCGTACCCCGGGGCATGGGGGAGTGCGGGCGGGGTGTCCTCAGCCGAAGCCCTCCGGCAGGTCGGCCGTGGATTCTTCCGGGGTAGGTCCGGGTGGGATGGCGGCTGGGTGCGTG
>NZ_JBSFIH010000018.1:12661-154302 GCF_053597455.1 Streptomyces sp. NPDC001393
GGCGCAATCGCCGTGCCGTGTGGCGTGGCGGCGTACTGGATGGCAGGGGAGTGCGGGCGGGGTGTCCTCAGCCGAAGCCCTCCGGCAGGTCGGCCGTGGATTCTTCCGGGGTAGGTCCGGGTGGGATGGCGGCTGGGTGCGTGGGCGTTCATGGCGGGGTGGTGGTGCGCGGTACGACCTGGCGGTGCGGCGCAATCGCCGTGCCGTGTGGCGTGGCGGCGTACTGGATGGCAGGGGAGTGCGGGCGGGGTGTCCTCAGCCGAAGCCCTCCGGCAGGTCGGCCGCGGAGTCCTCCGGGGTGAGGTCCGGGCGGAGCCGCAGCCAGGACGGCTGGCGCAGGAGACCGGCCCGGGTACGGGTGCTGTAGCTGACCTCGCCGACCAGCCGGGGCAGCACCCAGCGGGCGCCTGGGACGCGCGGCACCGGATCGAAGGGGCACCGTTCGCTCGCGGAGTCCCGCAGCAGCGCGGCCAGTTCGGTCCGCTCGGCCTCGCTCCAGCCGGTGCCCACCCCGCCGACGTACCGCAGCCGGCCACCGGCGCGCTGGCCGACCAGCACCGCGCCGGGCAGCCCGCTCAGCCGCCCTTTGCCGGGCAGCCAGCCGCCGACGATCACGTCCTCCGCGCGCATGTTCCGGATCTTGATCCAGGCACGGGAGCGGACCCCGGGCTCGTACACCGAGTCCAGTCGCTTGCACACCAGACCCTCCAGGCCGTGTTCCCTGGTCGCCGCGAGCGCCTCGGCGCCGTGTCCGGTCACCGCACCCGGAGTCGACCAGTACGGCCCGGCCAGCCCCAGTTCCGTCAGCCTTGCCCGCCGCCGTACGTACGGCAGCCGCAGCAGGGGCCCCGCGAAGTACGGCGCGTCGAAGAGGACCAGATGCACCGGCACCTGGGTGGCTCGGCGTGCCGCCCGGGCGGGGGCGTGCGCCAGGCCCATCCGGCTCTGCAGCAGCTGGAAGTCGGCCCGGCCCCGTTCGTCGAGGGCCAGCACCTCGCCGTCCAGCACGGCGGGCGTGGTGCCCAGCACGCCGCCGAGCGGCCGCAGTTCGGGATAGGCCGCGGTGATGTCCTCGCCCGAGCGGGCCCGCAGCAGCACGCTGCCGTCGCCGGGTAGATAGACCATCACCCGCTGGCCGTCCTGCTTGGTCTCGTACGCCCACCGCTGGTCCTGGGCGGCGGGCGGCAGGGTGCCGGGCGTGGCGAGCATCGGCGCGATGAGCGGCAGGGTCACGGCGGTCACGGCTGAAGACCTCGACCGCTCCTGCCGGCCTCACGCGTCTTCGGCCACGGGTTCCCCTGAACGGGCCCGCCGCCCGCGCGTGCCACGGACGGGGAAGCACGGCCGGCGTGACCGTCGATTCCCGCTGCCGCCGACTCCCCGTCCTTCGGCGATCGTTCGCCGAAGGACGGACGGGAAGCGTGCTGGGGAGGATCGCTTCAGCTGGGTGCCCATCGCCCGCCCCGGACCGGTAGCCGAAGCGCGGACGGAAGCGTGGCCGGGGTGTGCGGCAGGGGCGTGGCCGCACGGGCCATGGCGCGGTCACACCCCCGGCCGCTTCGGTGGGGAGACTCAGGCGACCGTCTCCGCCGAGGGCTCCGTGGGCGCGGTGGCGGGGGACGGGGTGGCCGGGCGGGGTCGGGGGAGGAACGAGGCGAGGACGAAGGCGAGGATCGCCGCGCCCGCGCCGATGGCCATGACGACCTTGAAGCCGTTCTCGGACGGCAGCGCGTGGCCGCCCAGGCTGATCGTCAGCTGCGCCAGGATCACCCCGGCGACCGCGCCGGCCACCGACGTGCCGATGGAGCGCATCAGCGTGTTGAGGCTGTTCGCGGCGGCCGTCTCCGACGGCGGGACCGCACCCATGATCAGGGCCGGCATGGCGCCGTAGGCGAAGCCGACGCCCGCGCCGATGACGCAGGACACCAGGATCAGCTGCCAGACCTCGCTCATCATCACGATGTTGAGGACGTAGCCGGCGGCGACGATCACCGCTCCCAGCATCAGCGTGATCTTCGGGCCCCGGGACTTGGTGATCATCGCGGACAAGGGCGCCATGGCCATCATCACGAGGCCCTGCGGAGCCATGACCAGCCCCACCGTGAGCATGGACCGGCCGAGGCCGTAGCCGGTCTGCGTGGGCAGCTGGAGCAGCTGCGGCAGGACCAGGGACATCGCGAACATCGAGAACCCGAACGCGACGGACGCCAGGTTGGTGAAGAGCACCTGGCGGCGGGCCGTGGTGCGCAGGTCCACCAGCGGCGCGTCCGTGCGCAGTTCGAAGAAGCCCCAGGCCACCAGGACGACCACCGCGAGCGCGAACAGACCGAGGGTGCTGCCGCTGCCCCAGCCCCAGTCGGCGCCCTTGGAGACGGCCAGCAGCAGCGAGACCAGCCCGACCGCCATGCCGAGCGCCCCGACGAGGTCGAAGCGGCCGCCGGTACGCACGCCGGATTCCGGCACCAGGGTCAGGACGCATGCGAAGGCGAGGACGCCGAGGGAGGCGGACGTCCAGAAGAGCACGTGCCAGTCGTAGTGGTCGGCGAGGAACGCGGCGGCGGGCAGACCGAGCGCACCGCCGACGCCGAGGGAGGCGCTCATCAGCGCGGTCGAGCCGGCCAGCTTCTCCGGCGGCAGCTCGTCCCGCATGATGCTGATGCCGAGCGGCACCACGGCCGCGGCCAGACCCTGGAGGGCACGGCCGACGATCATCGGGACCAGCGCGTCGCTGAGCGCACACACCACCGAACCGGCCACCAGCAGCACCAGACTGACCAGCAGCAGGCGCCGTTTGCCGAACATGTCGCCGAGCCGGCCCGCCACCGGGGTGGCGACGGCGGCGGCCAGCAGCGTGGCCGTGACCGCCCAGGCGGTGTCGGACGCGGAGGCGTGCAGATAGGTGGGCAGCTCCGGAACGATGGGGATCACCAGGGTCTGCATCAGCGACACGGTGATACCGGCCAGGGCCAGCACCGCGACCACGGCACCGGGCCGCGTCGGAACGGATCTGCCGGCCTCGGCGGGCCGGGCGGGGGCGTGGGACATGAGAAGAGACCTTCCGAGGAGCGGTTGACGGACGGACGGAAACCGACCCGGGGAGCCGGCCATTTCGTTTAAGTCAATTGATTGACTTACTTTAGCGAGCCGAAACGGCGCCTCATGCGGGGCCTGTCCCCGGCGGGGCGGGCGCGGACCGTAGGCTTTTCCGGCTGGACCTCGCCGCCCCGGTCGAGGGCCCGGGGCGGCGCGCGGGACCGACCGCCCCGGGGTGGTGCGCGGTCCCGGAGCGGTGGTGAGCATGGCGCGCAGGACGGCGCGGGCCGAGCAGGTGAGCGCGACCCGGGAGGCGATCCTGACCGCGGCGGAGCGGCTGTTCGCCGAACACGGCGTGTACGCGGTCTCCAACCGCCAGGTCAGCGAGGCCGCCGGCCAGGGCAACAACGCGGCGGTCGGCTACCACTTCGGCACCAAGGCCGACCTGGTCCGCGCGGTGGCCCGTCGGCACGCCGAGCGCATCGAGGTGCTCAGGGGGCGGGCCCTCGCCGCGGCCGCCGACTCCACGGACGTACGCGGCTGGGTCGACTGCCTGGTGCGCCCGGTGACCGAGCATCTGGCCCGGCTCGGCAGCCCGACCTGGTACGCCCGGTTCTGCGCCCAGGTCATGACCGACCCGGCGCTGCACGAGATCATGGTCGAGGAGTCCATGACCTCGCCGGCGCTGCGCCAGGCGATCGAGGGGCTTAACCGCACCCTTCCCGAACTGCCGCCCGAGGTCCGCGCCGAACGCGGCCAGATGGTCCGCCTGCTGATCCTGCACACCTGCGCCGAACGGGAGCGGGCCCTCGCCGAGGGCACTCCGACCCCGAGAGCCACCTGGGCGGAGGCGGCGGCGGGCCTTACGGACGCCATCCTTGGCCTGTGGCTGGCCCCGGTCGGGCCCGCTCGCTGACCCCTGGACCTGACCCATCGAAGGTCACCACGACCTTCTCCGCGGTCCCTGGCGTGAGCGCCAGCCCGAAGGCCCGGTCCGCCTCGCCGAACGGCACCCGGTGGCTGATCAACCGGGCGAAGCGTTCATGGTGCTCGACCAGCTGAGGCGTGACCTCGAAGATCTCGGTCGGGTACCCCTGGGACGCGATGAGCGTCAGCTCACTGCGCAGCATCCCGCCGAGGTCGATCTCCGAACCCTTCTTGTGTACGGCCACCATGACCAGCCGCGCACGCCACTTGGCCGCGCCGACCACGGTGTCGAAGACGGCCGCCGCACCGGCGGCGTCGATGTAGACGTCGGTGTCCGGCCGGGGCTGGCCGAGCGCGTTGGCGCCCTGGCCGTGCAGTTCCGTCAGCCGGGCGGCCACGTCCTCCCCGCGCGAGTCGATCACCGCGTCCGCTCCTACGGCGAGGGCCTTCGCCAGCCGGTCCGGCAGCACATCCACCACGACCACGTGCCGCACCCCCCGCAGCTTCAGCCAGATCGTGGCACCCAGTCCGATGGGCCCGGCGCCGAACACCACCACCTTCTCCGACGGGCGCGCCCCGGACCGGTTGACGCAGTGCAGGGCGACCGCCATCGGCTCGTTGAGCGAGGCCACGTCGAAGGGCACGGAGTCGGGGAAAACCGCCACGCTCCTGCCCGCGACGGCGTTCTCGATGAGCAGGTACTCACTCATGCCGCCGTGTCTGCCGCCGCAGCCGATGATCCCGGTGGGCGCGTCCTGCGGATTGACGACCACCCGGTCCCCGGCCTTCAGGCCCGTGACCTCCGCGCCGACCTCCACGATCTCCCCGGCAGGCTCGTGTCCCAGGGCCACCGGGACCAGCTCGCCGCCCAGATGGGCGTGCTCGGGCATGCCGCCCATGTGCACGAAGGCGAGGTCGGTGCCGCAGATGCCACAGGCGCGGATCTTCACGAGGACGTCCTTCGGCCCGGGCTCGGGGCGCTCGGTATCCACCGTCTCGATCCGCCCTGCGGTGCCGGTCCGTACGGACTTCATGGTGGCCATGGGATGACTCGCTTTCGAAAGGTCGGCGCGGACGGGGGCGGAGAGGTGCCCCCGGACGGGGGCCGGGCGGGGGGAGTGGCCCGGCGGCCGGTCCGGGGGGCGGCGCCGCTCCCCGTCCCCACGGGAGGCGGCGCACAGGGCGGCCTCCGCTCATGGCCGCCCGGACTCGGGGTTGCCGTCTTGCTTGAGTTAGGCAAGCACATGTGACTTACTTGAGTCAAGCAATTGAATAGGCCGCCGTCCGGCCGCGTCTGCTTCCCGGCGTCCGGCGTCAGGGGGACCGCGGCGGCCGGACCCAGCCCAAGGACCGCTCCACGGCCCGCTGCCAGTTGTCGTACTCCGACTCCCGCAGCTCGGGGTCCATGGCGGGCAGCCACTGGGCGGCCCGGTGCCAGTTGCGGCGCAGCACCTCCAGATCCGGCCAGTAGCCGGCGGCGAGTCCGGCCGCGTAGGCGGCGCCCAGGGACACCGTTTCGGCGACCATGGGCCGCACCACGGGCACGTCGAGCACATCGGCCACGAACTGCATGAGCAGGTTGTCCGCGGTCATCCCCCCGTCCACCTTGAGCTGCCGGAGGGAGACGGAGGAGTCGGCGTTCATGGCGTCGACGACCTCCCGGGTCTGCCATCCGGTGGCCTCCAGCACCGCTCGCGCCAGGTGCCCCTTGGTGATGTACGACGTGAGGCCGACGATGACCCCGCGGGCGTCGCTGCGCCAGCGGGGCGCGAACAGACCGGAGAACGCGGGAACGATGTAGCAGCCGCCGTTGTCCTCGACCGTCCGCGCGAGGGTCTCGATCTCCGGGGCGCTGTTGATCAGCCCCAGGCGGTCCCGGAACCACTGGACGAGCGCGCCGGTGACGGCGATCGACCCTTCCAGGGCGTACGCCGGTTGCTGGTCCCCGATCTGGTAGGCGACGGTGGTGAGGAGCCCGTGCCGGGACCGCACCAGCTCGCCGCCGGTGTTGAGCAGCAGGAAGCTGCCCGTCCCGTAGGTGCACTTGGCCTCGCCCGGGGAGAAGCAGGTCTGGCCGAACAGGGCGGCCTGCTGGTCGCCGAGGGCGGCCGTGATCGAGACCCCGGGCAGCAGCGAGCGGGCTTCGCCGTACGTCTCCGCGGACGACCGGATCTCCGGCAGCATCGCGCGCGGCACCCCGAAGAAGGACAGCAGCTCGTCGTCCCAGGTGAGCGTGCGGATGTTCATCAGCATGGTGCGGCTGGCGTTGGTGGCGTCGGTGATGTGCAGGCCGCCCGCCGCGGCCCCGGTGAGATTCCAGATCAGCCAGCTCTCCATCGTTCCGAACAGCACCTCGCCGTCCTTGGCGCGCTGCTCGACCCCCTTGACGTGGTCGAACAGCCACCGGATGCGCAGCGCGGAGAAGTAGGTCGAGGGCGGCAGAGCGCACCGCTCGAGGAAGAACGCCTCACCGGGGCGCTGTCTGAGCTCCTCCACGAGAGGCTCCGTGCGGGTGTCCTGCCAGACGATCGCCCGGCCCAGCGGGGCGCCGGTCCGCCGGTCCCACAGCACGGTCGTCTCGCGCTGGTTCGCCAGGCCGATGCCGATGACCTGGTCCCGGCCGACACCGGCGGCGGAGAGCGTCTCGGGCACGATGTGCCGCAGGTTGTGCCATATCTCCATGGCGTCGTGTTCGACCCAGCCGGGCCTGGGGAAGTGCTGCTGGTGTTCCTTCTGCGCGACCGAGACCAGCCGCCCGCGGTGGTCGAACAGGATGCATCGGGTGGAGTTGGTGCCCTGATCGATGGACATTACGTACCGGTCAGCCATGATCGGGTCTGCCTTCCGACGGATCGAGGGGCGGCTGTCCTGGCCTACCAGCGGGCGGCTCCCAGGTCTTTGGAGATCGCCCGTGCGGCCTCACGGAGCAGCGTGATCAGACTCGGGCGGGGGTGGCCCTGGCTGTCGCAGATCCGCTCGACCGGTCCGGACAGCCCGATGGCGCCGACGACGAGGCCGCCGTGCCCGCGGATCGGTGCGGCGATCCCGGCCTCGCCCATGCTCATTTCCTGGATCTCGGCGGCCCACCCGACCTCCCTGACCTCCTGCAGTGCCCGGGTGAGCCGCTCGGGATCGACCAGGGTGTGCCGGGTGTACTCCTCCAGCCCGCGCCCCTGGGCCGGCTCGACGGTCGCGGTCCCGTACGCCAGCAGCACCTTGCCGAGCGAGGAGGCGTGCAGGGGCAGCAGCGAGCCCACGTCCAGGGTCTGGAAGGTGTCGTCCGGCCGGAACACGTGGTGGACGACGAGGACGCTGCCCTCCAGGGGGGTGCCCAGGCGCACCGCCTCCCCGCTGCGGGCGGCCAGGGCGTCGGCCCAGTTGAGCGAGCGCGAGCGCAGCTCGTTGACGTCGAGGTAGCTCGTGCCGAGGTGCAACAGGGCGGCGCCGAGCTGGTACTTCCCGGTCGCCGCGTCCTGCTCCACGAAGTCCACGTGCTGCAGCGTGCGCAGAATGCCGTGTGCGGTGCCCTTCGCCAGCCCGAGGGAGGCCGCCACCTCGCCGAGACCGAGTCGGCGGGGCCCGCCGGCGAGCAGACGCAGAATCGCCGCCGCCCGTTCGATCGACTGGACCGGTCCGGCCATGAAGCGAGCCTATTACCCGCACGGAGGGCGTGCCCGTGGGGCGGGGCAGGGCGGCGTTCGGTAATGCCGACCGCCGTTCATTGACCGGCCCGATTTGTCTCCATAGCGTGCAGGGAGCCGTGGATGCGCCGATGTGACGGCGCGGGACCGGCCGTACGCACCATCGGGAGAGAACATGGCGGCACAGCTCAAGACGCTGCTTCAGGCGGCATGCGAACACGTGTGTCCGGTGCCGCCCGTCTCCGGCGCCGTCTCGGCCGTTCGCCGTCGTGCGGCGGCCGTCCTCGCCGAGTGGCGGGTGTGTCCGTACCTCGTCGACGACGCCCTGCTCATGGTGTCGGAGCTGGTCACCAACGCGATCGTGCACGCCAGGCCCCCGGCCGTGCTCCGGCTGTCGTGGGTGCGCGGCGACGCCGGCTGCACCCTGCGCGTCGAGGTCACCGACGCCGGCCCCGTCCTTCCGGCGCCCCGCTCCGTCCTGGGGATCGACCCCGACGAGCACGGCAGGGGCGAGGCGATCGTCCACGCCCTGGCGACTCGTCATGGCATACGGACCCACCTCGGCGGCGTCACCCGCTGGGCCGAGCTCGTGGCCCCTTAGACCGCGGCCTCGCATCAGACCGCGGCCTCGCAGCGTGACGGCACGCACGCCGGATCGTCCGCCGTGTTCTTCCGGAGCAGAAGCAGGGCCGCGTCGTCGTGCAGCCGGCCGCCGACATGCGCCAGCAGTTCGTCATGGAGCGCGGTGAGGGTGCGGGCCGGCTCGTCGCACACATGCCGGGCCACCCCTTCGGCCAGCGGATAGAAGGCACGCGCGTGATCGCGGGCCTCCGTGACCCCGTCGGTGTAGAGCAGCAGCTGGTCTCCCGGCGCGAAGGGCAGCCGCTGCAGGCGGGGGGCCTGGCCCGACAGGGCGCGCAGCCCGAGGGGCGGAGCGGGATGCGCGGGCTCCACCGCGCCGACCTCTCCGGAGGCGGACACCAGCAGCGGCGGCGCATGTCCGCAGTTGACGATCTCCAGGTCGCCCGACCGGGGGTATCCGACGACCACGGCGGTGACGAAGTCGTCGGGACCGAGGTTGCGCGCCAGGCTCCGCTCGATCCTCGAGACGACGGCGAGCAGGTCGGGCTCGTCACAGGCGGCCTCGCGGAACACCCCGAGCACGAGAGCGGCGGTGCCCACGGCGGGCAGCCCCTTGCCGCGCACGTCGCCGACGATCAGCCTGATGCCGTAGGGCGTGGGCACCAGGGCGTAGAGGTCCCCGCCGATCCGGGCCTCCGCCGCCGCGGCGCTGTAGCGGACGGCCACCTGGAACGGGCCGACGGTGTCCGGGACCGGCTGGAGCACGGCGTGCTGGGCGGCCTCGGCGACCGAGCGGACGGCCGCGAGGACCCGTTCACGACGGCGACGCAGCGCGCCGGCCAGTGCGCTCGCCGAGGTGACGGCCAGCAGGGCGGACACCACGGCCGCCGGCTCGCGGGCGGGGGCCGCGTGCCCGATGGCCAGCGCCACGCCCACCACCATGGCGACGAGACCGACGCAGACCACACCACGCGGCCCGTTGGTGGCGGCCGCCAGCGCGGGTCCGGCCGCCAGCAGCGGCAACCAGGGCATCGCCGTCCCTGCGGTGACGTCCAGGAGCACGACGACGGCGACGACCAGAATCGGCAGCAGGGACATTCCCGCGGCCAGGTGCCTGGCGGCACGCCGGCGGACCGATCGCCGGGCGCCGGCCGCGATGTTCGTGAACAGCCGCAGCGGAGCGTGCTCGCCACCATGGTGTCCGGCCTTGCTCATCGTTCGTCCGCAGTCCTCGCCTGTACGGGGTAAACACCCAAAATGTCCGTTTCATCAATCAAACGGGCTGAGTGAGAGCCGCCACAAGGAGCGGATTTTCAGATAGTGAGCGAGAGACTTCTGGTCACCCGGCTCGCGACCGGGAGCAGTCGTGCCCGGATCTCCGGGAGCCGGGCCCGCCGCTCCGCCGGCAGGGAGACGCCGAGCGAGCCCACCGTGCTCCCGCGGTAGACGGGCACGGCGACGCACACGGTGCCGAGCGCGTACTCCTCCAGGTCCGTCACGGCCGGCGCCAAGGGGGGCGCCTCGATCCTGCGGAGCAGCTCCGGAAGACTGGTGATCGTCCGTGGTGTGAGGTCGGCGAGGTTGTGCCTGGAGAGGTAATCCCTGCGGGCGTCCTCGTCCAGCTCACGCAGCACGGACTTGCCCAGTGCGGTGGCATGTCCGGCATCCTCGAAACCCACCCAGAGATCCACCCGGGGTGTGCGGGGGGCGTCCACGATCTCGGCCACCCTGATCTCACCCTCCTCGTAGAACGTGAGGTAGGTGGCGGTGGCCAGTTCGTCCCGGAGGGCGGCCAGTGCCGGGCGCACCCGGCTGAGCAGCGTCTGCGCGCGGCCCGCTCCGGCGGTGTGCAGGGCGTTCAGCTTGTCGCCCAGGACGAAGCCGCCGTCGTCCAGCTTGCGCACGTATCCGTCGTGCACGAGGGTGCGCAGCAGGTGGTAGGCGGTGGCCAGGGGCAGCTCGGTCTCGCGGGCCAGCTGTTTCGCCGGCGCGCCGTTCTCGTGCGCGCTCACCGCCTCCAGCAGACGAAAGGCCCGCTGCACGGACGTGATGAGCGTGGGGCCGTCCTGAGCACCCATGAGACCAGAGTGCGACGGGCGACTGACCCGGGCAAGGCAGGGGGTGCCTCACAGGCATGGTCATGGGCCACCCGTCTCGCCTGCTGTCCCGTCGGCGCGCTGTCCCGTCGGGATAGGCGCGTGGCGGCTGGGGCGAGTACGGGAACGGACCGTGCCGGCCGTTTCAGCGGTGTGTGCGGCGTCGACCGTGCCGGCCGTTTCAGCGGCGTGTGCCGGATCGATCGTCCCGGGCCGTCTCAGCGGTGTGTGCCGGATCGATCGTGCCCGCCGTCCTCAGCGACGCGTGCTCGCGATGCTGACCGCGTTCGCGGCGACCACCGCCCCGATCCCCGCCCACTCCGGCGCGCCCAGACCCTGCCCCAGCACCAGCCACCCGACCACCGCCGCCAGCACCGGATTGACGCTCATGAACAGGCCGAAGGTCTGGGCCGGCACCGTGCGCAGCGTGAGCAGATCGGCGAGATACGGCACGGCGGACGACAGCACACCCGCCGCCACCGCGCACACCACCGCCCCGAGGGCCGGCGGATGCCGTACGACGAGGACGATCCCGATCGGCAGGAAGGCCAGCGCCGACACACACGCGGCCGCGGCCGAGCCCTGGGCGCCCGGGATGCGCCGCCCGACGATCCGGTTGAGCAGGATGTACGAGGCCCAGCAGCAGGCCGCCACCAGGCCCAGGGCCATGCCGAGGTAGTCGGTGGACGGCCGGGGGCGCATCAGCACCACGACTCCGGCCCCGGCCAGCGCCGCGCACCCCGCGTCCAGCCGGCGCCGCGAGGCGGCCAGCGCGATGCCGAGCGGGCCCAGGAACTCCAGGGTCACCGCAAGCCCCAGGCCGATCCGGTCGATCGCGCCGTACAGGGTCAGGTTCATGGTGCCGAAGACCCCGGCGAGCAGCAGCACCGGCCACCACTGGTGCCGGGTGAAGTCGCGTGGGCGCGGTCGGCCGACGGCCAGCAGGACGAGTGCGGCGACGTACTGGCGTACGGCCACCACGCCGAGCGGACACCACCACCCCCGAACTGTGGCCGCAGGACTCACGCCCTGCGGTGGAGGAGACGCACGACGTCGACGACTGGCTCACCGTCATCGCCGCCGGACGCGGCATCGGTGTCACCGCGGAGTCGACAGCGAACCAGTACCCGAGGCCCGGCGTCGTCTACCGGCCGGTGCGTGACGCCGAACCCGTGGCCGTACGGCTCGCCTGGTGGCGTGACGACCCGCACCCGGCCCTCCAGGCGGTCCTCGAACTGCTCAGCGAGCTGTACAGAACGGGCTGAACGGTCGGCGCACAAAAGCGCAGACAGAATCTCAGCGTCCGCATGCCGCTCGGCGTGACGTTCCTGGTCGTCTTCCTCGCGGGTGTGTTCCTGAACAGCGCCCAGACGATGATCTACGCGCCCGTGTCCATCCGCTCCCCCCGACAACCGTGCCACCGCCGTCGGCTGGACCTCGGGCATGGGCCGCTTCGGCGCCGTCTTCGGGCCCTGGCTCGGCGGCCAGTTGCTCGCCGCGGGCAACGGCGACTGGGGCTTCACCGCCTTCGCCCTGGCCGGTGTGTCCTCCATGGCGTTCATCGGCATCGCCGCCCTGCGCTCCTCGCGACGCCCCGAGCACAGCGGCACCGGGCACACGCTCGTCACCGCAGGCTGACCCGCCCCCGCGCACGGTGCCGCACCCCACGCAGGGGTACGGCACCGCACGCGGTCCACGGCGTCACCCCGGCGGGCCGGGCTCCACGTCCAGGCCCGTGCAGGCCACTTCCCCGGCCACCTCGGCACACGCCTCCACGCCTCGCGGCGAGGACACCGAGAGCATCGGGCTGCTGTCCCCCGTGGAGTCGTCCGCCGGATAGCCGGCCGACATCACGTCCTGGCCCGCGCGCACCGAGACCTCACGGGCCTTGGGCGACCGCAGTCTCACCTCCGACCAGACGGTCTCGCAGGCCGGGGACCAGCGCAGCCGGACGGTGTAGCGGGGGTCGGCGACCGTGCTCGTGGTCCGCGCGTCCCGGGCGCACACCGAGGCGTCCGGCAACTCGCCCTGGCAGGACCGGCCGTGACAGCGGTGCACCGCCGTCAGTGAGTGCGCGGTGGGCGCGGCGCCCGGCCGCGTGGACAGGGCGACGGCGGTGGCGGCCACCGCCGTCGCCGTACCGCACAGCGCGAACACCGACAGCGGAAGCCACGACGGGAGCCGCCGCGGCAGCCAGGGCGTGAGCCGGCCGGGCCCCCGGCCGCGGCCGGACTCCTCGGGGGTGGCCCCGGTCGTGTCGGTCGCGGCCGCCTCGGTCGCGGGCGGGGCGGGCTCGGCCGCGGCCCACAGCGCCAGTGCGGCCTCCAGGTCGGCGCCGGCGAGCCGGCAGAGCGCCTCCACGGCCGACCTCGGCGGCGGGGTGCCGCCGGACAGATAGCGGTGCCACGCGGACTTGCTGTACGGGGTGCGCGCGGCCAGCGCCGCCAGGCTCAGCCCCGTACGGTCCTTCAGTTCGCGCAGTCCCACCACCAGTGCCTCGTCCGGTGTGGTCGATGCTTGGGGGTGCCGCATCGTGCGTCCTCGACTCCCTTTCCGCTATGGGCGGTTTCGCCCCTGATGCCGGAATGACTTCCCTGGTGTGCGGCGCCTGCAACACACGCTCGGGTATGAGGAAGGTGAGGTGCGGGCGTACCGAAGGCCCGTTCGGGGGTCGTCGAACGGGCCTTCGGTGGCTAGGCAGAGGAGCGGTGCGGGGCCGTCAGCACCAGGGGAGGGTGCGGTCGGCGCGGATGTAGTGGGCCGAGACGTAGCCCCTGTGGTGCGGAAGCCGGTACCACGTGGTGTTCCCGTGCACGGAGGAGCCGGTCGTCCGGCAGACGAGCGCCACATGCCGGCCCGAGTACCGGTGGCCGACCACCCGGTAGCCGGTGCCGGGCCCGGAGCGGACGTTGAGCGGGGCCCAGCGGGTGGTGACCCGGCCGGTGGCGGCCGGGACGTGGCGGTACGACACGGGCTGCGCCGCGAGTCGGTACCGCAGGCGGTACGGCACCGCCCATGTGGCGCGGGGGTAGGTCATCGACCACGGGACGAAGCGGTAGGCCATGCCCTGAGCCGTGGACAGGTGGCCGCGGTGGACGCGGCGCGCGTGGTGCCTGCGGAGGTGGACGCGGTGGTGGAAGCGGTACGCGGCGTGCCCGTGCTGGTGGCTGCGGTGGTGCTGGGCGTCGTACTGGACGACGGCGCCGGGCACGGGGTGCCGGGTGGCCGCGTCGGCCGCGGTGGCACCGGCCGCCGTCGGCAGGAACGCGAGCACCGCGACCGTGGCCAGCAGTCCGCTCTTGAGACTCCGTAGGATCATGGAAACCTCCGGCTGTCGTTCTCGTGACCACGAGCAGTGATCACGACGGTCAGAGTTTCCGTGACGAGCCGTCAGAATGCCGTTCCGGTTTCCCCGGGACGTCCCGCGGGACGGGCGTCCCGGGCGCCGGCCGGCCCACCTGGGCCGCGGCTGCGGGATGTCCCGCCGCCCCTGCACACGTTCGGGTGAGGTGTCCCGGCGGAGGGACGCTGCGGCGCCGGCGGCGGGTCAGAGTGTCTCGGTGAAGGTGATCGTCCGCTCCTTCAGCAGCGGGAACACCGTTCCCCGGATCAGCTCCGCGAAGTGCTCCGTCTCCTTGTGCGCCTCGAAACCGGCGCGGTCCGTGTAGCGCTCGTACAGCACGAACGCCCCCGGCCGGTCGACGACCTCGTGCGCCTCGTAGGCAAGGTTCGCGGGTTCCGACGGGACCAGTTCACGCATCTTCCGCAGCGCGTCGCGCACGGTGTCCGCGTCGGCGGGTGCGCACTGGTACTGGGCGACGACGGCGAAGGCCATGGCAATCCTCCGGTGTTCCAAAGGGGGGCGGACCTGCCGATTCCAGCACGCTCCCGGCGAGAGGTGGCCCGCACGACACGCGAGCGGATCCGCGGACGGCCGAGCGGACGGCCGACTGGAGAGGGGGGCGGAAAGCGGATCGGAACTTACTTGACTTACGCAACGAGCTGGTAAACTGACCGGTATGCCCACGGAATCGCTGTCCGACATGCCCCTCGCGTCCCCGGAGGTCGCCGAGATCGAGCGCGCCCTGACGCGTATCACCTACCTCGGCACCCGCACCCGGCAGCACGAGCGGCTGATGGCGCTCGCCGGGGTGCCGCTGGACAGGGCCGCGGTGGCCCTCCTGCGGCAGATCGCCGACTCCGAGCCGCTGCGCCCGGGGGAGCTGGCACAGCGCCTGGGTGTGGAGGCCTCCCATGTGACGCGCACCGTGCAGCAACTGCAGAAGGGCGGATACGTGATGCGCGTCCCGGACCCCGCCGACCGGCGCGCCCAGCGGATCCAGCTGACCGACGCGGGCCGGAAAGCCGTCGACCGGGTCCGCGAGGCCGGGGCCCGCGGGATGCAGCTCGCCCTCGCCGGCTGGCGCCCCGAGGATCTGCGGCAGATGGCGACCCTGTTCCACCGCATGGTCGACGACTTCCTCGCCTACACCACCGACGAGGACTCCGGCCGGGAGGCGGACGACGCCGTCGCCACGGCGTGACGGCCGGCATCCTGCGGCAAGGGGCCACCGCTGCGCCTACCGTCGAGTAATATCCGGCGGCAGGCCATCAGAGGAGGAACCGTGCCCCGGTCCGAACGCTCACCCCTGCTGCTCGCCGGCCTGCTGGCCGCGGCCGGGGTCGCCCACTTCGCCCACCCCCGTCCCTTCGACGCGCTCGTGCCGCGCGCCCTCCCGGGCTCGCCCAGGTCATGGACGTACGGCAGCGGGGCCGTGGAGCTGGCCCTGGCGGCCGGGATCGCCGCACCCCGCACCCGCGCGGTCGCCGCGAAGGCGGCCGCGGCCTTCTTCGTCGGCGTGTTCCCGGCGAACGTGCAGATGGCCGTGGACTGGCGCCACCGGCCCGCGCCGCTGCGGACGGCCGCCCTCGCGCGGCTGCCGCTGCAGGTGCCGCTGGTGCTCTGGGCCCGCGGAGTCGCCCGGAACGAGGAGGGACGGTCATGACGGAACGCATCGAGGTCGGGGACAAGGCCGAGGACTTCGCCCTGCCCGACGAGACCGGCACCACCCGCCGGCTGACCGAACTGCTGGCCGACGGGCCCGTGGTCCTCTTCTTCTACCCGGCCGCCCTCACCCCCGGCTGCACCGCCGAGGCCTGCCACTTCCGCGACCTCGCCGCCGAATTCGCCGCCGTCGGCGCCCGGCCCGTCGGCATCAGCGGCGACAGCGTCGACAAACAGGGGGAGTTCGCGGGGCGCCACGGCCTCGGCATGCCGCTGCTCTCCGACGTCGACGGCACGGTCCGCGAGCGGTTCGGCGTCAAACGCGGCTTCTCCCTCGCCCCCACCAAGCGTGTCACCTTCGTGATCGCCGAGGACCGCACGGTGCTGGAGATCGTCCGCAGCGAACTGCGCATGAACACCCACGCCGACCGGGCTCTTGCCGCGCTCCGCGCCCACCAGGGCTGACGGGCCCCCGTCGCGCAGGGCGGACCGGAACACCCGCGCGCTTGATGTGCCGGGGCAATCGGAACATCCTTGGTCATATGGAGCGTGGCGCCGCCGTGGCGATCATCGATGCCCTGGGTACGGTGACCGGGTGGAGCGAGGGCGCGCGGCGGCTCACGGGCCACGCGGCCGAGGACGTCGTGGGCCGGCCCGCGGCCGGGCTGCTCGCCGGGAACATCCCGGACGACATGCTCGCCGCGCGGGCCGGCACCGTCGCGCTGCGCCACCGTGACGGCCACCGCATCGATGTGACGCTCACCGCGTGTCCCGTCGCCGGAGCCGACGGGAGGCCCACCTGCTACGTCGTCACTTCCGATGAGCCCGGCCGCACACTGGCCGCCGAGGCCTTCGAGCAGGCCTCCATGTCCATGTCGGTCTTCGACCTCGAGCAGCGCTATCTGCGGCTCAACGACGCCGCCTGCAAGGTGATGGGCGTCCCCGAGGCCGCGCTCACCGGCCGGTACTTCCCGGACACCGTGGAGGAGGCCGAATACAACGTGGGCTTCCTGCACCACCTGAAGGAGGTCGCCGAGACCGGCCGGCCCGTCCGCTACGAGAGCTTCGCCGACGCTCCCGCGCTGAACCGGGAACACCTGTGGAGCATCGAGATGTGGCCGCTGCGCACCGGCTCCGGCGAGCTGACCGGCGTCGCCATGGCGGCCTTCGACAGCAGCGAACAGTACTGGGCCCGGCGCCGCCTGGCCCTGCTCAACGAGGCGTCGACCCGCATCGGCACCACCCTGGACGTGGTGCGCACCGCCGAGGAACTGGTAGACGTCCTCGTCCCGCACTACGCCGACTTCGCCACCGTCGACCTGCTCGACTGGGTGCTCGGCGCGGACGAGCCACCGATGATCCCGGAGGGCGGTGTCGTCCTGCACCGCATCGCCCACGGCTCGACCTTCGAGGGCGACCCCGGCGCGGCCGTCCACATTGGCGAGACCGACGTCTACGCACCCAACTCCCCGCCCACCCGCGCCCTGCGCGAGGGCCGCGCGGTGCTCAGCCAGGCCGGCGAGCCCGAGTTCGTCGAGTGGCTCGCCGAGCGCAACGCCCGCGCGCCCCAGGGCAGCCACTACCGGCACGGCGCCCACTCCCTCGTGGCGGTGCCCCTGCGGGCCCGCGGCACCACCCTGGGCGTCGCCGTCTGCGCCCGCACGGCCCACCCCGACGCCTACGGCCCCGACGACACCGTCTTCGCCGAGGAACTCGGCAGCCGCGCCGCCGTCTGCATCGACAACGCCCGCCGGTTCGCCCGTGAACGCAGCACCGCCCTCGCCCTCCAGCACAGCCTGCTGCCGAGCGGCCTGCCCCGGCAGGCGGCGGTCGAGGTGGCCCACCGGTATCTGCCCTGCGGGTCACTGGCCGGCATCGGCGGCGACTGGTTCGACGTCATCCCGCTCTCCGGCGGCCGGGTCGGCCTGGTCGTCGGCGACGTGGTCGGCCACGGCATCCAGTCCTCGGCCACCATGGGCCGGCTGCGGACGGCCGTACGCACCCTCGCCGACGTCGACCTGCCGCCCGACGAACTCCTCACGCACCTGGACGACCTGGTCACCCACCTGGCCGCCGAGGACAGCCGGGAGGAGGTCGCCGAACTCGGCGCCACCTGCCTGTACGCCGTGTACGACCCCGTCTCCCGGCGGCTCACCCTGGCCGCCGCCGGCCACCCCGCCCCGGCCGTCGTCCTGCCCGGCGGCACCGCGGAGTCCGTCGTCATGAGCGCCGGGCCACCGCTCGGTGTCGGGGGGCTGCCGTTCGAGGCGACGGAGCTGGAGCTGCCCGAGGGTTCCGTCGTCGCGCTCTACACCGACGGCCTGGTCGAGGACCGCGACCGGGACCCCGACGGGGCCGTCGAGGAACTGCGCCGAGCCCTCGGCGCACCCGCCGACTCCCTCGAGGCCCTGTGCGACGGCGTCCTGAAGGCCGTCCTGCCCGACCAGCCCGGCGACGACGTCGCCCTGCTGCTCGTCCGCACCCGCGCCCTCGGCGCCGACCGGGTCGCCACCTGGGACGTCCCGCCCGACCCCGCCGAGGTCGCCGCGTTCCGGCAGGCGGCCGGCGAACAACTGGCCGCCTGGGGGCTGGAGGAGGCCGCCTTCATCACCGAACTCGTCGTCAGCGAACTCGTCACCAACGCCATCCGCTACGGCGAACCGCCCATCCAGCTCCGGCTGATCCGCGACCGCGCCCTCATCTGCGAGGTCTCCGACGCCAGTTCCACCTCACCGCATCTGCGCCGGGCGCACGCCTACGACGAGGGCGGCCGCGGACTGCTGCTGGTCGCCCAGCTCACCCAGCGCTGGGGCAGCCGGCAGACCGGCCGGGGCAAGACGATCTGGGCCGAGCAGGCGCTGCCCGGCAGCTGATCGGCCGCCCGGCGACCGGTCACTGGAACGGGCAGCCCGGGTTCGGCGCGTCCTCCGAGAACGGGGCGCCGTGCGGCAGCACGTACAGCACATCGAGCACGAGCGGGGTGTTGCCGAGGTTCCGCCCGATGTGGACGTGGTCCGCACCGGCCGGTTCCTGGATCGTCGCGCCCGTGCGGTACACGCCGTCCGCGGCACAGGCGGAGTCGAAGTGGCTGAGCGTGCCCTGCTTCACCACGCCGTACAGCGGGCCGTCGTGGTAGTGCCAGCCGGTGCTCTGGCCGGGCGGGATGGTGATCTCCCGCAGGGTGTAGTCGGTGCCGCCGACCGTGGTCCGGGTGATGATCCGGGCCGTCACACCCGGCCCCGGCGGGGTCGCCTGTGCGGTGCCACACGCCAGAACGGTGGCGACGGTCAGCGCGCCGGTGACGGCGGCACGAAGCGCGGTACGCATGCGGGGCCTTTCGACAGGCGAACGGGGTGTCGCCGTGAACATAGAGGCACCGCAGGGGAGTTCGGGGCGGAACCCGGTGATCCGTATGCGTACGTGGGCGCGGGTGTCACGCCGCCGCGTGTTCGCGCACCACGTCCCGCGGCCGTTTGTCCTCGCGCAGTCCCAGGTAGCGGGGGTGCCGCAGCATCCCGTCCCGGGTCCACTCGGTGAAGCCGATCTGCGCCACCAGCTTCGGCTCCACCCAGCGGGCCCCGGCCTCGCGCACGGCGCCGGTGAAGGGCGAGGTGTCCCGGCGCAGCCCGTCCAGCCGCTCGCGCAGATCCAGCAGGGTGCGCCGGTCGAAGCCGGTGCCGACCTTCCCGGCGTACCGCAGCCGGTCACCGTCGTAGTGGCCGAGCAGCAGCGCTCCCAGTCCGACGCGGCTGCCCGCCGGTTCGGTGAAGCCGCCGATCACGAACTCCTGGCCCTGTGCGCACTTGAGCTTCAGCCAGTCCGGGGACCGGCGCGTCCGGTACGGCCCGTCGGCCCGCTTGGCGATGAGCCCCTCCCAGCCCCGGCCGCAGGCCTCGGCGAGCAACTCGGCGCCACCCGCGTTGCGATGCGGGGTCAGCCGCAGCGGGGCACGAAAGGACAGCGCCCGCCGCAGTAGCGACTTACGGACGCGCAAAGGGAGTTGACGGGTGTCGGCGCCCTCCAGGCGCAGCAGGTCGAAGAGGTAGTACGTCACCGCGACCCGGAGGCCTCGATGTCCCGGCGCCGGGTCAGCCCCAGCCGCCGTTGCAGCCGCGCGAAGTCGGTACGGCCGCCGCTGAACGCGACGACCTCGCCGTCCACCGTGAAGTCGGTGCACTCCTGCGCCGCGAGGGCGTCCACGATCTCGGGGTAGGTGTCGTTCAGCCGCTGGCCCGTGCGCGAGAGCAGCCGCAACGAGTCGCCCTCGCGCACCGCCAGCAGCCGGACGCCGTCCAGCTTCCGCTCGAACAGCCAGCCCTCGCCGAAGTCCCGCCGGTCGCTGAGCGTGGCCGGCATCGGGGCTGCGGCGAGCTCCGCGCCCGGCCCGGCCGGGCGCAGCAGCTCCCGCAGGTCGGCCGGCAGCGCGTCCAGCAGCCCCGGCACCGCCCCTCACTCCTCGCCGTCGGCCGCGACCTGCGCGAGGGTGCGTCCGGTGCGCACCGAGCGGGCCCGGCGGGGATCCGGGGTGCCGTGGCCGGCCGACCGCGCCGACCCCTTGCGCACCAGCAGCCAGGCCTCCTGCTCACCCTGCTCCCCGCGGAAGCGCGTCAGGGCGTACTCGCCGCGCAGTTTGCTGCCGTGCAGCCGGAAGGTGGCGTGCCCGCGCTCCAGCGCCTGAGCGAAGTCCACCGGGCGCCCCCTGCGGTCGTGGCTCAGCGGCTCGTACGTGCCGTTGTCCCAGACGATCACGGTCCCGCCGCCGTACTCGCCCTTCGGGATCACGCCCTCGAACTCCTCGTACTCCAGCGGATGGTCCTCGGTGGGCACGGCCATCCGCTTGTCGCCCGGATCCGTGGACGGACCCTTCGGGATCGACCACGACTTCAGGACGTCGTCGACCTGGAGCCGGAAGTCGAAGTGCATCCGGCTCGCGTCGTGGATCTGCACCACGAAGCGGGGCTCCTCGCCCCCGTCCCGGGGCCCCTGCCCCGACGGCTCGCGGGTCCGCTCGAAGTCGCGCTTGCCGCGGTACGTCCGCAGCCGGTCCTCCGCTGCCACCTGCGGCTCCTTCCCTGCGCCCGTCTCGACGGTCCCACGAGTACCCCGCACCGGGCTGTTCAGCCCGCGATGCCGTCCAGCTCGGCGACCGCGTCGTCCGGCAGCACCAGGGACGCGGCGGCGATGTTCTCCCGCAGGTGCTCCGGCGAGGAGGTGCCGGGGATCAGCGCGATGTTCGGCGACCGGCGCAGCAGCCAGGCCAGCGCCACCTGCTGCGGCGACGCCTCCAGCCGGGCGGCGACCTTCGCCAGTGCGTCGGACTGCCGCGGGGTGAATCCGCCGAGCGGGAAGTACGGCACGAAGGCGATGTTCCCGGCGGCCGTGCGCTCCACCAGCGCGTCGTCCTGCCGGTTGGCCAGGTTGTACAGGTTCTGCACGGTCACCACGGGCGCGATCGCCAGCGCCTCGTCCAGCTGCGCCGCGGTCACCGTGCTCAGCCCCAGGTGCCGGATCAGCCCCCGTTCCCGCAGCTCGGCCAGCGCGCCGAACTGCTCGGTCAGGGAGTCCTCGTTCGGGGTTTCCACGTCGCCCACCCGCAGATTGACGACATCCAGCGACTCCACACCGAGGCTGCGCAGGTTGTCGTACACCTGCGCCTTCAGGTCCTCCGGGTGCCGGGACAGCATCCAGCTGCCGTCGGCTCCCCGGCGGGCGCCGACCTTGGTGACGATGTGCAGGTCCTCGGGGTAGGGGTGCAAGGCTTCCCGGATGAGCTCGTTGACGACCACGGGTCCGTAGAAGTCGGCGGTGTCGATGTGCGTGATGCCCGCCTCCACCACGGCGCGGAGCACCGCCACCGCCCGGTCCCGGTCCTTCGGCGGGCCGAAGACATGCGGCCCGGCCAGCTGCATGGCACCGTAGCCGACGCGGGTCAGGGCCAGGCCGTCGGCCGGGGTGAGGGTGCCGCCGAGCTGTGCAGTCATGTCGTACCTCTTCCGATGATGCTCGTCCATGTCCGGGCCACCGGACCCGCCGGTGGCCACGCACTCCACCCTGCGCCCCTCGCGCCCGCCGTTGCAGTACCCCGTCGATCCTGGGAGTGACAGTGCCAGTCTCCGCCGGCCGGGCCGCCGTACGGTGGGGCCATGGACCGAACGAGCGTGCTCGGCCGGTTCCTGCACACCCGCCGGGCGCTGGTACGGCCCGAGGAGGTGGGGCTCCCGGGCGGCGGGCCCGCCGGGTGCCGGGGCTGCGCCGCGAGGAGGTCGCGATGCCCGCCGGCATCGGCTCCGACTCCTACCTGCGGCTGGAGCAGGGACGTGACCGCAACCCGTGCGTGCAGGTCCTTCAGGCCGTCGCCGGCGTGCTGCGGCTCGACGCCGACGCCACCGCCCACCTCGTCGGCCCCGCCCAGGACCGGCCCGGCTCGTCTTCCAGGCCGAGCCCAGCAGCCGCAGCGCCGAACTGCTGGACATCCTCGGCCGCCTCGCCGCGGCCCCGGGCGAGCAGGCCCGGCCGGGCGGCGCGCAGGAACGGATCGAGGAGCAGCAGACCCCGCCCGGTTCAGAACTCCTCGTGCCGCTCCGGATCCCCGCCGAGCCGGCGCGGAGAGCGGTGGCCGATCGCCGCCAGCTCGCCGGAGTCCAGCTCGAAGCCGAAGAGGTCCAGGTTGGCCCGCTGCCGCCCGGGGTCGGCCGATTTCGGGATGGGCAGCGCGCCGATCTGGAGGTGCCAGCGCAGCAGCACCTGCGCCGGGGTCACCCCGTGCGCCGCGGCGACCTCGGTCACCGCGGGATCGTCCAGCAGCCGGCTGCCCCGGCCCAGCGGGCTCCAGCTCTCGGTGACGATGCCCTTGTCCGCGTGGAAGGCGCGCAGCTCCTCCTGCGGGAACAGCGGGTGCAGTTCGATCTGGTTCACCGAGGGCAGCACGCCGGTCTCCTTCTCCAGCCGCGTGACGTGCTCCGGGGTGAAGTTCGAGACGCCGATCGAGCGGACCAGCCCGTCCTCGCGCAGCTTGATCATCGCCTTCCAGGAGTCGGCGTACTTTCCGACCCGGGGGTTGGGCCAGTGGATCAGGTACAGGTCCACGTACTCCAGGCCGAGCCGCCGCCGGGACTCCTCGAAGGAGGCGAGGGTCTCCTCGTAGCCGTGGTGGCGGCCGGGCAGCTTGGTGGTCACGACCACCTCCTCGCGTGGCACGCCGCTGCCCGCTATGCCCCGCCCGACACCGGTCTCGTTGCCGTAGTTCGACGCGGTGTCCACCAGCCGGTAGCCCAGGCCGAGCGCGGAGCGTACGGCCCGCTCGGCCGCCGGGTCGTCCAGCGGCCAGGTGCCGAGGCCGATGGCGGGGATCGTCGTACCGTCGTTGAGCGTGTGCGCCGGAATGCCGTTCACGATGGGACCTTCCCTCGACAGTGTCGTCCCCCCAGCCTCACGGATAGGGTGAGCAGTGATCAACCGGACGGGTGGGGAGAGGGCAGCGGACGGCATGGGCGGCGGCGCGGACAGCATCGGCACGGTCGGCGGGCGGCCGACCTCACGGGATGTCGCGCGGCTCGCCGGCGTCTCGCACACCGCCGTGTCCTTCGTCTTCAACGGCCGCGCCGAGGGCAACCTCTCGCCCGCCACCCAGGAGCGCATCCGGCAGGCCGCCGCCCAGCTCGGCTACCGCCCCGACCCGGTCGCCCGCGGCCTGCGCCGCCGCCGTACGGCCGTGATCGGGCTGGTCACCGACGAGATCGCCTCCTCCCCGTTCGCCGGGCGGCTGCTGCGCGGAGCCATGGAGACCGCCTGGGACAGCGACCACCTCGTGCTCACCATGGACTCCGGCGGCGACCCGGCCAAGGAGGACGCGGCCGTCGCCGAACTCCTCGACCGGCGCGTCGACGGCATCATCTACGCGGCCATGTCCCTGCGCCGGGTCCGGGTCCCCGAGGGCCTGCACCGCACCCACTCGGTGCTCGCCAACTGTCTGCCCGAGGACGACTCGCTGCCCGCCGTCATCCCGGCCGAGCGGGCCGGCGGGCGCACGGCCGCGCGGCTGCTGCTGGAGGCCGGGCACCACCGGCTCGCCGTGGTCGGCGGGCAGGACGACATCGCCTCCGTGGAGCGGCTGCGCGGCTTCCGGGACGCGCTGCGCGCCGAGGGCGTCACCGTGCCCAAGGAGTGGGTCGTGCGCACCGGGGGCGAGATCACCGGCGGCCACGAGGGCGCGACCCGGCTGCTCGACGGCGTCGGACCGCACCGCCGGCCCACCGGGATCTTCTGCTACAACGACCGGGTCGCGGCAGGCGTGCTGCATGCCGCGACCCGGCTCGGGATCGCCGTACCCGGCGGGTTGTCGGTGGTCGGCTACGACGACCAGGAACACATGGCCGCCTACCTCACCCCGGCCCTGACCACGGTCGCGCTGCCGCACCGGGCGATGGGCGAGGCGGCGGCCCGGCTGCTGCTGGACGCCATCGACACCGGCCGCACCCCGCCCGCCACCGTACGGCGGCTGGCCTGCCCGGTGGTCAGCCGCGCCTCGGTGGGACCTGCTCCCACGCGCTGACCTCGGCGTCCCCGGCGACCTCCAGCTCGGCGACGTCGTCCGGTCGGCGATAGACCCGCTCGGTCACCGTCGCCCGTTCCCCGACGAAGAGTTCCAGCAGCGAGCCGTCCACGAGGACGCGGACGCCGAGGGCCGGGCCGCGCGGGACGCGCACCGTGACCGGAGCCGATCCCTCGGCTCCCTTGCGGGGCCAGCCGCCGCGGTCCAGGACGACGGTGCCCGCCGCCGGGTCCAGCCGGACCGTGAGTACCCGGTCCGCCGCCCGCAGCAGGGTGACGGCCGTGGGACCGTGCGCGGTGACCGTGAGGTCGTACGACACCGGGAGCGGCACCCGGCCCGGCGCGGTCGCGAACGGCTCGGGCGCGCGCAGGAGTTCCAGCTCCGGTGCCGGTGTCACCCGCAGCGAGCCGTCCGGACGGACATCGACCACCCGCGGCGCGGTGAGCGTGCCCGCCCAGCCCGCCGCGAGCACCTCGGGTGTCTGGCGAGCCTCCCACGACCAGCCCCACATCAGGGCCCGGTCGTCGTCCTGGCGGACGGCGGGGGCGTAGAAGTCCCTGCCGTGATCGAGCCGGTCGGCGGTGCGGGTGGTGAACCGCAGTCCGCCGTTCCCGTCCGCCTCCAGACGGCCCGTCAGGTACGCGGTCGAACAGGGAGCACCGTCCCACAGGGACACCACCAGCACGTGCGCCTCGCCGCTCGTCCCGAACAGCTGCGGGCACTCCCAGCCGACCGCCTTGTCACCGAACGCACCGGCGGCGACCGGGTCGTGGCCGTCCAGCAGGACGCCGGCGAACCGCCACGCGGTCAGCTCCTCGCAGTCGTACAGCAGGACCGACGGGGTGCCGTCCGCGTGGCCCGCGCCGACCAGCGCCCAGCGCCGCCCGGAGTGCCGGAACAGGAACGGGTCGCGGAACATCACCACGTCCAGCCCGGCCGGCGGCGCCGTGACCACGGGTTCGGGCAGCGGGTGCCATTCGAGGAGCCGGTCGTCCGCGGGGTCTGCCGCGCGGGCCAGGCAGATGGTGCCGAGACCGGTGTGGGTGCGGCCGACGCCCGTGTACACGGCCGTGGGGACGCCGCCGTCGTCCACCACACAGCCCGACCAGCAGCCCGCCTGGTCCGGGCCGCCCGGGGTCGGGGTCAGGGCGATCGGATGGTGCTCCCAGCCCACCAGGTCGGGGCTGGAGACATGCCCCCAGTGAACGTTCGCGTGCACCGGCGCGACCGGGTTGTGCTGGTAGAAGAGGTGATGGCGGCCTCGCCAACGGAAAGGTCCGTTGGGGTCGTTGATCCAGCCCGCGGGCGGGCGGACCCGGAAGCGGGGGGCGATCGGGTCCGGGGCGGGTCCTGCGAGGCTCAACGGTTGACTCCTGCCGAGGTGATGCCCTCGCGCAGAGGGCGCTGGCCGACGACGAACACGGCGACGGCGGGGATCATCGAGAGCACGACACCGGCGAGGACGACGGAGATGGAGCCGGTGCCGAGATTGCCCTGCAGGGAGACCAGGCCCAGCGGGAGGGTGTAGTTCTGGCCGGAGGTCTCCAGGATCAGCGGGCGGAAGAACTCGTTCCAGTGGTAGTTGAAGGCGAGCACGCCGACGATCGCCAGGCCCGGCCGCGCGAGCGGCGCGTACACCGACCGGAAGATCCGCCAGGGACCGGCGCCGTCCAGCATCGCCGCCTCGCCGAGGTCCTTGGGCATGCCCAGGAAGTACTGGCGCATGAGGAAGGTGCCGAACGCGGTCGGGAACGCCGGAATGATCAGACCTAGGAGCGTGTCGGTCAGACCCATCGACTTGAGCACCAGGAACACCGGGACGATCGTGACCTGGAGGGGGACCATCATGGTCGCCAGGACCAGACCGAACAGCGGCTTCCTGAAGCGGAAGTCGAGCCGGGCGAACGCGTAACCGGCGAGACCCGCGGTGATCATCTGGCCGACCGCGATCAAAGCGGTCACGAGGGTCGAGTTGAGCGCCAGCAGCCACACGTCGATCTGGTCGAAGACACCGCGATAGGCGGCCGTGCTCGGATGGGCCGGAACGATCTGCGGGGGCAGACTGAACGAGTCCGCCGGAGTGCGCAGCGAGGTGGAGACGGTCCACACGACCGGACCGAGCGTGAGCGGGGCGCACACGGTCAGCCCGGCGATCCGCGCCCACGGCCCGAGCGCGTACCGGGCGCGGTCGAGGGACAGGTTTGCCCGGCTCGTCAGGGTAGCTTGGCTCAAGGGGATCACCCGGCTCACTGGTAGTGGACGAAACGCCGGCTGAGCCGGAACTGGACGGCGGTCACCGCCATGATCAGCACGAACAGCAGCACGCCCACCGCGGACGCCTCGCCGAACCGCAGCTGCTCGAAGGCCTTCTCGTAGATGACCATCACCACCGTGCGGGTGGAGTCGCCGGGCCCGCCGTCGGTGAGGACATACGGCTGCTCGAAGACCTGCAGGGCGTTGATGATGCCGACCACCGAGGCCACCAGCAGGGTGGGGGAGAGCAGCGGGAGGGTGATGGCGAGGTGCTTGCGCAGGCCCGTCGCGCCGTCCAGGGCGGCCGCCTCGTGGATCTCCTTGGGGATGTTGTTCAGACCGCCCACGAACAGCAGGAACGAGAAACCGAACTGTTGCCAGACGTACACGATGATCACCGTGGCCATCGCGCCGTGCTCGGAGGTCAGCCAGGGCACGGGAGCGATCCCGAACAGTCCGATCAGCCAGTTGACCACTCCGAAGTCCTGGTTGAACAGGTACTTCATCACGACGGAAATGGACGCGGCCGACAGCACGAGCGGGAAGAAGAACGCCGAGCGGAAGACCGAGCGCAGCCAGGCGGGCATGCGGCCGTTCAGCGTGAGTGCGAGCGAAAGAGCGATCAGCAACTGCGCGGCGACCGCGAGCACCATGAAGACGAGCGTGTTGCGGAAGGACACCAACACGGTCGAATCGGTGAACACCTCGCGATAGTTGGCCGTCCCGGCGAAACCCGGCGAGTCGATCACGTTCCAGTGGAAGAGGCTCAACACGACCGAGCCGATGATCGGTACGACCGTGAAGACCACGATCCCGACGACGGTCGGGGCCAGGAACAGCGCCGCCAGCAGCCGTGTGCCCCGCTCGCGCGCCGAACGCCGCACGGCCGCCGTGTGCGAGGTCGCGGCCCGGGCCGGGGCGGTGGCGATCCGGGGGCCCGTCGTGTCCGTCGTGTCGGTCATACGTCACGCTCCATGGCCTTCTCCAGATCGCCCTGCATCCGCCGCAGCGCGGGCCCGACCGAGCGCGGGCTCGCCAGGGCCGTCCCGGTGTGCTTCAGCAGCACCTGGGTCACCTCGGCGACCTGCGGCGGGGCCGGAATGGGACCGGTGTCGGGGAACTTGTCGAGGGTGTCGTAGAAGACCCGCCAGTGCGCCGGGCCGGTCTGCCGATAGCGGGCTGCCGTCAGCATCGAACGGCGGGCCGGGGTGGTCTGGTTGGTCGAGAACAGCTCGGTCAGGGTGTCCAGCCGGGCCGAGTACTTGATGAACTCCCAGGCCGCGTCCTGCTTCTTGGACGTGCGCAGCAGCGCGTAGCCCGCCGCGCCGAACTGGTGCCGCTGGGTGCGCCAGCGCGGGAAGTACGTGACGTCGAAGGCGTCGTCGCGCATGCCGGCCAGATGCAGACCGCCCGCCCAGAAACCGCCGGCGGGCGTCACCCCGACCCGGCCGGTGGAGAACACGCCGATGAGGTTCTGGCCGTTGCCGCCCTCGGGCCGGGTGCACAGCCCCTCCTGGATCAGGGCGGCGAGATAGTCGTACACCTCCTCGGCCCGGGCGTTGGTCGCCTGCGGGGTCGTCCAGCGGAAGCCGCCCCCGCGCCCCTGCCGCTGCGCCGCCGGATAGAAGGCGTCCCAGAGCCAGCGGCCGCCGGGCGCCCTGGACTCGGCGAGCAGGTTGGTGCCGTTCGCGAACAGCCAGGGCACCACCCCGCCCCACAGCCGGTTGGTCCAGAAGTACGGCGTGAAATGGGAGTCGTTGGCCTTCTTCATCCGGCGCAGCAGGGCGGTGAAGTCGTCCCGCGTCCAGCCGTCCGCCGGGAGGTCCGCGCCCGCCCGTTGCAGCACCCGTGAGTTGAGGTACATGTCGGCCGCGTTGAACTCGATCGGCAGCTGGTACAGGCTGCCCTCGTACATCATCGACTCCACCAGCGAGGGATGGACGTCGGCGAAGTACTCCTTCAGTTCCGCTGCGTCCCGCTTCACCCAGCGGTCCAGCGGCACGCCCAGGTGCCGGGCGAACAACTGCACCCCCTCGGTGGCCACGTAGACCAGGTCGGGCGCGGTGCCGGCGGCGATCTGCGTGAGGATCTTGGCGAAGAAGTCCGGCCAGTCCACGGCCTGTACCGCGTTGATACGGACCTTGATGTCGGGGTGCAGCCTGCGGAAGCCCGCGACCAGCGCGCGGATTCCGTCCGGGGAGAACGCGGAGCCCAGGGTCGCGACGACCAGCGAGCCGTCGTTGCGGCCCGGAATGTCCGCTCCGGTGAGTCGGTCCCAGCTCGCGGCGGTACCGGCGAGGGCCGCGGCCCCCGCGCCGTAGGCGCCGTACCGCAGCAGTGCGCGGCGGGAGAGGTGCGAGTCGGTCATCCAGGGTGCCTAACTCGTGTTAGTCAACGTGAGATGCCCCAGATGATGAGAAACGTGTTACGCCCCTGTCAAGGTGCGGGAACACTTGACCTTTAACGAGTTAGGTCCCACAGTCCTGGTGCCATGAGTCGTCACGAGAGGACCGATGCGTGATGCGCGGCCCGACCAGAAGAGCCCTCTTCGCCGCGACCGCCGCCGGAGCCGGCGCGGCACTGCTGCCCGCGACACCCGCCGGGGCCGGGCCGCGGCCGCGTCCCAAGTCGGCGCCGGGGTGCCTGAGTTACCGGGCGGACTACCACTTCACGGTGCCCGGCCAGTGGAAGAACGACCCCCAGCGGCCGGTCTGGATCAACGGCGAGTACCACTACTACTACCTCTACAACGCCGACTACCTCGCCGGGGGCGAGGTGGGCACCGCCTGGCGCCTGGCCACCAGCACCGACCTGGTCTCCTTCACCGACCGGGGGATCGCCGTCCCCAAGGACACCACCGTCAACGGCGACGTCTGGTCGGGCTCGGCGGTGGTCGACAGCGACAACACGGCCGGATTCGGCGCGGGCGCGGTGATCGCCGTCGTCACCATGTCACCCGGCGGGGGCACCGACCACCAGGAGCAGTTCCTGTACTACTCGACGGACGGCGGCCGCACCTTCACCAACTACGGCACCGACCCCGTACTGGCCAGTCCGGGTGCGGGCGCCGACTTCCGCGACCCGAAGGTGATCCGCGACGACGACCACGACCGCTGGGTGATGGCCCTCGCCGAACGTGACAGGATCGGTTTCTACCACTCCACCGACCTCAAATCCTGGACCTCCGCAGGCAGTTACCTCAAAGATGGCGTCGGTGTGCTCGAGTGCCCCGACCTGTTCCGGATCACCGCCGACGACGGCACGGCGAAGTGGGTCCTGGGGGCGAGCGCGGACGGCACGAGGTCCGGGCAGCCCAACACGTACGCGTACTGGACCGGCTCCTTCGACGGCAGTTCGTTCACCCCCGACTCCGCCGACCCGCAGTGGCTCGACCACGGCTGGGACTGGTACGCGGCGGTCACCTTCGAGAAACGGGGGACGGACGGGCAACCGGACCCGACGGCGCGGTACGCCCTCGGCTGGCTCAACAACTGGGCGTACGCACAGACCACACCCACGATCGACGCGGACGGCTTCAACGGCACGGACTCCGTCGTCCGCGAGATCACGCTGAAGAAGTCCGCATCGGGCGGTTACCACCTCGCCTCCGCGCCGGTCGCCGCGCTCGACTCCTATGTCTCCCGCACGGTGAACCTCGGCGACCTGACCGTCGACGGCACCCGGCTCCTCGATCACCGGGGCGTCTCCTACGAGCTGACAACCGAGATCACCTGGTCCCAACTCAGTGGAGCGGGCGTCCAGTTGCGCCGCTCACCCGACGGCGGGCGGCACATCGACGCCGGCGTCTGGAGCGACTACGCGTTCCTCAACCGGCGCGGCACCGTGAACCCCGACACCAGCGGCAACCGGCAGGAGAGCCGCACGCCCTTCGACCCGGGCGCCGGCCGGGTGAAGCTGCGCATCCTGGTGGACCGCACCTCCGTCGAGATGTTCGTCGACGACGGCCGGTACGTGCACTCCAGCGAGGTGTTCCCGTACCTGGTGGACGACCGGCTGGCCCTCTTCACGGCCGGCGGTACGGCGGTGTTCCGGAACACGGTCGTCCGGGAGTTCGCCGTGTGAGGTCCGGGGTGCCACGATCTTGGGTGGAGCCGGTTCGGACGAGGACGGGAGCGCGCATGACGACGCACAGGGCCACCGCGGAGCAGGCGGAGCGGGGCGAAGGCGTGGAGGTGAGGGTGCCAGGCGTGGAGGTGAGGCCGGCCGCCGGGCACATCGGCGCCGAGATCACCGGGGTCGACCTCGCCGGGCCGCTGGACGGCGCCGTGGTGGCCCTGATCCGGCAGGCCGTGCTCCGCTGGAAGGTGGTCTTCTTCCGCGGGCAGAACCTGGACCACGCCGGGCACGTCGCCTTCGCCCGCCGCTTCGGTGAACCGGTCGTGCTGCCGCGCCGCGGTCCGCACTCGCCGCCGGACTTCCCGGAGGTCGAGACGACGGCCGACCGGCTGGAACTGGGCGTACGCTACGGCATGGAGCGCGACGAGTGGCTGCACCGCCGCCGGCGCACCCTGCTGCGCGGCTGGCACTGCGACTACGGGACCCGTGTCGACCCGCCGGCCGCGACCGTCCTGCGCGCCGATGCCGTCCCGCCCTACGGCGGTGACACCACCTGGGCCAACCTGGCCGCCGCCTACGCCGGTCTGTCGGCGCCGGTCCGGGCCTTCGTGGACGGACTGCGCGCCGAGCACCGACTCGGCGTGGGCTACCAGCCCCGGCCCGGAGACGACGCCTACGTCCGTCACCTCCTGGACCACCAGGTCGTCTCCGAGCACCCCCTGGTGCGGGTGCACCCGGAGACGGGGGAGCGGGTGCTGTTCGTCAACGGCTACTACGTGGAGGAGATCGTCGGACTCTCCCGTCCGGAGAGCACGGCGATCCTGGAGATGCTGGTGGAGCAGGCGGTCCGCCCCGAGTACACCGTCCGCTTCCGCTGGGAGCCGGGCAGCGTCGCCTTCTGGGACAACCGGGCCACCATCCACCTCGCCCCCAGCGACCACGCCCACCTGGGCCACTCCCGGATCATGCACCGGGTGATGCTCGCGGGGGACGTGCCGGTGGGGGTGGACGGCAGGCGGTCGGAGGCGGTGGTGGGCCCGGAGCCGGGCCGCTGGTGAAACAGGCTCGGGGCGGCGGGCCTTTGGGGTGGAACCCGGAGCCGTCAGCCGTCAGCCGTCAGCCGTGAGGCCAACGCTGTCAAGCGGTCAGGCCGGCGGCCGTCAGCCGAGAAAGCGTCAGCCGACGGCCCGTCGGCAAGCGGGGCGGGTTGAGACGGCCGGCACCGGACGGCGTTCGTCTCCCCGACCCCCGGACCGAGGCGCTCGCCTCAGCGCGTCGGCTGCCAGCCCAGGGCCGGCCCCAGCCTCGTCGCCATGTCCGTCAGGATCTGTACGTAGTCCTCGTGTTCGAAGGTGAAGGGCAGCGCGAAGGCGACCTCGTCCACCTCCCGGAACGCGGCGTGCGCGCGCAGCCGGTCGGCGATTTCCGCCGAGGTGCCGACCAGGTCCGCAGCGAACAGCAACCGGCCCGGCCCCTGCGGTGAGGCCGTGCGGGGCAGCCGCTTGGCCGCGTACGCCTCGTACTTGGCGCGCTGCTCCGGGCTCGCGGAGTCGGTCGGTATCACGACCAGCCCCTGCGAGACCCGGGCCGCCTCGCCGTCCGGGTGATGAGCGCGGAACTCCTTGATGAGGGACAGCTGGATCCCGGCGAAGTCCCAGGGCCCGTCGGGCTGTTCCGCCTTGACCACGCTGCTGGTCAGGAAGTTCATGCCGTGCTCGCCCGCCCAGCGCGCCGAGCCGAGGCTGCCGCCGCCGTACCACAGCCGCCGTCCCAGCCCGGGGGAATGCGGCTGGACCACGTCCGAGAACACCTCGAAACCCTCGACCCCGCTGAAGTCGCTCGCAGGCTTGCCCCGCACCAGGTCCAGCAGCCGCCGCACCCGCTCGTAGGAGAAGTCCTCCGTGTCGGCCGTGTCCGGGTACAGGGCGTCCTTGATCTGCTCGAAGTGCATCGGCGGGCCCACGCTCACGCCCGGGTTCAGCCGGCCCCCGGACAGGATGTCCACCGTCGCCAGGTCCTCGGCGAGGCGCAGGGGGTTCTCCCAGCCCAGCGGGGTCACCGCGGTGCCCAGTTCGATGCGGCGGGTGCGCTGGGAGGCGGCGGCGAGGACGGCGACCGGGGAGGAGATGCCGTGCTGCAGATGGCGGTGGCGCAGCCAGGCGCTGTCGAAGCCGAGCCGCTCGCCCAGTTCGATGATCTCCAGCGTGGACTCGTGGCCCCGGCCCGGGGCCGCCGGGTCGAACAGGCCGATGGTGAGGAAGCCCAGCTTGCGCAGCGGGCGGGGAGTGGTCGGCACGGGCTCCTCCAGCGGTCGTACGTCGCGTCGCCCTTCGATTCTGGCAGGCGAGTGTGACAACCGTGTGATCACTTCAGCGGGATGACGACCTCGTCCTCGACCGGCGGGTCGATTTCCTGCGCCCGGTTGCCGGTCGCGGCGAAGCAGCGCAGCCGGACCGCCTCCGGAGCGACGTCCAGCCGCAGGAAGCACTTGAAGAACGGCGGGCTGTAGGTGGCCGAGCTGGGTGAGAACAACTGGGTGTAGGCCCTGCGCACGGGCAGCCGGAACCGGGACGTACGGTCCGGGCGGCCACCGGTGCCGAGGAGGCTCGCGACCAGACGGGTGCGCCGGGTGATCCGGGCGTCGGGGGCGGGCTTGCGGCCCGGCTCGATGCCGAGGCGCTCGGCGACGACCGCCATCGCCTCCGCCTCGGTCAGGGTGAAGAAGCGGCGCAGCCGGAGCCGGTGGCCGTACAGACGGCTGTAGAAGGCCAGGGAGTCGCCGCGCAGCGGATAGCAGCGGAAGTCGCGCTCGGTGACACCCGCGACCGAGATTCGCGGAATGGTGTGCGTGGCGTGCATGAACGCGCCGCCGCCGCCCGCGACCACGTACTGGATGGTGCGGCCGTCCACGTCGACCGGGTAGCGCTGGTAGTTGTGGATGTCGCCGCCGATCGAGGCCACATAGTGGTGCTCCGGATCCCGGACGATGTCGTCCACCGTGCCCCCGCCCTCGATCGCGCACGGGTGGTGCTCGCCGTCGACGTACAGCGGTGACCCGGTGAGGAGGATCTTCGGCCGCGGTCCCCGGGAGACCTCGCGCAGCCAGGCACCCTGTTCGGCGTCGATCGTGCCGAGCAGACCGGTGTCGATGCCGACGATCCGCAGCGGACCCGCGTCGATCGCCCAGTACGGTCCCGGCTGCACGGCCTGCTGACCGGGTGCGGAGCGCAACCTGCGGGCGGCAGCGAGCCGTTGCTCGTCGGCGGGCCGGGGCCGGTGCCACAGCAGGGACCGCCACCAGGCGCGGCCGAGCGGGCGCGGCCGGGGCTCGGGGTCGAGCGGCGGGGTGTCGTCGCAGAAGACGCGCATGAAGGCGCCGAGATCCTCGTACCAGTCGTGGTTGCCCGGTATCGCGTATATCGGGGCGGGATAGTCCTGGTAGGGCCGGAAGAACTTGCTGTCGTAGTCGTCGGTGCTGCCGACCGGATAGATCACGTCACTCGTGATCACCGCGAAGTCTGTTCCCTGACTCGCCTTCAGGAAGCCTGGCACGACGGCGTACTGGGGGTCGTCTCCCTCCCCGGTGTCCCCGATGACCATGAAGGAGAACCGGTCGCCGTCCGCCCGCTCGATCACCTTGTCGGAGGGCGCCCCGACCGCCTGCCGGCGTGCCACCCAGCGGCTGCGGGTACGACCCGTCGGGTCGCCGAACCAGGACGCCAGCACGCCGTTGCGGGCAGCCCACAGAGTGCGTGGATTCAGCCACGACAGCTTCTCGACATGGTCCGGCATCAGCTGCTTGTAGACGCCGGGCTCGGCCGAGCCCCAGCCGGCGCCCTGTGCGGTATCGCGCGAGGAGTCAGACACACCGTGCACGGTAACAACGCATCGGCGGACGGAGGTTGGCGGGGCCTCGGCAGGTACGCTGTGAAGCCGTTCGGGGAGAGGGGCAGGCAGACATGGAACTCGGCTTCACCGGACGGGTCGTGGAGTGGCGGGGGCCGGCGCCGTACTACTTCGTCCCCGTGCCGGACGCGGAATGCGCCGACATCCGTGACGTGGCCGCGCTGGCCAGTTACGGCTGGGGAGTGATCCCGGTCGAGGCCAGAATCGGCGGCACCGACTTCACCACGTCCCTGTTCCCCAAGGACGGCGGATACCTGCTGCCGCTCAAGAGCGCCGTGCGCCGGCCGGAGGGACTCGCGCCCGGTGACGAGGTGACCGTCGCGATGACCGTACGTCTGTGAGCCCCTGGCGCGCCCCGGTCACCGTGACCCGACCGGTCACGGTGACCGGGCGACGGGCCGGTGCGCCCGCTGCTCGGTGCCGGTGGTCATCTGACGACCGGCTGAGCGGCGCCCGGCGGTCCCGCAACCCGGCAGTCGGCCCGGGGGCGGGACCCTCGCATGTCACCTCGTGCGTCAGCTCAGCGGATCCAGCGTGAGATACGCCTGCTGCGGGCTGCCGTCGTGCACCAGCGACTCCTGGTTGCCGACGTCGTCGAAGGCGAAGCCGTAGGCCTTGCCGTCGGCCATCTGCGCATGCACCGCACGCGCGTACTGGTTCGTGACCGGGTCCTGGTAGAAGTCGGCCGTGGAGGTGTCCGGCTGGTTCGGGTCGACCAGCAGGGTCGAGCGGTTGAAACCGGCGCACAGCGTACGGGAGATGGGGCCGCGTACGTCGTCGTTGGGTGCGTCGAGCAGCTTGTGGCAGCCGAAGACGCTGTCCGCGTCGGGCTTCTGGAAGCTGGTGACCACGGCACCCGAGGTGTTGGTGAAGTTCATGACGTTGCCCGAGACCCGGCCGTAGTACTTGGTGTTCGGCTGGTCGGCGAACGGTGTGACGGTCAGCGTCGACGTCGTGTACTTCTGCCAGACCCGGTTGACGTAGTCGTCCATCACACTCGCCGGCAGGGCCCCGGTCTCCACGCCGTACAGCGGTGACAGGGCGCGCAGCACCGTGCCGTCGGAGCGGGTCTGGATCAGGCCGGACCAGCCGCCCGACCGGCTCCGCAGCGCGTTGAAGAAGCCGTTGTACCCACCGGACTTCAGGTGCCCGGTGGTGATCACGCTGCCGTCGGAGCGCTGCACGCCGACCGCGTACGGCGCGGAGAACATGTCCACCTGGGTGCTGTTGAGCCACAGTCCGGAGTCGTTGAGGGTGTACTCGGACCAGTTGAACAGGATGTTCCGGTTGGGGTCGGAGGGGTTCTGCACGGCCGGCTGCACCAGGCCGCCGGTGGTCAGCCGGAAGTCGAGCTTCTGGCCGTAGGAGAAGTAGATCCGGCCGGAGAACTTCGGTATCCGGATGGTCTTCGACTGTCCGGGGGCCGGGCCGGCGATCGACGCGTCCGGGGCGGGCGTCGGCGGGTTGCCGCCCGCCGGCCAGGCGTGGAAGCCTCCGTTCGCGTCGGCCCAGCCCTGCTGCCCGGAGGACAGCTGGGTGCCGAGGTCGTAGACGTAGACCGGTTCGGAGCGGCCCGAGTTGTTGGTCAGCTTCAGCGCAATGGTGTCCGGTACGGCGGCGCCGGCGTGGTCCGGCGCGCCGAAAGCGAGCACTCCGCCGACGAGGGCTGCGGCTGCCGCGAGTGGCAGTGCGGGGCGTGTGAGCCTGTGCGGCACTCTCCACCTCCGTGTGGGGTCGGGGTCGTACGGATATTGGTCCGTACCTGTTTGAGAGCGCTCTCAGGCTCGTACCGAGACGCGTGCATGTCAATGCGACGAGCGGAGTGACTTACGGCGCCCACCATGGGCAGGCGCCGTGAACCGGTGTCAGAAGGTACGGTCCAGCAGGGCCAGCAGGGCCGCCCAGTGCCGCTCGTCGGCCTCGCGGTCGTACGCCGTGGTGTCCGCCTGCGTGTAGCCGTGCCGGGCGCCCGGGTAGACCTCGCAGGTGTGCCGGACGCCGGCCTCGGTCAGGGCCTTCTCGAAGCGCTCGATCTGCTCCGGGGGCAGCGAGGGGTCGTTGTCGGCGTGTCCCAGGTACAGCTCCGCCGTGATGCGCGGGGCACCCAGGTGCGGGCTGGTCGGATCGTCGGTGGCGAGTGCCGTGCCGTGGAACCCGGCCGCGGCCGCCACGCGGTCCGGATGCGCCGCCGCCGTCCACAGGGCGAGCCGGGCGCCCATGCAGTAGCCGGTGAGCGCGACCGGCCCGTCGGCGACCAGCGGGCTGTCGGCCATCCAGCGCAGATAGGCGGCGGAGTCCCGCTCGATCAGGTCCTGGGTCAGCGAGAACACGATCGGGCCGAGCCGCTCCCAGATGGTCGGGTCGGCGCCCGGGTCGATGAACTCGGGCAGCTCGACGACCGGGGCCCGGCCGAGGCGGTAGGTCACATTGGGCACCAGCACCGTGTAGCCGGCGGCGGCCAGCCGGTCGGCCATCGACTTCAGGTGCGGGCGCAGGCCGTAGGCGTCCATGTAGAACAGCACGCCCGGACGGGGACGTCCGTCCGCGGGGTGGACGAGGTAGGCGTCGGCGACGCCGTCCTCGGTCCGGATGTCGAGGTCGGTTCCCTGGACATCGGTCATGGTGGAGAGGCCTCCCTGGGGGAACGGGCGTCGGGCGGCGGTTGCCTCTGGCGCCGGGACTACCACCCATGCTGTCACGCAAGATCGGCGACGCCGCACCCGGTGGGCCGCACCCTCACTCGAAACGGCCGGTGTCCCCGGCGCCGCGCCGGACGATCTCCGCCTCGCCGCCGGAGAAGTCCACGACCGTCGTCGGCTCGGTGCCGCACTCGCCCGAGTCGACCACCGCGTCCACCACGTGGTCGAGCCGGTCCTTGATCTCCCAACCCTGCGTCAGCGGCTCCTCCTCGTCCGGCAGCAGCAGCGTGCTGGACAGCAGCGGCTCGCCCAGCTCCGCCAGCAGGGCCTGGGTGACCACATGGTCGGGGATGCGCACGCCCACGGTCTTCTTCTTCGGGTGCAGCAGCTTGCGCGGCACCTCGCGGGTGGCCGGCAGGATGAAGGTGTAGCTGCCGGGCGTGGACGCCTTCACGGCCCGGAAGACGTCGTTGTCCACCCGGACGAACTGGCCGAGCTGCGCGAAGTCCCGGCACATCAGGGTGAAGTGGTGCCGGTCGTCCAGCCGGCGGATGGAGCGGATCCGGTCCATGCCGTCCCGGCTGCCCAGCCGGCAGCCCAGCGCGTAACAGGAGTCGGTCGGGTATGCGATGAGCGCCTCCGAGCGCACCGCGTCGGCGATCTGGGCGATGCTGCGCGGCTGCGGATTGTCGGGGTGCACGTCGAAGTACTTCGCCATTCACCGAGCTTATGCCGTCAGCGGCCGACGGGCGTGCACCGCCGGTTCCGTGTGGGGGACTTTGACCCGGGTACGGCTTCGACCGCCCGCCGGAAAGTCCTGTGCGTACTTCCCGGAATTCGGGGCATGCGACCCGTGAGCCGTCCGAGGCCTCCCCCCCTTGGCCCCGGACGCCATTGTCTCCGCCGGCCGCCCACCCCCCCGGGCCGCCGGCGGAGCGGTGTCCGGCGCGGGGTCACCGCCTCGTCGGGTAACGTGCGGGTGCGTAAGCCCAGGTCAACTCGGAGGCGAAGAGAGGGGCACGTGGCCGGCCGACCGGAGGGGGGCCCGGCGTTCCAGGAGCCGTACGGCGGGGACGACGCCTGGGCGCAGGAGCTGCTGGACCAACTGCGGCCCGCCGGGCGCGATCCGCGCCGGCTCGTCGACTGGCTCGCCCGGACCGTCGGCGCGTCGGTGTGCCTCCAGGACGACCGCGGTGGCCTGCTCGCCGGTGAGCGGCTGCCGCTCGACCCCGCCGTGGTCGCCGACGTCGCCGCCGGCCGGGTCTCCGCCGCGTCGCTCGACGACGGGGTACGGCATGTCCGGCTGGTCGGGATACCGCATCCGGGGCCCCGCCCCGCGGCGGGCGCCGTCCTGGCCGTGGCCCGCCCGGAGCCCTTCGACCGGCGCACCACCGAGATCCTCGGCCACACCGTCGGCGTACTGGAACTGCTGCTCAGAGAACGGGAGTCGGCCGAGTCCGGGCGGCGGCTGCGGCGGGCCACGGCCGATCTGCGGCTGGCGATCCTGCAACTGCTCATGGTGGAGGACACCGTCTCCGCCCGCCGGGTCGCCGCCGGGCTGTGGCCGGGCCTGCTGGAGCAGGACAGCGCCCGTGTCTTCGTCCTCGAGGACACCGCCGTGGAACGCGACCGGCTCGCCGACGCGTGCCTGGACGCCACCGAGGGACGGGCGCTCGTCGTGCGCTGCCCGGCGGTGGACGAACACGTCATCGTCGTCGGCCCGTACGCCGAGGTGGGGGAGCGGCTGCGGTCCCTCGTCGGCGACCGGCCGGGCACGTTCCTCGGCGGCAGTCCCCGGCAGAGTCTCGCCCTGACCGCCACCGCCTACGGACAGGCCGTCACCGCCCTCGCCATGGCCCGCTTCCGGACCGACCGGTACGCCGTCTACGCCGCCCGCACCCGCCCCGCACAGCTCATGGACCCCGCGGCGCTGCGGTCCTGGGCCGCCGCCGTGCTGCGCCCGCTCGACCGGCTGCCGCACCATGTGCGCGCCGAACTGCTCGCCACCACCCGGCTGGGCCTGGAGTTCACCGCCGTGAACGCGGCCAAGGTGCTCGGCGTCAGCCGCAACACGGTCCGCGCCCGGATGGACCGGGTCGCCGCACTGCTCGGCGCCGACCTCTCCCGGCTGCCCGTACGCGCCCTCGCGCACGCTGCCGTCAACACCGAAGCCGCACACGGTCCGTACGACCTCTCGGGCGGCGCACCCGGTCCGCCGACCCGGACCCGGCTCACCGGGCTGCTCGCCACGAGTGCGCTGCGCACCTGGGCGGAGGGGCTGCTCGGCCGCCTCGACGAGGACGGCCGGGATCTGCGCGGCACCCTGCGCGCCTGGACCCGCGCCGACGCGCACGCCGAACGCGCCGCCCAGGCAGTCGGCGTACACGCCCAGACCGTGCGCGAGCACGTCCGGGCCGCCGAGCCGGTCCTGGAACGCCGGCTCACGGCCGGCGGCACCGACCTGTACGAGGTCGTCCTCGCTCAACTCGTCACCGGTGAGCTGCCCGTGCCCGAGCTCGGCGTGCCCGGCTCCGGCACGGCGAACCCGGACCAACCGGACGCGTCTGTGCACCGGTGAGTCGCGTGCGGGCCCTGCCGGGCACCGGTGCACTGGCCCGTGTCCGGCAGCGCACGTAGCTTCGGCTGTCGGCGGGGCACGACCGGAACGGGGGACCGGTCGCGGCCCCGCCTTCCGGCTCGGGCCTGGCGAGCGGGTGCCTCATCCGGTACGGGCGACCGGCAGGTTGTAGACGTGAGCCGGGGAGATGATCTTCGTGATCGCTTCGCCCAGCGCGGTACTGGGCTCCTGGGACCGGTAGCCGGTGTCGGTGTCGAGGAGGGCGACGAGCGTCGTCCGCGTCGAGGGCAGGTAGACCGTCAGGGACTCGTAGCCCGGCAGGGAGCCGTTGTGGCCGATCCATCCCTGCACGTCGAAGATGCCCAGACCGTATCCGGCGCCCCTGATCGAGCCCGTCTGCGGTGTGGTCAGCCGCTGCTGCTGCGTTGCGGCACCGACCATGCGCGTCCCGTCCGGGAACCGCCCCGTGGCGACCGTGGGCGCCCAGACGCGCAGATCCTGGAGGTCCGAGATCATCGCGCCTGCCGCCCAGCCCCAGGAGGGGTTCCAGTCGGCCGCGTCGGCTTCCTCGCCGTTCGCCGTCTGCCGGGTGTAGCCCTGCGCGTGCGGGGTGGGGAACTCGTTGCCGGCCGGGAAGAGCGTGTGCTTCATGCCGGCCGGATCGAGGACGTGCTGCTTGAGGTAGTCACCGAGGTGCTGCCCGCTCTCCTTCTCCACCACCAGACCGAGCAGGATCAGGTTGGTGTTGGAGTAGAAGAACTTCTGCCCCGGCGGGAACAGCACCGGATGCCGGAAGGAGTAGGCGAGCAACTGATGTGGCGTGAAGGACCGTTGGGGGTTCGAGGTGAGCGCCTTGTAGAAGCCGGGGTCCTCGGAGTAGTTGAACAGTCCGCTGCGCATGCCGGCCAGCTGACGCAGCGTGATCCTGTTCCCGTCGGGAACTCCGCCGACGTACTTTCCGATCGGGTCGTCCAGGCCCACCATCTTCCGGTCCACCAGTTGCAGCAGCGCGGTCACGGTGAACGTCTTGGTCTCGCTGCCGATGCGCAGGTACAGGTCCGGCGCCATCCGCCGGCCGGTGCTCCTGTCGGCGACCCCGAACGAGCGGACGTAACTCGGCTGTCCCGGCGTCCAGATGCCGACGGTCACACCGGGGAGCTGCGCCTCGCGCATCACCTTGCGCACCGCCGCGTCGAGTTGGCGTGCCACTGCGGGGGTGAGGTCACGGACGGCCGCCCCCGGGGGAATCGGGCTGGGTGAGCCGGCGGCGAGGGCGGCCGGTGCGGAGGCCGGGGACGCCCATCCGGGCCCCGCGGCCACCGGTGCCGTCAGTGTCCCCACCGCGACGGCGACCGCGGCCCCCCTCAGCAGGCGTGCGGACGTACGCGACATGGGCTGACTCCAAGCACGTGAGAGCCGGGCGTGCGCTGAGCGGGACGTCGGAGCCCTGACCCACCCAGCATAGGAGCGCCCTGCCCGCCCTGCCCGCCGGGCGCAGCGGGCGGCCACCCCCTCGCCGCCCGCCGGCGGGATGTTTGTCCGACAGGCGGAAGGCCTCGTTCGGGCGATGGCCTCACCCGACCCGGTGAGCCTGCGGGGCCGGCCGTAGCGGGGACGGCCGACGGGCGTTGCCCCGGCATGAACCGCTTGGATCCGGCGTACCGCCTGGACCGGCTGGAGCGGCTGGACCGCCTGCGCCGGACGGGCCGCTCGGCGCGGGCGGACCGGGCCCGGGAACCGATCTACGCCGGCCTCGTCGCCGAGTGGCGGGCGCAGGGGCGCACCGTGCCCGCGGAACCCGACGCGCCGTCGACCGCACTCGCCGGGGCCGGCTCCGGGGCGCGGCCCGCGCCCGAACACGCCTGAACCGTCACTGCCCGCACAGCGGCGCGAGGACGGCGAGGGTGCCGTTGGCCTGCCGCAGCGCCTCCTCCAGGACGCCGGGCGAGTGGAGTGCGCCGGAGCCGTCCGGCGGCACGAGCCACTCCAGGAAGCGCGCGGGCCGGTACGGCGGCGGTACGGCGACCCAGGCCCCCTTGGCCGCGTACCGCAGACCGGCTCCGACCCAGCCCCCGGAGGGGTCCGGCGGCAGGAAGAACCCGACCCGGCCCACCGCCGTGTCGACCAGCGTCGGGCCCGGCACGGGCATCCCGGGCCGCCACAGCAGGTCGAGCGTGAGCAGGCCCAGCCGCTCGGGGACGCTCACCACGTCCCAGAAGCGGCCCGCCTCCAGCAGCGCGATGCCCTCGCCGTGATCCCACTCCCGCTTGCAGGAGCGCGGGTCGGCCGCCGCGGCGGCCAGCCACTCCACGCCCCGCATCCACATCGTGTTCGTCATGCGTCGCTCCGGGTGTCCTCGTCCGCCTGCCCTCGGCATATGCATGCTCGTAGATATTTCTACGCGGCGGAAGGGGTGGCGAGGCCTGGCGTTTCTGCCGGGACGTTCGAACTCCGGCTGTGGGTTCGTCAGTTGGGAAGGGGAGACGCGTCACCCGTACGGGGTCGGGCTCTGGGCGGCACGATCGATTCAGCGCGGGCACCGCCCGCCCCGGCGACGTCGGTGCCCCGTCCTCACCGACGAGGCGTTCGCCCGGATGACCAAGCTCTCCGAGCGCTTCGAGGCGGGTGTCCGGGCAGGCATCGAGGGCCACCTGCTGCCGTGGTCCGTGATCGACCGGGCCATCGTGCGCGAGCTGAAGACCGACGGCCGCATCGCCTACGCAGACCTCGGTCCGAAGCTCGGCCTGCCCGCCTCGGCGGCCCGGCAGCGGCTGCAGCGCCTGCTGGACTCCTCGATCTGTTCGCCGAGGTGGTCGCCCCCGGCCCGAAGGCCCTGCTGGACTTCGTCAACGACGTGGTACGGCCCCTGGAGGGCGTCCGCGAGATCCAGTCGTTCCCGTACTTCGGCATCCACACCCACCGCTTCCTGTGGGACGTGGGCTGACCGGCGGGGCGGTCAGGCGGCCGGTGGTGCGGGGGCCAGCACCAGCATGGTGACGTCGTCCCGGACCTCGTAGCCCCGCCGTACGAGGTCCGTCCACACCGCCCCGGGGAGCTCGGCGGGCGATGTGCCGGTCAGGGCGGCCAGCCGTGCGGGCAGCGGATAGAAGACGTCGTCGGCGTCCCGCGCCTCCCAGACCCCGTCGGAGGCCAGGAAGAGCCGGTCACCCGGCCCGAGCGGCACGGTGACCTCCTTGGGCGGGTCGACGCCGACCAGCCCGACCCCCAGCGGCGGCCCCGGCACGACCGTCACCTCCAGGGCATCCTTGTCGTGCAGCAGCACGGGCGCCGGATGACCGCAGGCCACCACCCGCACGGCACGCCCGTCGGCGGAGAACTCCAGCAGCACCCCGGTGGCGAACAGCTCCGCGTTGCGCACGCCCGCCGAGTCCATCGCCAGCCTGCGATCCATCCGCGCGGCGACCGACTCCAGGTCCGGCTGGTCCAGCACCGCCTCCCGGAACGCACCCAACAGCGACACCACCGTCGCCATCGCCGACAGCCCGTGCCCCTGCACGTCCCCCATCACCGCACGCACACCGTACGGCCCGTCCCGTACGTCGAAGAAGTCCCCGCCCACCAGCGTCCCGTCCTGCGCGGCCCGGTAGAAGCCCGCGCAGCCCACGCTCCCGACCCGGTCCGGCAGCGGCGGCATCACGGCGCGCTGCACGGCCTCGCCGATCGCCCGCTCCGTGTCCAGCTGGGCGTCCCGGCGACTGCGCACATAGGACACGAACACACTCAGCACGGCCACGAACACGATGCTGAGCAGATCGGTGTTGCCGGGGCGGTTGAGATGGGTGGCGGGGATGTTCAGCACCGCGACCACCCCGACACCGAGCACCGCGGTCGCCAGCGGACCGTACGACAGCACCGCCAGCGGCGGAATCGCGCCCAGCAGGAAACCGGCGTCCCGCGCGTCCGGAGTGATCACCGTGGCCGTGGTGAGGGCCACGAGCAGCAGCACGGGCAGCACCCGTATCCACCGCGGCGGCGGCGCGCCCCGCAACCAGCCGCGATCCTCCAGGTCCCGATGCGACGACCCGCCGCGCACCGATCTCACATCCCCAAGCTACGCCGCCCTCCGCATGGGGGCCTCCCCCGAGGGCACCGGTGCCCTGGTCCCGGCTCCGGTCGGCGAAATCCGTGGACGCCCCGGCGGCGGCCCGCACAGCCTGGGTGCGGCACGCCCGAGCCGGACGGAAGGAGGCGAGCGTCCTGGCCACTGTCATCCTGCGCTCCCGCCTCCCCGTCACCCGGGTGTGCCACGTCTGACCGGGAGCGCCTCCCCACCGCCGCACTTGCATGACCATGCCGGTCATCCGCACGCTCGACGCGAGCACCACGCACCTTTTCCACACCATGCCCGACCCGCCGGCGTTCCGTGACAAGCACCGGAGCACCCGCTTCCGCCCCGAGCGGCAGCACATCGCCGTACGCGACGGCCGCACCGTGGCCCGCGCCGCCTGGTGGGGCCGCCCCGAGGACACCGAGCCGTTCCTGATCAACTGGTTCGACGTGGTCGAGGGCGAGGAGGAGGCCGGGGCCGAACTCCTGCGGACGGCGCCCTGGCAGACCGCCGAACTGGAACTCGACCTGCCCGCCGGCCGGTGCACCGGCCCCCGGCTGCGGACCGCCGTGGACCTCCGGGCCGTCGCCGCGCGCGGCCGGCTACATGCCGCTGGTGGAGCGCTTCCTGTACCGCTGGACCCCGGACCGGGGCCTGCCCGAGCGCCCCGGCCGCCTCGTCTTCGCCGCCGAGCCGGACGACACCGTGTTCCGCGGCCTGCTGCGCCGCATCCACTCCGTCACCCTCGACCCCCACGCCCGCCGGGCCCTCGAACAGGGCGGGCCGGACCGGGCCGCACACGTCACCAGGGCCGGCTTTCCCGTCGTACGGGAGTGGATCAACTTCTGGGCCGATCGCGTTGTCAGTGCCGGATGACATGCTCGGTGTCGGTGGTGATCGACCGTGAGACGGGGGGGAGGATCCATGACACCCGAGCGATCAGTCGGCCGGCCCCAGGTCCCTGCTCTCCGTCAGGCGGGCCTGCGCCGTTGCCAGGATCTCGGTGACACGGAGGCCGAACGCGGCGTCGCAGGCATGGGAGCGGCCCGTGCGAGCGGCCGTGAGCAGGGCGTCCGTGGCGCGGGCGAGCGCGGGGACCGCTCCTTCGGAGCTGCCCGGCATCAGCGCCACGCCCGCCTCGCCCCGCAGCTCCACATCGGCCCCGGCCGCCGCCGGCGGCGCCGTCAGGCTCAGCGTGAGCGTGCTCGACGCGCCGGTGGCATGGTCGAGGACCAGATGCACGGTGTCCGCCGGACCGTGCGCCGCCGCCACGACCTGCCGTACGTCGCCGAGGACCGGCAACAGCACCGACAGGGCGTGCGGACCGACGTCCCACAGCGCCCCCTTCTCCCGCCGCCAGGGCGAGGCCGCGAACGGGCTGTCGGAGGTGAACACGGCGCCCAGCCACTGCGCGCGGGCCGTGAACCAGCCCGCCACGGCCGCCTGTTCCTCGATCCAGGCGTCCGGCTCCTTCTGGAAACGGGCGGTGAAGAACACCACCGAGGCCACCCCGGCCCGCTCCACTGCGGCCACGACGGACCGCCCCTCGGCCACCGACACCGCGAGCGGCTTGTCCAGCAGCAGATGACGGCCCGCCCGAGCCGCACGCACCGCCAACTCCGCCTGCACGGACGGCGGCAGGGCCACGGCCACGGCGTCCACCTCGGCCAGCAGCGCGTCCACGTCGTCGTATGCCGGGACGCCGTACTGCTCGGCCAGCGTGGTGGCCGCCTCCGGACGGCGGCCCCACACCCCGGCGAACTCCACGCCGGGATGCCCGGCGAGAGCGGGGGCGTACGCCGCCCGGGCCCAGGGACCCGTCCCCAGCAGTCCGATACGCATGTGGCGTTCCTTTCTCCGAGCCGATCCCCGCACCTTCAAGAGCCTGCGCTCCGGTCGCCCCCCGCACACCCGCCGTCCGGATCCCCGTCCGCGGCAAGCCACTTGGCGATGGAGGCGGCGATGGGCTGACCTGTGTCCATCTCGACGAACCCGAACTGACCCGACTGGTTGCACTCCAGGAACCACCAGATCCCGTCGGCGTCCTCGGCGAAGTCGAATGCGCCGTAGGCCAGTTCCGCGCCCCTCATGTACCGCCGTACGCCCTCGGCGACGCGCGCCGGCACGTCCGCCGGGAGCCAGGGAGAGACCGACGGGGCGAAGCGGACGTCCACGTCCTCCGGGTGGGCGTCCGGGTCGGCCGGCTTGCGCGCGGCGAGCAGCGCCTCGCCGACGACGGTGAGCCGGATGTCGGCCCGCTTGGTGATACGCCGCTGCAGCAGCGTCGGACCGAAGGCCACCGCCGAGAAGTCGGCGTCCGGCGCGACCCGGCTGGTCGGCACCGCGCGCGGCGGCTCCTGCGGATGCGCGCCGGACACCGGCTTGACCACCAGATCCGGGAAGCGCTCCGCGAACTCCCGGGCCGCCTGCGGGAAGGTGGTGATCAGTGTGGCCGGCACGGCGAGGCCGCTGCCCTGGGCGAGGTGCAGCTGCCAGGGCTTGTGGCGGGCGCGGCGGGCCGCGTCCGGATGGTTCATCCAGCGTGCGCCGGTGGTGCGCAGCATGCCGTACAGCGCCTGCGCCGACTCCTCGGTCAGCCAGGCGGACGGCTGGGCGGCGCGGGCGGCGGCGTCACCGGGCCTGCGCACCCAGACGGAGCGCAGGCCGCCCATGCTCACCAGGCGCCCGCCGACGGACAGATGCCCGCGGTAGGCGCCCTGCACGTACTCGCCCGACAGCGCCACCCCGTTGGTCAGGTCGGCGGGGTCGAGCCGGACCACGGGCACACCGGCCTCGCGCAGCCGGAGGACCACCATGTCCGCCGTCACGTCCTCTTCACTGGTCAGGATGAGCACGGTCATCTTCCAGGGCCCGCGTTCAGTCGTCGAAGTGCGTCTTGGAACCGGCCGTCGAGGTCGTGGTCCCCAGAGCTCTCAGGGTCGCGTGGTCGGTGGCGGCGATCCGCCCGTCCGGGAGGACGTTCAACTGCAGTCCGGAGTCGTACGCATACGGAGTGGTGACGTCCAACTGCACAGCGGGGCGCGCGTAGTTGAGCGTGAACGGTTGCATGGTCTCTCCCTGATTCGGCTTTCACGTCCTTATACGAATCGAACGGGTGGTTGGTTTCCTCACGCTGAGTAACCACAGCTCGGAGGGGTGCCCCAACCACCGCAGGACGGTGTGCCTGCATGGCCGATGACGCCGATGAGGCCCAGGACGTTGCACCGCGCGACGGAAAGGGGCGGTCACCCCGTGAGCGACAGCGCGCTCCGTGCGACCGTCAACGCCTGTTCCGCATATCCGCGTCCGAAGAGCACGGCGTGGACCAGCAGCGGGAACAGCTGGTGCACGCCCACCCGGTCGCGCCGGCCGGGCGCGAGCGGCGCCGTCTCCTCGTACCCCGCGAGCACCCGGTCCAGGTGGGGGCAGCCGAAGAGCTGGAGCATCGCCAGGTCCGTCTCCCGGTGTCCGCCGTGCGCGGCCGGGTCGATGAGACGGACCTCGCCGTCGGCGCCCCACAGGACGTTCCCGTTCCACAGGTCGCCGTGCAGCCGTGCGGGCGGCTCGGCGGGCCCCGCCAGGTCCGGCAGTCGCGCGCAGACCCGCTCGAACACGGCCGCCTCGCCCGGGCGGAGGGTGCCGCGGTCGACCGCGCCGCGCACATACGGCAGCACGCGGTGCTCGGCGTACCAGGCGGGCCAGTCGCCGCACGGTGTGTTGCGCATGGGGGCGAGGCCGATGAACGCGTCCTCGGGGCCGCCGGGCGGCGGAGCTCCGAAATCCGAAGCACCCGCGGCGTGCAGAGTGGCCAGGGCCTGGCCGAAACGATGCGCTGCCGCGGGGTCCGGCGGCCCGGTCGGCACCCGCTCCATCACCATCCAGCGTTCGTCGTGACCGAGCACCGCCGGCACCCGGACCGCGTCCGCCGCGGCCAGCCAGCGCAGCCCCGCCACCTCCGCGCGTACGGCCCCGGCGGCGTCACCCCGTTTGACCACCACCGACCTGCCGTCGTCCAGGGTCACCCCGGCCGGCGATCCCGAGCCCGCCCGTGCGCCGGTGACCGGACGTCCGGTGAGCCGGGACGCCACCTGCGCCGGATCCTCGCGATCCTCGTGTCCGCTGACCACGGCCCCAGCGTAGGTCCCGCAACAGAGTTCCGCGGTAGGCGACTTTGACCATTGCTACAACTGTTTTCAGCCAAAACCGCGCAGTAACTGCACGTGCTGAATCCGTACCGCTAGCGTGAGGGCGCCGCGTCGCCACACCAGGGGCACAGGGCCCCGCCGGGACTAGCGCGCGGCGGAGGATTTCCCCTTTGACCACAGCATCCGTGCTGATGGCCGACGTCTTCGAAGTCCAGCCCTACACCTCCCACTGCGAGGTCATCCTCGGCGAGGGCGCGCACGCCGTGATCGGTGTGTCCCCGGGCAACAGCTATTTCTCCGCCCGCCGCCTGCACGACCTCGCCCGCTGGGGACTGGACCACTTCGACAGGGTCGACTTCGTCTACACCGACCTGTACGTCGCCGAGATGTACGAGGCGTCCGGCTATCCACCGGACGAGGCCCGGCGCAAGGCGGTGAAGAACCTGCGTGGTGTGCGCGCCAAAGTCCGTGACGCGGTGTCGGCGGCGGACCCCGAGGGGCTGCGGATGGACTGGCACCCGATGTCGGAGTTCCGCACCAACCCCGCCTACCAGGACATCCACCGGGAGCTCCAGGCGCGCCTGGCCTCCGACGGGGCCTTCCGGGCCGTCTGCGACGCCCTGGTGAATCGTTTCCTCAGTGCGCGTGGCGAGACGCCGACCGAGCAGCAGCGGGCTGTGTGCCTGGAGTACGTGTGCGCCGAGGCGCCGCTGTTCCTGGACACCCCCGCCATCCTCAAGGTGCCCTCCTCGCTCAACTGCTACCACCAACTGCTGCCGATGGCCGAGCTGTTGTACTCCCGCGGCGCCGGCCTGCGCGCCTCCCGCAACCAGGGCCACGCCATCGTCAGCCCCGCCGCCCTCGAAGGAACCGCCGCATGACCACCGCCCCCGGCGTCCGCGCCGACCACCCGCCCCTGCTCGACTTCCCGTTCTCCTGGGACGGCACCCAGGTTCCCGCCGAGGTGGCGGACCTGCGCGCCACCACCCCGGTACGGCGCGTGCGGACCATCGCCGGCGACGAGGCCTGGCTGGTGTCGTCGTACGACCTGTGCGCCCAGGTCCTCAAGGACGACCGGTTCTCCCTGAAGGACACCTCGGCCCCCGGAGTCCCCCGGCAGTACGCGCTCACGATCCCGCCCGAGGTCGTGAACAACATGGGCAACATCACCGGGGCGGGGCTGCGCCGGGCGGTGCTGAAGGCGCTCAACCCGAAGTCGCCGGGACTGCTGGAGTGGCTCCGCACGGACGCCCACCGCCTCGTGGACCGGTTGCTGGCCGACGGCCCCACGGCGGACCTGCGCGGGGCGTTCTGCGAGCCGTACTCGGCGGGCATGCACTGCCGCATCCTCGGCATCCCGCAGACCGAGGCCCCGGCCTTTCTGCGCAGCCTCGACATCGCCTTCATGAACTCGCCGTGCCCGATCACCGGCGCGAAGATCAACTGGGACCGGGACATCGCCCGGATGACGGCCCTGCTCGACGACCCGGCGACGCACGGCCTGATGGGCGAACTCGCCGCGCTGCGCGACGACCCCGAGTACGCCCACCTCACCGACGAGATGCTGGCCACCGTCGGGGTCACCATGTTCGGCGCCGGCGTGATCTCCACCTCCGGCTTCCTCGCGATGGCCCTGGTCTACCTGCTCACCCACCCCATCGCCCGGGACCTCCTGCGCGACCGCCCGGACCTGATCGGCCCCGGCGTCGAGGAGCTGCTGAGGGTCAACCTCTCCATCGGCGACGCCCTGCCCCGCCTCGCCCTGGAGGACGTCCGGCTGGGCGACGTCGACGTGCGGGCGGGGGAACTGGTCCTGGTCCTGGTCGAGGGCGCCAATCTGGACCCGGAGAAGTTCCCCGACCCGCACCGCTTCGACGCCCACCGCGACAACACCGCCGACCACCTCTCCTTCGGGGGCGGCGCCCACTACTGCCCCGCGACCGCACTCGGCCGCGCGCACGCCCGGATCGCCATCGAGGTCCTCCTCGACCGTCTGCCGGACCTCGCGCTCGCCGTACCCTCCGGCCAACTGGTGTGGCGCACGGGCTTCATGAAGCGAATCCCCGAGCGGCTACCGGTGACCTGGTAATCCCCACCACCCCACCCTCCACGCGGTGCCCCCGCCCCGGCATCCCGGGGCGGGCGCCGACCGGTCCACCGGAGATCGCGCCCGCAGTCGCAGCCACCGACCACCGCCGGCCGGATGGAGTTCCGGCCTGAGTCCTCATCGGCACGTCGGACCGGTCGGCTCGCGGCGGGCGACCCGGTGCCGCCCTCGGGGACATCCCCGGCGGGCGGTCCGGGACTCGGTCAGTGGTCGGCCGGGTACGCACCGCGGGTCAGCCCCACCGGATTGCCCGGCGGCAGCAGGCCCGAGGTCTCGACCATGTGGGCCAGGGGATCCAGCAGGCCGGCCAGGCGTGCGGTGCGGTCGGCGCCGAGGGCGGTCCAGGGCTGTTCGGCCGCCGCGTCCGTCAGCGCCTCCACCTCCGCGCGCACGGCCGCGCCGGCCGGAGTGAGCAACCCGTCGGCCCCGAGCAGGCCCCGCTCACGCAGGCGTGCCCCGGCCGCCTCCCAGTCGGCCTGCTCCCACCTGCGCGTCTCCCGCAGGAACGCCCCGTCGGACTCGCCGGCGGCCGCCTTCAGCACCATGGCCTCGACCGGCCCGATTCCCCGGCTCACCAACACCGCCACGTGTGCGTCCCCACGGTGCTCGCGCAGGGTTGTCAGCCCCTGCCACAGCCGCGCCGTCGGGCGGTCCGGGCGCTGCAGCGCCTGGTTGGCCGCGGCCAGCACGCGGCCCGCGGTGTCCGCCGCCGCTGCCGCCTCCCAGGCGAGGTCGGCGGCCTCGGCGAACTCGGCCGAGCCGACGGTGTCCGGTCCGAACAGTCCGGTCATCGCCGCGTCGAGGGCGTCCTGGCGGGCGGCCAGCACATCGGCGGGAGCCGCGTACGTCCAGGCGTCCGGCAGGGCCCGGGCCACCCGGGCGGGGTGGAAGACGTAGAAACAGCTCGTCACAACGGCCGGGGCGACCGCGCCGAGCGGTGCGGCGCGCAGCGCGAAGTACCCCATCCAGAATCCGCGCATCCCGAGCGCGTCCGCCGCGCTGTGCACCTCCGGTGCGAAGTACACGAGATCGTGCACCGGTTCGTACCGCTCCCACAGGGCCCGCGCCATCGCGTCCGCCACTGCTTCCTCCGTCAGGTCGACCTGCCGCGTACTGTCGGCACCAGACTGCGTTATGACGTCGGTCATAACAAGGGGTGGCCGGTCATAGCTAGGGGTGGGGGTCGGCCGTCACGGCGGGGGAGGCGGCCGCGGAACCCCTGCGGCCGGGCATCACCGTAGTGGGGGACGCCATTGGGCCGGATGAGCGCATTTCGCGCGCCGCCCCGCCTCGGCGAAGTGCGGCGTTCCGGCGGTCGTCCTGGACATCCAACTGCGGCGAGTGGGCGGGGAGTTGGCGGTAGGGCGCCGCCGCCCGGTGTGCTCGGCCCGGGGGCGTCTGTGCGGGTCTCCGGTGACCGGTCTCGCGCCCGTTCGGCTGCTCCTGCCCGCGGAGGCGGCGCGCTGGTTCTTCCGGCCGTACGTGACGGCCGACGAGCCGACGCTTCGGCGTGCGCGGGGCGTGCGGCGCTCGGCCGTCCGGGAGCGGCGCGCGGCCGGGTGATTCGCCCGGACGAGGGGCCGCGGAGGCGGGATCGCTGGGTCAGACGGGTGGCGCAATGACCCGGCTGGGTGGCTCGGATGGTGGGAGCTTGCGCGCTCACTGACGGTGGTTCATGTCGAGGCCGGGTCTGTCCAGCTGATGAGGGATCCGCTGCCCGGCCGCGACGGAAGGACACAGCTATGCGTTCTGCCCGCATGCTTCTGGCCACGGCGGCAGCCACCGCCGCACTGGCCTTCGGCGCGCCGAGTGCCGCCTTCGCCGTTCCCGCGGGTGACGACGGAGGCCGCGACGACTCCTCTTACAGCCAGGACCACGACCGGGGTTCCGACGAGGACCACGGCCGTGACCACGAATCAGGCCGCGACCACGACGATGATCACGGCGACAACCACGACAAGGGCCGCGGACACGACGGGCCGCGCGGCGGAATCCACACGGGTGGCGGAGCGCTGGCCGCGGTGCGAGGTGACGGCCGCGGCGACGACCGGGGCGACGATGACGACCACGGCCGGGACGAGGGCCAGGGCCGTGACGACGACCACGGCCGCGGCGACGACCAGGGCCGGGACGAGGACCAGGGCCGCGGTGACCACGACCAGGGTCGGGGCGATCATGAAAAGGGCCGAGGCGGCCACGACAAGGGCCGGGGACACGAGGGGCCGCACGGCGGTGTCCACACGGGCGGCGGCGCGCTCGCAGCTGTGCGCGGTGACGACTGGGGCTCGGGTCGCGACGAGGGCGGCCGGGACGGTGGTCGGGACGGCGGCCGGGACGGTGGCCGTGACCACGACGAGCGGGGCGAGCACGAGAGGCCGCACGGTGGCATGCACACCGGCGGTGGCGCTCTCGCCACTCCGGGCGTCACCGCGGGCGGCCTCGCCGTGCTGGCCGTAGGTGCCGGCGGTATGTACATGCTGCGGCGCAAGAAGGCCGGACAGCAGGCGTCCTGACCGAACGACGCCTTCCAAAGGCTGCGGCCGCCGCCGACGCCCGCACCGTGTCGGCGGCCCGCACCTGTGGCCCTCCCCTCCGTCTGTGCGCACACGGTCCCCGTGCGCAGGCGCCCCTGTACGTCTCCTCCCGCGCGCCGGGCCCTCCGGCGCCCCTGTCCAGATCCCCGTGCTGCCGTGCCCGAGTGAGGTGGTGTCCGATGGCAGCCAATCCCTCCTCCCCGACCTCCGCGGACCCGCAGGCGGACGGGCGGAGTTCCGGCCGTGGCGGGCGGCGGCTGACGCTGTGGGGCGTGGCGATCGTCGTCATCGCCGTCAGCCTGTTCGGCGGCCACCACACCTCGGACGGCTCCGCACAGACGTCCCGTGCCGCGGGCGCGAGCGCCGCCGCCCACCAGACCGCCCCGCAGCAGACGGACCCGCAACTGACGGATCCGAAGTACACCGATCCGCAGCAGACCGATCCCCAGCGGAGCGATCCGAAGCAGGCCGACCCCCAGCAGGCCGGCACGGAGTTGCCCAGGTCCACGCCGACCCGGCTGCTCATCCCGAAGATCTCCGTGGACGCCCCCTTCACCACCCTGACCATCGGCGCCTCGGGGCAGCTCCAGCCGCCGCCGGCGGCCGACACCAACCTCGTCGGCTGGTACGCCAAGGGCGCCTCGCCCGGCGAGAAGGGCACCGCGATCATCGCCGGACACGTCGACACGAAGACCTCCCCGGCCGTCTTCGCCGACCTGAAGGAGTTGCAGGCCGGCGACCGCTTCACCGTGGAACGCGCCGACGGACGCGACGCCGAGTTCGTCGTGGACGACAAGGAGACCTTCGCCAAGGACGACTTCCCCAGCGACCGGGTCTACGCCGACGCCAAGCGCCCCGAGGTGAGGCTGATCACCTGTGCGGGGGAGTACGACCACGACGCGAAGGACTACACCGACAACCTCGTGGTCTTCGCCCACCTGGTGTGAGCCGGACCGTGCGGATCAGCCGCCGCCGTCGGCGAAGGGTCCCTTCGGCGCGAATGCCAGCGCCGCGAACCGTTCGCCGATCCGGCGGTGCGCGGCGGCGTCCGGGTGCAGACCGTCGGGCAGCGGCAGTTCGCCGAAGTCGGCCTCGCCGTACAGTTCACGGCCGTCGAGGTGGTGCAGGCGCGGGTCCTGTGCCGACCGCTCGCGCACGATGCGGGCCAGTTCCTCCCGGATGACTCCCAGGGTGAGTTTCCCGCTCGCCGTCTCCGCCGGGTCCCCGGCGGCCCGGAACCGCAGCCGTCCCTCGCTCAGGGCGGAGAGGTCCGGGAGAGTGGGGCCCGGCGTCTCCTCATGGATGGGGCACAGGATCGGCGAGACGACGAGCAGCGGCGTGTCGGGGTGCCCCTCGCGGATGGTGTCGAGGAAGCCGTGGACGGCCGGACCGAACGCGCGCCGGCGCATCAGATCGGTGTTGACCACGTTGATGCCGAGCTTGACGCTGATCAGGTCGGCCGGGGTGTCGCGCAGTGTGCGGGCGGTGAACGGGTCGAGCAGGGCGCTGCCGCCCAGCCCGAGATTGGTCAGCTCCACGCCGCCGAGGGACGCGGCGAGCGCCGGCCAGGTGGTGGTCGGGCCCGCGGCGTCCGAACCGTGGCTGATGGAACTGCCGTGGTGCAGCCACACCTTGCGGTCCTGGTGCGGAACGGCTGCCACGGGCGCGTCGGTGCGCAGGGCGACGAGTTCGGTCGTCTCGTTGTGCGGCAGCCAGATCTCCACGACCTTGGCGGTGCCGGGCAGCCCCGAGAAGCGCACCGTACCGACCGGGCCCGGCCGGTGCTCGGCCGTACCGGCGCTCATGTCGATGGTGAGCGTGTTGCCGCCGGCGATCCGGCCGCTGCCGGCCGGACGTCCGTCGACGAGCAGTTCGTACACGCCGTCCGGGCGCGGCGGCGCTCCGACGTAGATCCGCTTGGTCGGCAGGGCGTCCAGTTCGACGGTGGTCGCGCGCGTGCGGAAGACCAGCCGGACACCGGAGGGCTGGGACTCGGCCAGGGCCAGCTGGGGATCGGCGCACTGCGCGCGGGCGCGGGCCGGCAGCCGGTGCGGCAGCAGTCCGTGGGCGGTGCGTTCCAGATCGAGGGCACCGCGCACGAGTTCGGCGGTGAGCGGGGTGGTGTGCATGGTGTCGGCCTGTTCGGAGAGGTCGTACGAGCTCAGGGGGTGGGCCAGTGGCGCAGCAGGGAATCGAGGGCGTCGAGGATCCGGGTCCATGACTCCTGCGAGTCGGGGGCGCTGTGGCTGAATCCGCCGGCCGTCTCCAGGCTGACGTAGCCGTGGAAGACGCTGCCGAGGAGGCGGACCGCGTGGGTCTGGTCGGGCTCGGCGAGGTCGTAGCCGCGCAGGATTGCCCGGGTCAGCTGCGCGTGCCGGGGGCCGGCGCTCGCGGCAGCCGTCTCGGGGTCCAGCCTGTGCCGGGCCGCCGCGTAGCGGCCGGGGTGGCGGCGCGCGTAGTCGCGGTACACGTCCGCGAAGGCGGCGAGGGCGTCCTTGCCGGACCGGCCGGCGAGCGCGTCGGCGGCGCGGTCGGCCAGCTCCTCCAGCGCGAGCAGCGCGATCCGCGTCTTCAGGTCCTGGGAGTTCTTCAGGTGGGAGTACAGACTCGCGACCTTGACGTCGAACCGCCGGGCCAGCGCCGACAAGGTCACCTGGTCGAAGCCGACCTCGTCGGCCAGGTCCGCACCGGCACGGACCAGGCGCTCGGTCGTGAGCCCCGCACGAACCATAATCGATCTCCCATCTACCATAATCAATTATGGAGCTGCCTAAAGCATTTAGGCAAATCGGCTGGTCACCTCAGCCGGTCGACTCGCGCAGGACCAGGGAGAAGGGGCCGACGATCTCCTCCTGGTCCGTCGGCGGACCCGCGCTGCCCAGCCGCGCGACGAGCAGGGCGACGGCCCGCTCCGCCATCAGCTCGTGATCCGGATCCACGGTGGACAGCGACGGGACGAGGAACGCGCTCTCGTCGACGTTGTCGAAACCGATCACCCTGACCTGCTCCGGCACCCGCACCCCCGCGTCCGCCAGACCGCGCAGCACGCCGATCGCCACGGTGTCCGTCACACAGAACACCCCGTCGAAGTCCAGCCCGCTCGCCGCCATCGCCCGCGCCTGCCGGGCCCCGGCCTCCATGGTGAGCGCGGACACGCTCCGCACCAGCTCCGGGTCCTCGGGCAGACCGGCGGCGGCCAGCGCCTGCCGGTAGCCGGTGTGCCGCAGGCTCGAGACGTCGACCTCGTCCCGCAGTTCCCCGCACACCACGGCCACGCGCCGGCAGCCCCGCTCGATCAGATGCCGGGTGGCGTCCGCCGACGCCTCGACGTTGGGCATGGCGACATGGTCCACGGGCCCGCCGAAGATCCGCTCGCCGAGGATCACCACCGGGTGGTCCACCCTCAGCGCCTCGACATCGGCCGGCCCCATGCCGACGGTACTGAGGATCAGCCCGTCGTACAGCCGGTTGCGGGACTGGGCCAGCGCCGCCAGCTCGTTCTCCCGGCGGGCACCGGTCTGCTCGATGCTCACCCGCAGCCCGCGCCGGCCGGCCGCGGCGATGACGGCCTCGGCCAGCCGGCCGTAGTACGGCCGGTTCACCTCGGGCACCGCGAGGCCGATGGTGCCGGTCCGGCCCTTGCGGAGGTTGCGGGCCGCCACGTTCACCCGGTAGTCGAGCCGGGCCATCGCCGCGAGGACGCGCTCGCGGGTGGCGGGACGGACGTGGGGGTGGTCGTTGATGACGTTGGAGACGGTCATCGCCGACACGCCGGCCGCCTTCGCCACGTCCTGGATCGTCGCCACGCTCACTCCCGCCCGGTGAACTCCGAGGAAGGACGCACGCCGTCCTGCGCAAGACGATAGAGCGCGGCGCCATGGGCGGGCAGATCGACCACCAGGTGCCGGCCGTCGTGCGCCACGCCGGCACGGGTCCACAGCTCCCGGACGCGATCGTCGGGGCGGGCACCGACCGAGCCGAGCGGCACCTCGTACCGGCGGGGCCGGCCGGCCAGGGAGAACACGGCGGCGTAACGGGTACGGCCGTCGGTATCGCGGGCGGTCCACAGCACCAGGTCGCCCTCGCGCAGCACCTCGCGGTTGCCGGTGCTGTGCCACAGGACGGCCAACGCCTCGTCGTTGGTGAGGAGTTCGACGGTCTCCGATGGGCTGGTCGGCAGGTCGCCGCCCATCATCAGCGGGGAGCGGGAGATCAGCCACAGGGTGAGCAGACTGATCTGCTCGGCCCGGGTGAGCCGGGACAGCCGGTCCGCACCGCGTTCGGCGCGGATGCCGATGCGGCCGAGCGGCAGCATGTCGGCGTCCGCCCACCCGCCCTCGCCCTGCCAGGGTGCCCAGCGCGCCATCCGCGCGAACTGGGCCTCGACGTCCTCCCATCTGTCCCACAGGTCGTCGCAGACCCGCCACATCGTGGCGTGCTCGCGCAGATGGTCCAGCCGGGCCAGGGACACGTCCGTGCCGGGGGACAGGCTGAGCTGGATCGGCCGGCCGCAGCGCTCGATCGCCCGTGCGTAGGCGGCGATCTCCCGTTCGTGGTACGGGAAGAGCATGTCGTCGGCCTTGATGAAATCCACGCCCCAGGCCGCGAACTGGGCGACCTGGGAGTCGTAGTAGGCCTGGGCGCCCGGGTGGTCGTGGTTCAGGCCGCGGTTGTCGGAGTTCCAGGGGCAGACCGAGCCGGTGTCGGCGATCTCGTCCGCGGTGAAGGCCGTACCGAGGACCGGGAGCCGGGCGGCGACGGCCCGGCGCGGGATCCCGCGCATGATGTGCAGGCCGAAGCGCAGCCCGAGGTCGTGCACGCGCCGGGCCAGCGGTGCGAAGCCGGCCCCGCCGGCGGCGGAGGGGAACCGGTTCGGCGCCGGGAGCTGGCGGCCGTACGCGTCCAGGACCAGCGGCGCGTCCGCGTTGTAGCCGTGGGCGCGGGCGGTGGGCTCGTACCACTGGATGTCCACCACCACCGTGTCCCAGCCGTGGGCGAGCAGGCGGTCGGCCATGAACCGCGCGTTGGCGAGCACCTCGAACTCGGTGACGGTCGTGCCGTAGCAGTCCCAGCTGTTCCAGCCCATCGGAGGACGCCGCGGACGGTCGGGAAGGGGCCGGTCCATGTCTTCTCCTCTCAGCCCGCCGCCGTCATGGGCGCCTGGACGGTCACGAAGGAGTGCGGCGGCAGGGTCAGGGCCAGCCCCAGGTCGGTGACCTGGATGCCGTCGCCGTCGAAGGTGCGCGGGGCCACCGCCTCGGGTGTCTGCGGGGTGTTGTGCGCCTGGAGCCTGTCCGCGGTGAGGATCCGCCCCCGTGCCTCGCCGATCCGGCCGCCGCGCAGGGCCAGGGTCACCTCGGCGGACTCCGCGGCGTCCAGGTTGCTCAGCGAGACCAGGAGCGTGCCGTCCTTGACGCCGGCCGACACGGACACCGTCTCCAGTTCGGTGTCCCCGACCCGGCGCCGCGCGCCGTCCGCGCGCAGATGGACGGGGAGCGAAGTGGCGTCCTGGTGGCCCTTGTTCATCTCGAAGACGTGGTACGTGGGGGTCAGCACCAGCGTGTCCCCGTCGGTGAGCAGCATGGCCTGCAGGACGTTGACGGTCTGCGCGATGCTGGCCATGACCAGGCGGGCCGCGTGCCGGTGGAAGATGTCGAAGTGGGTGCTCGCCACGAGCGCGTCACGCAGGGTGTTCTGCTGGAACAGGAAACCGGGGTTCGTGCCCGGCTCCACGTCCCACCAAGTGCCCCACTCGTCCAGTACGAGGCCGACGGTGCGCTTCGGGTCGTAGCAGTCCATGACGGTGGAGTGACGGCTCAGGATGCGGTCGATGCGCCTGGCCGAGACCATCGTGCGGTAGTAGTCCTCGGTGCCGAAGACCGTGGCGCTGCCTTTGGCCTCCCAGGGCCCGGCCAGGGTGTAGTAGTGGACGGACAGGGCCTGGTAGTAGGTGCGCGGGGTGGCCTCGCAGCCGAAGCAGTTGAGCTGCCGCATCAGCGTCTCGGTCCACTTGTAGTCGTCGTCGGAGGCGCCCGAGGCGATCCGGTACAGCTTGTTGTCGCCGTGGTCGCGGCAGTACGTCGCGTACTGGCGGGCGAGGTCCGCGAAGTACTCGGCGCGCATGTTGCCGCCACAGCCCCAGGTCTCGTTGCCGATGCCCCAGAACCGCACCCGCCACGGCTCCGCACGCCCGTTCTGCCGGCGCAGCCGCACCATCGGGCTGTCGCCCGCCCGGGTGAGGTACTCGACCCACTCGCTCATCTCGCGGACCGTGCCGCTGCCCACGTTGCCGCTGATGTACGGCTCCGCGCCGAGCAGTTCGCACAGCGCCATGAACTCATGGGTGCCGAAGTGGTTGTTCTCCTCCACGTCGCCCCAGTGCGTGTTGACCATCCGGGCGCGCTGCTCGCGCGGGCCGATGCCGTCCTTCCAGTGGTACTCGTCGGCGAAACAGCCGCCCGGCCAGCGCAGGTTGGGGATGCGCAGGGCGCGCAGCGCCTCGACGACGTCCAGGCGGATGCCGCCCTCATTCGGGATCGGGGAGTCCTCGCCGACCCAGAAGCCGCCGTAGACGCATCGCCCCAGATGCTCGGCGAAGTGCCCGTACAGGTGACGACTGATCCTCGGCCCCTCGATGTCGAGGTTGATGATCGCGGTGGCGGTGGGCACGGACGTACTCCTGTCCGAGATTTGTTGTATCGATAAAAGTTGCAGTACTGCACGGCCGGGTCAAGGGCGCGGTTATTGGTTCGCGTGTCGGCACCCGGCGGCCTAGCCTGCCCGGCATGGCAAAGGCACCCGTTCTCACGCCCCGGGCGGACGACTTCCCGCGCTGGTACCAGGACCTGATCAGCAAGGCGGAACTGGCCGACAACGGCCCGGTGCGCGGCACCATGGTCATCCGACCGTACGGGTACGGCCTGTGGGAGCGGATGCAGCAGGAGATGGACGCCCGGATCAAGGCGACCGGCACCCAGAACGCCTACTTCCCGCTGCTCATCCCTCAGTCGTACCTGACGAGGGAGGCCGAGCACGTCGAGGGCTTCGCGCCCGAGCTCGCGGTCGTCACCCATGCGGGCGGCAAGGAGCTGGAGGAGCCCGTCGTGGTCCGCCCCACCTCCGAGACGATCGTGAACGAATACTTCTCCAAGTGGGTGCAGAGCTACCGCGACCTGCCCCTGCTGATCAACCAGTGGGCCAACGTGGTGCGTTGGGAGCTGCGCCCGCGACTGTTCCTGCGCACGACCGAGTTCCTGTGGCAGGAGGGCCACACGGCGCACGCCACGTACGAGGAGGCGCGCGCCTTCGCGGCCCGCGTGCAGAGCGAGGTCTACGGCACGTTCCTGCGCGATGTCCTCGCCATGGACTTCGTCTCCGGCCGCAAGACGGCCAGGGAGCGGTTCGCCGGAGCGGTCAACACTCTCACGCTCGAGAGCATGATGGGCGATGGCAAAGCACTCCAGATGGTGACCAGCCACGAACTGGGCCAGAACTTCGCCAAGGCCTTCCGCACGCAGTTCGTGACGCAGGACGGCCGGCAGGAGTACGTCTGGCAGACCTCCTGGGGCTCCACCACCCGCATGATCGGCGCGCTGGTGATGACGCACGGCGACGACGGCGGGCTGCGCGTCCCGCCCCGTCTGGCCCCGGTCCAGGCGGTGGTCCTCGCCGTCAAGGGCGACGAGGAGGTGTCGGCCCGCGTCCGCGAGATCGGCGACCGGCTGAGGGAGGCGGGTGTACGCGTCCACGTGGACGACCGCACGGACGTGCCGTTCGGCCGTCGCGCCGTCGACTGGGAGCTGAAGGGCGTGCCCGTACGGATCGAGGTGGGGCCCCGCGACCTGGAGCACGGCACCGCCGTGCTGGTCCGCCGTGTCCCGGGCACCAAGGAGCCGGTCGCGGCCGAGGCGCTGTCCGCGCTCCTGCCCGGAGTGCTGGAGGACGACCAGGCGCTGCTGCTGGAGCAGTCCCGTCGGCGCCGCGAGGACCGCACGGTCGAAGCGGCCACGCTCGAGGAGGCCGCGGAGGCCGCCGCCACCGGCTGGGCCCGCATCCCCTGGGCCACGCTGGGCCCGGAGGGCGAGGCCGGGCTCGCCGAGCGCGGTGTGTCCGTGCGGTGCCTGATCGCAGCGGACGGTTCGGTACCGGAGAGCGAGGACCAGCCGGGGAACGTGGCAGTGGTGGCGCGGGCCTACTGACGGAGCGGGGGCGCGGAGACCGGTGCGGCACGCCCGGCCGCCGGTACGGCCTCCCGGGCACGGCCTCCCGGGCGGGAGCTGCGGTGCCCCCCGTCCGCTTGTGCGGCGGGCCCAGCCAGTGGGAGGCGGCGCGCGCCGGTGACGCAGGGCACTCTGCTTGCGGTGCAGGAATCGAACGGTCCGGCGCTGCCGCCCCCTGGTCCGAGGTCGGCGGACCTGCGACTTGTGCCCGGCGCGGCGCAGTGCGACGCTTCGGTCCGCCGGTCGCGACCACGGCCGGCGGTGGCTGTGAGCACCGGTTTTACCGGGAGAGGCGGACGGATCTCCCGGGGCCGGCCGGAGACGGAAACGGGGAGTGGCGCGATGGAGCTGGAGCTGCGGCACCTGCGGGTGCTGTGTGCGATCGCCGACGCGGGCAGTGTGGGGCGCGCCGCGGCACAGCTCGGCTACTCGCAGCCCGCCGTGAGCACCCAGCTGCGCCGCATCGAGCGCCACTTCGGCGAGCCGCTGTTCGAGCGCGGCACGAGCGGAGTGCGGCCCACCCGCTACGGCGTCGAGGTCGTCGCCCAGGCCCGCGACGTGCTGACCCGCGCCGACGCCATCGGCCACCGCCCGGCGGCCGCGCCGGCCCGCCGTACGCTGCGCGTGGCGGCGACCAACTCGCCCATGCTGTCGGGCACGGTCTCTCGTGTCCGCACCAGGCTGCCGGAGGTGTCCCTCGCCGTCACCAGCGTCTACGCGTCCTCGCGGATCGTGGAACTGCTGGAGGAGGGCGCGGTGGACGCGGCCATCGCCGCCGACTACCCGGGCATGGAGCTGCGCCACACGAGCGCGGTGCGGCACCGCGGGATCGTCACCGAGCCGACGTTCGTGGCCCTGCCCTCCCGGCACCGGCTGCGCCAGTGCGCCCAGGTCCAGCTCGCCGACCTGGCCGACGACGCGTGGTTCGTGACACCGGACGACGGCGCCGGCTGGCCCGGGGTGTTCTACGACGCCTGTGCGGCGGCCGGGTTCACCCCGGTCACCGTGCACGAGTTCCTCGGCGACCAGACCCAGCTGCAGAGCATGATCGCCGATGGCCTCGGGGTCTCGCTCGTGCAGCCGACGCTGCGGCCGATCCCGCATGTGGTGGTCAAGCCGTTGGCCGGTTCCCCCCTGTGGTGCCGCTATGTGCTGGCCTGGCGGCCCGACACCGTCACCGGCGAGGTCGTGGAGGCACTGTCCCAGTCCGCCATGGCCGCCTACCACGATCTCGTCGCCCAGGCCCCCCATCTGCGGGCGTGGGCGTCGCGCACCTGGAGCGCCGCAGGAGCCTAGGCCCTGTGGCAGTGTCAAACGCACACCGTGATGTTATGTGCGAACAGTGTCATGTGCTATGTCACACGGCATTGTTGGGGCAGGCGGCCCACTGAGACAGTGCCTCACACGCCTCAACACCCCACCGAGGCGCATCCCTTCGTGGAGGAATCCAGATGCGCTATCGCTTTGCGCTGCCCAGACGCATGGCCGGCGCCGCCGCCGTCTGTGTGACCGTGGCCGGCCTGCTGGCCACCCCGGCGCTGGCGGCACCCCAGCCGCACACCGGCCCCGCGGCCGCGCCCCAGGCACACCCGGCGACCCCGTCGCCCACCGGCGCGACCACCGTCGCCGGCGAACGGGCCACCAGTCGGCCACGGCGGCTCAGTCCAGCCCAACTCCCGCCCCACGCACCGATGTTCACCCGCAGCATGGAAGTCGCCCGGCACGGTGGGACCAAGGCCGCCTCCTGCACCCCGGCCGACTTCGGCAGCCGTACCGGCGGCGCCCTGGTCTCCTTCGTGAAGGCCTCGTCCACGGACTGCGTCAACACCCTCTTCGCAGTCACCGGAAAGGACGCGCACGACGTCTTCCAGCAGTCGCAGATGCTCACCGTCGCGAACGCCTACATGCGCGCGGCCGGGCAGTACCGGGGCGACAACACCGGCAGCATCGCGCAACTGGTCCTCTTCCTGCGGGCTGGTTACTACGTGCAGTTCAACCACTCCGGCGACGTGGGGTCGTACACCTCCCGCCTCACCACGGCCGTCACGGCGGGTCTGGACGCCTTCTTCGCCCGCGCCCACTCGGGCGATGTGACGGCGGTGAACGGCGACGTCCTCGGCGAGACCGTCATCCTCACCGACAGCGCCGACCAGCAGGGCCGTTATCTGTCCGTCTACCGGCGGCTGCTGAACGACTACGACAGCTCCTACGACTCCATCCCCAGCATGATCAGCGCCGTGAACGACGTCTACACGCCCCTGTGGCGCGGCAACTGGAACCCGGACTACGTGAAGGCGGTCGAGGCCGACCCGGGCATCATCGACACCCTGTACGACTTCGCACTCGCCAACACCGACCAGCTGGGCACCGACCTGGCCTTCCTGGACTCGAACGCCGGAATGAACGTGGCGCGTTACGTCGAGCACCCCGAACTGCAGGACGTCGTCCGGCCCTTGACCAAGGACCTGCTGGACGAGACCGCGATGACCGGTCCGACGGCCGGGCTCTGGGTCGCCGTGGCCACCCAGGCGAACGCCTACGACAGCACCAACTGCGCCTACTACGACGTCTGCGACCTGCCCGGCAAGCTCACCCGGGCCGTCCTGCCCGTCACCCACCGGTGTGATGCGAACGTCACGGTGCTCGCCCAGTCGCTCACCGCCGCCGACCTCGACGCCGCCTGCGCGAGTGTGCTGAAGCAGAGCGACTACTTCCGCGGGTTGGTCAAGGCCGACGGGGCGATACCCGGCCAGTACGTGTCCACCATCCAGCTCGTGGTCTTCGCCAGTCGCGCCGACTACCAGACCTACGCCGGCCCGATCTACGGCATCGACACCGACAACGGCGGCATGACCCTGGACGGCAACCCGTCCGACCCGGCCAACCACGTCACGTCGATCATGTACCAGAAGCCCTCCGACGACGGTTTCCCGGCCCGGATCTGGAACCTCAACCACGAGTACACGCACTTCCTCGACGGCCGTGACGACATGAAGGGCGACTTCGCCCAGGAGACCACCGTGCCGGACGTGTGGTGGATCGAGGGCGTGGCGGAGTACGTGTCGTACAGCTACCGCGGCATCGCCGACGACCAGGCGATTCAGGAGGCGGCCAAGCACACGTACAAGCTGAGCACCCTGTTCGAGAACACCTACGGCAACAGCGACGTGATCCGCACCTATCCGTGGGGGTACCTCGCCGTGCGCTACATGACCGAGCAGCACCCCGACGACGTCCAGCGCATGCTGGCCCGCTTCCGCGCTGGTGACTGGGCCGGCGGATACGCCGTCTATCACGACGGCATCGGCACCCGCTACGACGCCGACTTCGACCAGTGGCTCACCGCGTGTGCCGCGGGCGCCTGCGCCAAGCCCGCCAAGGCCTGACTGCACGCGCCCCAGCAGGACGGCCGCCGACCGGAAAACCCAGGTCGGCGGCCGTATGCGTGGTGACGAGGGGTGATCAGACCGCCGTCGCCGGGTAGGTCGGGTACTCCACGCCCGAGACGTGCTGGACGACCCGGACCACCTGGCAGGAGTAGCCGAACTCGTTGTCGTACCAGAGGTAGAGGATCGCGTTGTCGCCGTCGACCTTGAGGGCGCCGGCGTCCACGATCGAGGCGTGGCGCGAGCCGATGAAGTCGCTGGAGACCGCGTCGGGCGCCGTGATGAAGTCGATCTGGCGCTTGAGCGGCGAGGTCAGCGACACCTCGCGCAGGTAGTCGTGGACCTCCTCGCGGGTGGTCTCGCGGGCCAGCTGGAGGTTGAGGATGGCGATCGAGACGTCCGGCACGGGGACGCGGATCGAGCTGCCGCTGATCTTCGCCTTGAGGTCCGGCAGGGCCTTGGCGACGGCGGAGGCGGCACCGGTCTCGGTGATCACCATGTTGAGCGGCGCGGAGCGGCCACGGCGCTCGGACTTGTGGTAGTTGTCCAGCAGGTTCTGGTCGTTGGTGAACGAGTGGACGGTCTCCACGTGGCCGCGCAGCACGCCGTACTCGTCGTCCATCGCCTTCAGCGGCGGGACGATCGCGTTGGTGGTGCAGGAGGCGCAGGACAGGATCTGCTCGTCCGGCTTGATGGTGTCGTGGTTGACGCCGTGCACGATGTTCGGGACGTCGCCCTTGCCCGGCGCGGTCAGCACGACCTTCTCGATGCCGGGGCGCAGGTGCTTGGACAGGCCCTCGCGGTCGCGCCACTTGCCGGTGTTGTCGATGAGGATGGCGTCCCGGATGCCGTACTCGGTGTAGTCCACGTGCGACGGGTCGTCGGCGTAGATCACCTTGATGGCGTTGCCGTTGGCGACGATCGTGCTGGTGTCCTCGTCCACGGTGATCGTGCCCTGGAACTGGCCGTGGATGGAGTCGCGGCGCAGCAGCGAGGCGCGCTTGACGATGTCCTGCGCGCCACCGCCGCGCACCACGATGGCGCGCAGCCTGAGGCCGTTGCCGGAGCCGGACTTCTCGATCAGCAGACGGGCGACGAGCCGGCCGATGCGGCCGAAGCCGTACAGGACGACGTCGCGGGGCTCACGGCGCTCGATCTTGTTGGCGCCGGTGGCACCGGCGACGGCCTCGGCGGTGAACTCCGCCACGCTCAGCCCGCGGTCGTCGGCCTTGTAGGTGGTGGCCAGCATGCCGAGGTCGATCTGGGAGGGTCCGAGGTCGAGGGCGGCCAAGGCCTGGAGGAACGGCATGGTCTCGGTGACCGACAGCTCCGCGCCGTCGATCTGCCGGGCGAAGCGGTGCGTCTTGAGGATGCTGACCACCGACTTGTTCACCAAGGAGCGGCTGTGCAGCAGGACGGTGACGTCCCGCTCGCGGTGCAGCTTCCCGATGAGCGGGATCATCGACTCCGCGATCTCCTCGCGGATCTTCCAGTTGGTGAACGAGTCGTCGTTGACAGTCACGGATCCATCTTTCGAGCTAGGCAGCGCTCATATGGTAACCACACCCCTCAAGTGCTCCTGCCGGGGGTGGCGGAGTAAGGGATGTGCGCCCATTCCTTGACCGATTCCTGAATCAGGGTGGAAGTCCGTAAGAAACCCGGGTCGTGGATTGCCCGTCTTACCTGGCGTGCCCAAGGTCAAGAGAGTGAGCACCTCATCAGTTCCGCGGCCCGAGGCGGCCGCCCCGTTCCGGCCCCTGCGGCCCCCGACCCTGCCCCGGATCGCCCGGCGCGGTATCCCCGAGGGGGCGGTCGCGGCCCTCGCCCTGTTCGCGGCCGTCCGGCTCGCCGGGGTCCTCGTGGTGATCCTGACCAACGCCCTCAGGGGCCATCCGCTGGTCAAGAGCTTCGCCCACTCCTGGGACTCCCGGTGGTACCTGCACATCGCCGCACAGGGCTACGGCCACAAGATCTGGATCACCCCGCAGGGCGCCGTCCAGAGCGACTGGGCGTTCTTTCCGCTGTACCCCGGACTGATCAGGGCGCTGACCACGGTCCTGCCGTTCACCCCCGGCCAGGCCGCGCTGCTCATCTCCTGGATCGCCGCGGGCGTCGCGGCGTACGGCGTGTACGCCATTGGCCACCACCTCTACGGCCGCGGGGTCGCCACCGCGCTGGTCGCCCTGTGGGCCGCCATGCCACACTCCGTCGAGCTGACCATCGCCTACACCGAGTCGCTGTTCGCGGCCCTCGCCGTCTGGTCCCTGTACTGCGTGCTCAAGGGCCGCTGGCTGTGGGCCGGTGGACTGGCCGCGCTGGCGGGCCTGTCCCGGCCGAGCGGTTTCGCGGTCGCGGGTGCCGTCTGCCTCGCCGCCGCCTACGAGGTGCTGCGGCAGCGCGGCCGCGTTCCGGCGAGCCTGTGGGCCGCTGCCGTGATAGCCCCGCTGGGCTGGCTCGGCTATGTGCTCTGGGTGGGCAGCCAGACGGGAGACCTGCTCGGCGGCTACTTCAAGGTGCAGAGCGCCTGGGACTCCCGCTTCGACTTCGGTCTCGGCTCGGCACGCTTCACGAAGGCCCTGCTGCTGCACGGGGGCGGTGCCGTCTATCCGGCGGCCCTGGTGATCGTCGCGGTCGGCGTGCTGCTGTTCGCGCTGCTGTGCCTGGAACGCGCCCCTCTCGTCCTGGTGGTCTTCGCCGGCGTTCTGGTCCTGCTCGTGGTCGGCGGCTCCGGCTCCTTCTCCTCCAAGCCGCGCTTCCTGCTGCCCGCCTTCCCGCTGCTCATCCCCATGGCCCGCGCGCTGACCAGGACCTGGCGGGTCCGGCCGGCCCACGCCGTGGTCGTCTACGGCGGCCTCGCGGTCTTTTCCCTGCTGTTCGGCGCCTTCGTGACGGTGGTGGCCCGCTCGCCGCTGTGAGCGGGCACCGGGCACGGCCATCCGGCACCGGGCCCGGCACAGCGCCTGAGCCGCCCGGTCCGCTCGGGCGCCGTGCGAAGGGCGCGAATCGGGGTAGGCGGGGGACGCCCGAGGAAAGGACCGTCATGACGACCTATGTGATCAGCGTCCCCGGCACCTTCACCGCGGACATCGGGACGGACACCCGGACCCGCCTGGCCAGGGCCCTCGGCCCCGCCGATCCGCACGGCACGCGGATGGGCAGCGCCGAGGGCCTGGACGTCCTCAGCGTCAACGAGGACAACACCTTCACCCTCCGGCTGACCGTCGAGTCGGACACCGGCCCGCACGCCGAGCAGGAGGCCCGCCGGCTCGCGGGCTCCGCCCTGCGGGACGCGGGACTGGACGAGCGGAGCGCACCTCTGGGGCCGGCCGTGGTCACCGGGATCGACTCCCAGGTGCGCTGACCGGGCGCCGTACCACGGCCGCTCGTGGGGCGGGATCACTAGATATAGGTAAAATCTAGGCGTTTGCCGAAAACGCCGGCGGATGGTCATCGACGGCCACCGCCCCGCCGGAAGTGATCGATGCCCCGCAAGCGCTCCACGGACGAAGGCGATGAGCTGCTGGCCAGACTCGGCTCGCTCACCGCCCAGGCACGGGAGCGCGCGGTGCTGCAGCGCACCCAGGTCGAGCTGGCCATCGCCCTGCAGCGCGGCATGCTGCCCCGTGACCTGCCCGCCGCGCCGGGCCTGCACCTCGCCGTCCGCTACACGCCCGCCAACCTCGGCCTGAACGTGGGCGGCGACTGGTACGACGCGTTCGCCCTGCCCGACGGGCGGATCGGGCTGGCCATCGGCGACGTCCAGGGGCACAACATCGAGGCCGCTGCGTTCATGGGCCAGGTGCGGGCCGGGCTGCGCGCCCTGGCCTCCGTGACCGGTGAACCGGGCGAACTCCTAGCCCGCACCAACGACCTGCTGCTGTCGCTGGGCAGCGACTTGTTCGCCACCTGCACGTTCATGCGCCTCGACCCGGCCACCGGCGTGCTGGAGAGCGCGCGGGCCGGCCACATCCCGTTCGTGTGGGCCACGGCGGACGGCAAGTCCGGCGTGGCCGCCGACGAGGGCGGGCCGCCGCTCGGCATCGACAAGGGCATGGAGTTCCCGCTGACCAGGCACCGGCTCACCACCGGCGGCCTGTTCGTGCTGCTCACCGACGGGGTGGTGGAGGGCCCCTCACTGAACATCGAGGACGGCCTCGAGCAGGTCGTCCGCCTCGCCGGCATCGCCGCCGTCGCCGGGCTGGAGGCCCACGCCCTGGCCGCCGCTGTGATCAAGGGCGCCGGGAGCGTCGGCCACGAGGACGACGCGGCCGTGCTCGTCGTGGGCCTGGACGGCCCGGGAAGCCACCCGTGACCGGCGACGTGGATCCCGCACCGGCCGGCCCGGCCGGCCACGGGATACCCTCCCGTGATTCAGCCATAGGGCCGGACCGCCCCGGCTCCCGCCTCGCCGACCTGCGGCCATCGGTGTGAGATGGCTGCTGTGGTGGGTATCGACGAACTGCGCCGGCCGGGCGGCTACGCCGTCGAGGTACTGGCCGTCGCGGCCTGCTACTACGCCGCGGCCCGGCTGGGACTCCTGCGCGAACTCTTCGTCGAGGGCGCCGTCGTCACCCCCATCTGGCCGCCGACCGGCGTCGCCGTGGCCGCCCTGCTGATCCTCGGCCTGCGCTGCTGGCCCGGCATCACGATCGGCGCCCTGTTCGCCGTGATGTCCCTGACCACGCCCCGCATGGAGGTGCTCGGCACACTCGCCGGGCAGACCGCCGCACCCGTGTGCGCGGTGCTCCTGCTGCACCGGGCCCACTTCCACACCGATCTCGGCCGGCTGAAGGACGGCGTCGCCCTGGTGTTCCTGGGCGCGCTGACCGCCATGCTGATCAGCGCGAGCGTCGGCGTCGGCCTGCTCGTCCTCACGGACAAACTGGACGTGGACAGCTTCTGGCCCGTCTGGCTGGCCTGGTGGGTGGGCGACGCCATGGGCGTACTGCTCGTCACCCCGCTGCTGCTGTTGCTGCACGGCGCGCGCTGGCCGCCGCCCCTGGGCCGCTGGAAGGAGGCGACCGCGCTGGCCGTCGTGACCTGCGCGGTCGTGCCCGTGGCCGTCTACAGCTCGATCAGCGTGCTCTACCTCGTCTATCCACTCCTCATCTGGGCCGCCCTGCGGTTCCAGCTCGTGGGCAGCGTGCTGTGCGCGCTGCTGATGTCCGTGCTGGCGACGGTCGCGGCGACGGACCGGGCCGGGGCCTTCGCAGGACTGAGCCGGATCGAGATCATGGCGAAGCTCCAGGCGTTCAACGGCACGCTGGCCCTGACCGCGCTCCTGCTGTCGGCCCTGATCACCGAGCAGCGCAACACCCGCAGCTCGGTGGAGAAGGCCTGCCAGGAACTGGCCGAGGTCCTGCAACACCTCACCGCCGGGGAGGCCCCACCGCCCCGGACACAGCAGGGCCCAGGGGGAGACGACGACTGCGACGACCGGCCCCGGCCGACCGCACCCCCGTGACGCCGGGCCCCCGAGTACCGGGGGCGGTGCCGCCGCCAACACCCTCCCGGCGTGTCGAACCGCTGCTCCGGGGCACTGGGGGACGATGGGCGGAGCCCGGACGGGCCCGGGCCGGACCGGAGGGACAGGCGCGGCATGGAGCGGCGGACGGCGAGCGCGGCGGGCGCGGCGGAGCAGCGGCCCGGGGCGGCCCGGCCCCGCTCCGGCCGTGCGGAACGGCGCGACGGCACGGCCACACGGCCCGCTGACGACGCCGTACGGCCGTCCGACCACGCCGTACGGCCGCCGGACGGCACCGACGCCCGCCGCCGCATCCCGCGCACCGACCACCTGCTCAGCGACCCCCGGCTGGCGGCGGCGGTGGACCGGCTCGGTGCCGGTGTGGTGAAGGCCGCCGTGCGCGCGGCGCAGGAACGGGCCCGGCAGGGTGGCATCCCGCCCGAGCAGGTGAGCGAGACGGCCCTGGCCCTGCTGCCCGGTACCGCGAGCGGACTGCGCCCGGTGATCAACGCCACCGGGGTACTGCTGCACACCAACCTCGGCCGGGCCCCGCTGTCGGCAGCCGCCCGGCAGGCCGTCCAGGAGGCCGCCGGACCCACGGACGTGGAACTGGACCTGACCACCGGGGTACGCGCCCGCCGCGGCCGCTCTGCCCTCGGCGCCCTGCACGCGCGCGTGCCGTCCGCCGGGGCCGCGCACGTCGTCAACAACGGCGCCGCCGCGCTCGTGCTCGCCGCCACCGCCCTGGCGGCCGGCCGGGAGATCGTCGTCAGCCGAGGCGAGATGGTGGAGATCGGCGACGGATTCCGGCTGCCCGACCTGCTGGTCTCGACCGGCGCCCGGCTCCGCGAGGTCGGCACCACCAACCGCACGACCGCGGCCGACTACGCCGCGGCGATCGGCCCCGACACCGGGTTCGTGCTCAAGGTGCATCCGTCCAACTTCCGTATCACCGGCTTCACCCGCTCCGCCGGGACCGCGGAACTCGCCGGTCTCGGCGTCCCGGTCGTCGTCGACATCGGCTCCGGACTGCTCGCCCCGCATCCGGCGCTGCCCGAGGAACCCGACGCCGGCACCGAACTGCGCGTGGGCGCCGCCCTCGTCACCGCGAGCGGCGACAAGCTCCTCGGCGGCCCCCAGTGCGGACTGCTGCTGGGCGCGCAGGACCTGGTCCGCGCCCTCGCCCGACACCCGCTGGCCCGTGCCCTGCGTGTCGACAAACTGACCCTGGCCGCCCTGGAGGCCACCCTCACCGGCCCGCCCACCCCGACCGCTCTCGCCCTCGGCGCCGTTCCGGCCGGCCTGCGCGCCCGTGCCGACCGGCTCGCAGGCGCACTCGCCGCCGACGGCATCGACGCACGCGCCGTCGACTCCTCGGCCACCGTCGGCGGCGGGGGCGCTCCCGGAGTCACCCTGCCCAGCGCGGCGCTCTCGCTGCCCGAGCCGTACGCCGCCGCGCTGCGCACCGGCCCGGTCCCCGTCGTCGGCCGGCTGGAGGCGGGCCGCTGCCTGCTGGATCTGCGCGCGGTGCCCGAACAGGACGACGAACGGCTGGCCGACGCCGTGCGGTGCGCCAGGCCGGCCGGGGAGAGGCGGACCTGATGCGGGTGCTCGCCACCGCCGGCCATGTCGACCACGGCAAGTCCGCCCTGGTCCGGGCCCTCACCGGCATGGAGCCCGACCGCCTCGAGGAGGAGCGGCGCCGGGGGCTCACCCTGGACCTGGGTTTCGTCTGGACGCGGCTCGGTCCGCGCGGGGACCACCTCGCCTTCGTCGACGTGCCGGGGCACGAGCGCTTCGTGCCGACCATGCTGGCAGGGGTCGGACCGGTGCCCGCCGTGCTGTTCGTGGTCGCCGCCGACCAGGGCTGGCAGCCCCAGTCCGAGGAGCACCTGGCCGTCCTCGACGCGCTCCGCGTCCGGCACGCCGTCCTCGCGGTCACCCGGAGCGACCTCGCCGACCCCGAAGCCGTACGCATCGAGGCCGTCGAGCGGCTGGCCCAAAGCAGTCTCGGCAAGGTGCCCGCGGTCGCCGTGAGCGCGGTCACCGGAGCGGGACTCGACGCGCTGCGCGGCGAACTGGTGCGACTGGCCGACGGGTTGACCGACCCCGACCCCGGTGCCGACGTCCGCCTCTGGCTCGATCGGTCCTTCACCCTGCGCGGACACGGCACCGTGGTGACCGGCACCCTCGGCGCGGGCACGGTGCGCGTCGGCGACCGGCTGGTCACCGGGGACGGCGCGGCCGTGCTCCGGGTGCGCGGGCTGCAGACCCTGCACGAGGAGCGGACGTCGGTCAGCGGGGTGGCCCGGGCGGCGGTCAACGTGCACGGCCGGGGCGCCGACGCACTGCGCCGCGGCCAGGTGCTGCTGACCCCGGACCGCTGGCTGAGCAGTGAAGTGATCGACGTGCGGGTCACCGGGGAGCCGGTGGCCGACCTGCCCCGCTCCGTCACCCTGCACATCGGCACCGCCGCCGTACCGGTCACCGTCCGCCCGCTCGGCCGGGACACCGCACGGCTCACCCTCGCCCGGGGCCTGCCCCTGCGGGTCGGCGACCGCGCGGTGCTGCGCGAACCCGGCGGCAGCAGGATGCCCTGCGGGGCCACCGTCCTCGACGTACGACCGCCCCGGCTGACCCGGCGCGGTGCCGGTCGGGCGCGGGCGGCCGAGCTCGTTGGCCTGACCGGCCGTCCCGACGCCGCCGCCGAACTGCGCCGCCGCGGGCTGATCCGGTGCGCCGACCTGCGGGCGATGGGCGTACCGCCGCCTCCCGCACCCGAGGCCGGAGGCTCGGCGGGCGCTCCCCGGACGTGTGTGTCCCCAGGCCCCGTCGCCGGGGACTGGCTGGTCGACCCGGCGTACTGGAACACCCTGGGGGACCGGCTGGCCGCCGAGGTCGGCCGGCATGCCCGCGCACACCCGCTGGAACCCGGTCTGCCCACCGAGGCGGCCCGCCGTCTGCTCGGCCTGCCCGACCGCGCCCTGGTTGACGCGCTCGCCGAGGCGACGCCCCGACTCCACGCCCGCCAGGGCCGGTTGTACCCCGCCGACAGCCTCCGCCCCACCCTGCCCCCGCCCGTCCGCGCCGCCGTGGACGCCGTGCGCGAGGACCTCGCCCGTGCGCCGTTCCGTGCTCCCGAGGCCGGCCGGCTCGCCGAACTCGGCCTGGACCGCAAGGAGTTGGCTGCCGCCGTCACGGCCGGTGCACTGCTGCGGATCGCCGACGGAATCGTCCTGCTGCCGGGCGCCGACGCCGAGGCCGCCGTCGTGCTGCGCACCCTGCCGCAGCCGTTCACGCTTCAACAGGCCCGGCGGGCGCTGGACACCACCCGCCGGGTGGCCGTACCGCTGCTGGAGTTCCTGGACGCCCGCGGCCACACCGAGCGCGTCGACGGCCAGCGCCGACGCTGCCGTACGCACGCGGTGGACGGAGGCGGACGGGAATCGAACCCGCCGGCCCGAGATCCTCGGGCCCCTCGGTTTTGAAGACCGGGAGGGCCACCAGGCACCCACACGCCTCCACCGCTCGTCAGGCTACTGCCCCAGGAGACCCCCGCCATGACATCGACATCCCCACCGGTCCGCCGGGCGCCCGTGCGGCTCACCCAGTACGCGCACGGCGGCGGCTGCGCCTGCAAGATCCCGCCCGGAGAGCTGGAGGACGTGGTGGCCGCTCTGGCCGCGCCCCGGCTCGCCGGGGGCGACACGCCGCTGCTCGTCGGGCTCGCCACCGGTGACGACGCCGCCGTGGTCACCCACCGGGGAACGGCGCTCCTGTGCACGGCCGACTTCTTCACACCGGTCGTGGACGACCCCTACGACTGGGGGCGCATCGCCGCCGCCAACGCCCTGTCCGACGTCTACGCGATGGGCGGCCGGCCGGTGCTCGCCGTGAACCTGTTGGCCTGGCCGCGCGACCGGCTCCCCTTCGACCTGGCCCGCGAGGTGCTGCGCGGCGGACTGGACGTCGCCACCGAGGCCGGCTGCCATGTCGGCGGCGGGCACAGCGTCGACGACCCGGAACCGAAGTACGGCATGGCCGTCACCGGCCTCGCCGACCCCGAGCGGCTGCTGCGCAACGACGCCGGTCGGCCGGGGCTGCCGCTGTCGCTGACCAAGCCGCTCGGCGTGGGTGTGCTGAACAACCGGCACAAGGTCACCGGCGAGCGGTTCGAGCAGGCCGTCGCCACCATGACCGCGCTCAACCGGGACGTCGCCGAGGCCGCCCTCGCGGCCGGGGCCACCTGTGCCACCGATGTCACCGGGTTCGGTCTCCTCGGCCATCTGCACAAGTTGGCACGGGCCTCCGGCGTGACCGCCGTGGTCGACACCGCGGCCGTCCCGTATCTGGACGGGGCGAGGGAGGCGGTACGGGACGGGTACGTCAGCGGCGGCACCCGGCGCAACCTCGCATGGGTCGCCCCGCACACCGACTTCGGGGACACGGACGCCGACACCCGGCTGCTGCTGGCCGACGCCCAGACCTCCGGCGGACTGCTGGTCGCCGGTGAGGTGCCCGGGGCGCCGGTGGTGGGCGAGCTGGTGCCGCGCGGGACCCACTCCCTCGTGCTCAGGTGACTCAGGGCTCCGTTCCCGTGTGCTCGTCGATGCCGGCCCGCGCCCGGTAGGCCCGCACCAGCTCCACCGACGCCGGACCCCGGGGCCTGCGGCCCGGGCGGATGTCCACGGCGAACGCCTTCGACTCCTGGATGTGGACGTTCGGGTCCAGCGACAGGTGCAGCAGCTCGTTGGCCGCGTCCCCGGTGCTGTAGCCGTTGGGACCCCAGTGGTACGGCAGCCCCACCTGGAGCAGCCTGCGCCCGTGCACCGTCAGCGGTGCCATGCGGTCGGTCACCAGCACCCGCGCCTCGATCACCGCGCGGGCGCTGACGATCGTCGCCCACCCCGTGTGTTCCAGGCCGCGCTCGGCGGCGAGCTCGGGGGAGACCTCGCAGAAGAACTCCGGTTGCAGCTCGGCCAGATACGGCTGCCAGCGGGACATGCCGCCCGCCGTGTGGTGCTCGGTGAGCCGGTAGGTGGTGGCCACGTACGGGAACACCTCGGAGCCCGGTTCGTCGCCGCTCGGCTGGTAGCGGTTGTCGGGCAGCGTCGGCATCAAATGCCGTACCGGATTGCGCTGTTGGTCGTAGAGCAGGTTGACGAACGGCGAGTCCTGCGGCTCGTAGTGGGCCGGCAGCGGGCCGTCGGTGAGTCCGGACGGCACATACAGCCAGGCCTTGCCGTCGGCCTGCATGATGAACGGGTCCGCGCCGGACAGCGCCTGCGGGCCGGTCGCGTCCTCGGGTGGCCGGTGACCGGGCGACGTGTCCTTCTTGAAGTCGGGCACGTCGTGCCCGGACCACTCGCCCCGCTCCGGGTCCCACCACACCAGCGCCTTGCGCTCGCTCCAGGGCCTGCCCTGCGGGTCGGCGGAGGCGCGGTTGTAGAGGATGCGCCGGTTGGCGGGCCAGGCCCACGCCCATTCGGCGGCCACCCAGTCCTGCTCCCGGCCGGGCCTGCGGCGGGCGGCCTGGTTGACGCCGCCGGCGTACACACCGCAGTAGATCCAGCAGCCGCAGGACGTCGAGCCGTCCGGCTTCAGCTCCTCGTAGGAGGACAGCGGACTCCCCTCGGCGTCACGGCCGTTGATCTCGGCGAGGACGGCCTCCGCGTCCGGCTCGGCGTGCCGGCCCTTCGTCGGGTAGTCCCAGGCGAGGTCGAGCAGCGGCCGGTCCATCTCGTCGGTGGACCCGGCGAGCTTCTCCCGGACGATCCGCCCCAGGTGGTACGTGAACCACAGGTCGCTGCGCGACTCGCCGGGCGGCTCGACCGCCTGGTGGTGCCACTGCAGCAGCCGCTGGGTGTTGGTGAAGCTGCCGTCCTTCTCGGTGTGCGCGGCGGCCGGCAGGAAGAACACCTCGGTGCGGATGTCCTCGGTGCGCAGCTCACCGGTCTCGATCTCGGGCCCGTCCTGCCACCACGTCGCCGACTCGATCAGCGAGAAGTCCCGGACGACCAGCCAGTCCAGGTTCGCCATGCCGAGTCGCATCACCTTGGAGTCGGCGTTGCCGACCGCCGGGTTCTCGCCGTACAGGAAGTAGCCCTTGCAGGTGCCCTCCAGCTGGGCCATGGCCGTCTCGTACGCCGAGTGGCTGCCGGTCAGCCGGGGCAGGTAGTCGAAGCAGAAGTCGTTGTCGTCGCTCGCGGCGTCACCCCAGTACGCCTTGAGCAGGCTCACCAGGTACGAGCGCATGTTGCCCCAGTAGCCCTTGTGGGCCGCCTCCGCCCGCACGAAGGCGTCGAGGTCCTGGTTCTGGTGGGCGTGCGGCATCGGGATGTAGCCCGGCAGCAGGTTGAACAGGGTCGGGATGTCCGTGGAGCCCTGGATCGAGGCGTGCCCGCGCAGCGCGAGGATCCCGCCGCCCGGCCGGCCGATGTTGCCGAGCAGGGTCTGCAGGACACAGGCCGCCCGGATGTACTGCACGCCGACCGTGTGCTGGGTCCAGCCGACCGCGTAGGCGAAGGCGGTGGTCCGCTCGCGGCCGGAGTTCTCCGTCACCAGCTCGCACACCCGCCGGAACAGGTCCCGCGGCACCCCGCAGACCTCCTCGACCATCTCCGGTGTGTAGCGGGCGTAGTGCCGCTTGAGCACCTGGAAGACACAGCGCGGATGGGTCAGCGTCTCGTCGCGCTCCGGCTCCCCCTCGGGGATCACGGCGCCGCCCGACCCGTGCGCCTCGCCGCGTGCCGCCTCGGTCACCGAACTGCCGCCGCGGGTGCGCTCCTCGTACTCCTGGTCACGCTCCCCGGAGGCCGCCTGGATCTCGGTGCCCTCGTACTGCCAGCTGGTGTTGTCGTAGAAACCGTTCTGGCCGTCCAGGCCGGAGAACACACCCGCCAGGTCCTCGGTGTCGCGGAAGTCCTCCCGGAGGATCACCGGGGCGTTGCTGTACGCCACGATGTAGTCGCGGAAGTACTTCCCGTGCTCCAGCACGTAGTTGATGATCCCGCCGAGGAAGGCGATGTCCGTGCCCGCGCGCAGCGGTACGTGCACGTCGGCCAGCGCGCTGGTGCGGGTGAACCGCGGGTCGACGTGGATCACCTTCGCGCCCCGCGCCCTGGCCTCCACCACCCACTGGAACCCGACCGGATGGCACTCGGCCATGTTCGAGCCCTCGATGACGATGCAGTCCGCGTTCTGCAGGTCCTGCTGGAAGGTGGTCGCGCCGCCGCGTCCGAACGAGGTTCCCAGACCGGGAACGGTGGAGGAGTGTCAAACACGCGCCTGGTTCTCGATCTGGATCGCCCCGAGCGCCGTGAAAAACTTCTTGATGAGGTAGTTCTCCTCGTTGTCGAGCGTGGCCCCGCCGAGACTCGCGATGCCCAGGGTGCGCCGGGTGCGGGTCTCGTCGACCTCCCACTGCCAGCCCGCCCGGCGCGCCTCGATCACCCGGTCGGCGATCATGTCCATCGCCGTGTCCAGGTCCAGGCGCTCCCACTCGGTGCCGTACGGGCGCCGGTGAAGGACCTGGTGCTCGCGGGCGTCCCCGGTGGTCAGCTGCAGGCTCGCCGCGCCCTTGGGACACAGCCGGCCGCGCGAGATCGGGGAGTCGGGGTCGCCCTCGATCTGGGTGACCTTCCCGTCCTGGACGTACACGTTCTGGCCGCAGCCCACCGCGCAGTACGGGCACACGGACTTCACCACGCGGTCGGCCGTGGCCACCCGGGGCCGAAGCCGCTTGCTGGGCCCGCTCTTCGCCGCGGCGCCCCGTCCCAGCGCATCGGTGCCCGTCAACTGCCGGTAGACCGGCCAGGAGTCGATCCAGGTGCGTACGCCCACAGCCACTCCTCCCGCTCGGTACGTCGACTTTCCCGCATGCGCGCGGCCACGGCATCTCTCGCCCTGGTGCGCGGCGGAGTACCCCGGCTGGGCCCGGCCAAACGGGCGTCTCGGCCGTCTCCGGGCCTGGGCCCCGGTCAGGTCTGCCGGGCGTGCATGGGGCTGTTGGCGACCTCGTCCGGGCATGTCCGGTGCGCTCGACGCATACGCCGGTCGCGCCGCCAGTCGGACGCCGCGAGCGTGAGGGAGGCCAGCATGCCGACGAGTGCGGCGCCCAGCGCGGTGACGAGGGCACTGCGGTAGTCGTGACTCCTGCCGAGCACCAGGTAGAAGAAGCCGGGCAGGGCGGCGGTACCGACCGCGGCACCGAGCCGCTGACCGGTCTGCAGCGCCCCGCCCGCCGCGCCGGCCATCCGCACGGGCACGTCCCGCAGCGTCAGGGTGATGTTCGGGGAGACCACACAGCCGCTGCCGAGACCGCCGAGGAAAAGCACCGGTGCGGCGTACCACGGCGCGGCACCGAGCGGCGCGAAGCGGAGCAGCAGCGCGGTGCCGCCCAGGCCGACGATCACGCTCGTCAGGCCGCACACGGTGAGCAGGCGTCCGAAGCGGTCGACCAGCCGGCCGGAGACCACGGCGGCGCCGGCCGAACCCAGGGCGAAGGGGGTCACGGCGAGGCCGGACCGGAGCGGGGAGAAGCCCAGACCGTGCTGGTAGAAGAGCGCGAAGACCAGCCACACGCCGCTGAACCCGATGAAGTACAGCGTGCCCACCCCGGCGCCGACGGCGTAGCCGCGCACGGTGCTGAACAGGCGCGGGTCGAGCAGCGGCTGGGCACCGCGCGCGACGAGGCGGCGCTGGTGCTGGACGAAGACGGCGAGGACCGCCGCGCCGACCACGAACAGCCACCACACGCGTCCGATGCCGCCGGAGTCCGCCTGGACCAGCGGGTACATCAGCGCGAGCACGCCGAGGCCGAGCAGCATCACGCCGGTCAGGTCCACGCGTCCGCGGCCGGAGCAGCGGGTGCGGGGCAGCAGGCGGCGGCCGAGCAGGACGGCGAGGATGCCGATGGGGACATTGACGTAGAAGATCCAGCGCCAGCCCTGGGCGCCGGAGGCCAGCGCGAGGATGGCGCCGCCGGTGAGGGGTCCGGTGGCGGCCGATATGCCGACGGTGGCGCCGAAGAAGCCGAAGGCGCGGCCGCGTTCGGCCCCGCGGAACATCTGCTGGATGAGCGCGGAGTTCTGCGGGGCCATGAAACCCGCCGCCAGTCCCTGGGCGAGCCGGGCCACCACCAGCAGCGTGATGTCGGGAGCCGCTCCGCAGGCCGCGCTGAAGACCACGAAGCCGCTGAGGGCCAGCAGGAAGATGCGGCGCCGGTCCAGCGCGTCGCCGAGGCGGCCGGCAGTGACGAGCGCCAGGGCGAAGGTGAGGGCGTATCCGGACACCACCCACTGCACCTGCGCGGGGGAGGCGTGCAGATCGCGCTGGATCGTGGGCAGCGCGACCGCCACGATCGTCACGTCGAGCAGGCTCATGAAGCCGGCCACCAAAGTGACCCACAGGGCCCGCCACCGCTGCGGATCCGGCTCGAATCCGGTCTCCTCGGCACTCGGCTGCCGGCCGTCCGCCGCTGACGCCGACGCTGTCACAGGGCCTCCTCTCGCCCGGCCCGTACCCGGATCACCCGCGCCGCCCCGGGCCACCCGGGCTGTCGTGACTCAGCTGCCGCGCCCGGCCAGGCGTTCCCGCTGCGGTACGATCGTGTACTTCGGGTCCTCCGCGGAGGCCACCCCGGCGTGGAACACCCCGAAGCGCAGCGCCGCCGAGCCGGTGAGCAGCGCGGCCCCGGCCGCCACAGCCAGGCGCCGGTCCCGCCCGCAGAAGGGGGCGAGGGCCGCACCGCCCGCCGTCAGCGCCTGCGCCGCACGCAGCAACAGGTGCGCCCTGCCCTGTGCGAAGGGTTCCGCGGTCAGGCCCATGCGCCGCTTCATCGCGCGGAACGCGCCCAGTTCCAGGGCCGCCCCGGCCGCTGCCAGCCGGCGGGCCGGCCCCGCCTGGGCAGTGGGGGCAGCGGCCAGGGCCAGGCCGGAGGCCGCGGTGGCGGCGGAGCCCGCGAAGACGAACGGCAGCTCCCGGTACCCCTCGTGCCAGGACGGCACCGCCGTGTCCGCCAGCAGCACCGCCGTGTACGTGGCCACGGCCGGGCCGAGGGCGGCGGAAGCCGCCGTGGCGGCCGAGCCCAGCAGCCGGTACCGGCCCGCCACCTCCGTCGCCGCGGCGATCAGCGCCAGCGGCGCGTACCCCGCCAGCAGCCACGAGCCCACGCTCATGGGGGACGTGGGCTTCAGGACGCGCAGCATGTTCAGGAACCGGGCCGGCCTGCCCAGGTCGTGCACGAGCGCGGCCAGCGACAGGGAGACGGCCCCGGCCGCCCCGAGCTTCGCGGGAGCCGCGAGCCCCGGTCGCCCGGTGACCTGGCCCCCGGCCGCGAGCAGCGAGGACGCCCCGGCCAGACCGCCGAGACACAGGTACCCGGCGATGTCCAGGGGCCGCCACGTCGGCTTGTTCAGCACGGGTTTGCCGTAGTACGACGAGAACGCGGCGTCCGGAACCACCGGCTGCTCGCCCCGGCGGCGCCGATGCCGGCGGCGTCCCGTGCCGCTGCCCGGCGCCTCCCCACCGGGCTGCACGTCGTGCCGGGTGACGTCCGACTCGCTCATCGCGGCCTCCTCGCGAAGCTGCCCAGGGCCAGGACCACCAGCGAACCGGCGGCCAGCGCCGCGTGCTTCCACATGTCGGGCAGGTCCCGGGTGGTGACCACGGGGTCGGGTGGGAGGCCGTAGACCTCCGGCTCGTCCAGCAGCAGGAAGAACGCGCCGTCGCCGCCGACCCCGTCGTCCGGGCTCTCGCCGTACAGCCGCGCGTCGGTCACCCCGGCCGCGTGCAGCTGCGCCACCCTGGCCCGTGCCCGCTCGCGCAATGTCTCCAGCGGGCCGAACTGGATGGATTCCGTGGGGCAGGACTTGGCGCAGGCGGGCTCCATGCCGACGCCGAGCCGGTCGTAGCAGAGCGTGCACTTCCACACCCGGCCGTCGTCCTTGCGCTGGTCGATGACGCCGTAGGGGCAGGCGGGCACGCAGTAGCCGCAGCCGTTGCAGACATCCTCCTGGACGACGACCGTGCCGAACTCGGTGCGGAACAGCGCTCCGGTGGGACACACGTCCAGACAGGCGGCGTGCGTGCAGTGCTTGCACACGTCGGAGGCCATCAGCCAGCGCAGCTCGGTACGGCCGTCCGGGGCGAGCGGGGAGATCTGCCCGGCGGGCGCGTCCTCGGGAGCCTGCCCGGGCGGGGGAGTGGCGGCACCCGGGCCGGGGGAGGAGGCATCGGCACCGAGCCGGGCCGCGGCGGCGAACACGTCGACGTCGTCGTGCGCGACCCCGGGGTCCTGCCCGCCGAAGGGCGCCCGTTGCTCGATGAAGGCCACATGCCGCCAGGTGTCGGCGCCCAGGCCCTGGGTGTTGTCGTACGACATGCCGGTCCAGACCAGACCGTCCTCCGGGATGGCGTTCCACTCCTTGCACGCCACTTCGCAGGCCTTGCATCCGATGCACACCGAGGTGTCGGTGAAGAAGCCCATCCGGGGCGGGGCGTCCGACCAGCCGGAGGCCGCGGCCACGTCCGGCTGCGGGCCGTACAGCAGATGGCCGCGGACGCGGTCCTCGTCGCCGTCGCTCATCGCCGTACCTCCTCGCTCATGACTGCCCGCGCTCCTCGGCTGGGAAGAAGAACGTCAGCCGGACACCCGTCAGCACCGGCACGAGCACGCTGGGCAGCGCCAACCCGCGCAGCAGGAAAGGCCAGTGGTCCGGGAACGCCTTGCGCGGGAACTCCTTGCCGGCCGAGGAGGCCGGCAGCCTCCGGTCCAGCGGGGACACCAGGCGCTCACCGCGCCCCTCGCCCCGGGCCGGCCTCCACTCCGCCGACCTCCACTCCTCGGACACCGCCACCGCGTGCTCGCCTTCCGCCCGTGCTGCGTCCCTCGGTGCTCTCTACCGAGCCTGGCACGGGTGCCCCGGCTCCGCGCGCCCGAAACGACGGCCTGGCCCTCGCTGAGCTGCCCACGGTGGGGGACGGGTGTGCCAGTGCAAGGAGGCGGGGGTGGAGGCCGACCCGGACCGGGCCTGTGCTGGGGGGCGAGCCCGTGGCGCTCACTCCCGCTCGGCGGTGAGCGGCACCGTGGCGGTGACCCGTTTACCGTGGGGCAGCCAGGTCACCTCGAGGGCGCGGGAGAGCATCGCGACGAGGTGCAGCCCGTGGCCGCCGACGCGGCGCGGATCGGGAGGGCGCCGCTGCGGCGCGCCGGTGGAGGTGTCCGACACCGTGATGCGCAGGGCGCCGGCCTCGGGCAGCAGCTCCAGGCTCAGGGTGCACGGGCCGGGGGCGTGTCGGGCCACGTTGGTGACGAGTTCGCTGACCACCAGCCGGGCGTCCTGCACCGCGCGTGGTGGGGGCGCCGGCCGGACCCGGGCGAGCAGGGCGGCCACCGTGTCTCTGGCATCGGCGATCCCGGCCGCGGCGTCGTCCCAGGCGCGGCTGCAGCGCAGGGGCGCCGGGCGGGCCTGCGTTCTGGTGTGCGTCCCGAACGAGATGTCCATGCGTCGTTGCCCTCTTCCTGCGGCGCCGGGGTCTTTCCTGCGCATACCGGATCGTCCCGTCGCTGCTCGGATACCCGCTGGACCCTCGATCAAGGGGACTTGCACCGCGAATCCTCCGGTTGCCCACGAGCCCCAGGTCACCGGCCGCGGACCGGGTGAGCGCCCTTGGCCTGCTCCTTCTGGGTCCCCGGACATTCCGCCCGTCGGCGGTCTGATTGCTTACTCTTGGTTGAACAGTCCAGACTGATAAACCTATCATTAGTAACCATGGACACGGTTGCACTCGCCGCCGCACTGCGGCTGGCCATGGGCCGGATCGTCCGTCGGCTGCGTCAGGCGCACGCCGTCGGCGACGTGACGTTGTCCGGCGTCTCGGTGCTGGCCCGGCTGGCCCGCACCGGTCCGGACTCGCCCGGCTCGCTCGCCGAACTGGAACGCGTCCGGCCGCAGGCGATGGCCAGCACCCTCGGCGGGCTCGAACACCGCGGACTGGTGAGCCGTACCCCCGACACGGCCGACGGCCGCCGGGCCATCGTCTCCCTCACCGAGGAGGGACGGGCCGTGCTGGAGCAGCGCCGCTCCGAGTCCGTGGCCCGCCTCGCCCACGCCCTGGACGAGTTCACCCCGCAGGAACGGCAGGCCCTGCACGACGTGCTGCCCCTGCTCGACCGGCTGGCGGAACGGCTGTGACCGGCCCTGCGCCCGCCGCGGGCATACGCGGCCGCCGCCTCGCCCGCTCGGCCCGCCTCCGGGACACGCCCCCGGGCCCCGGCTACAAGTGGGTCGCCCTCTCCAACACCACCCTCGGTGTCCTGATCGCCACGATGGACGCCTCCATCGTGATCATCTCGCTGCCGGCCATCTTCCGCGGGATCGGCCTCGACCCGCTCGCGGCCGGCAACATCGGCTACCTGCTGTGGATGATCCTCGGCTATCTGCTGGTCTCGGCCGTGCTCGTGGTCGTGCTCGGCCGGCTCGGCGACATGTTCGGGCGCGTCCGCATCTACAACCTGGGCTTCCTGGTCTTCGCGTGCGCCTCCGTCGCCCTGTCCCTCGACCCCTTCCGGGCCGGCGCGGGCGCGCTGTGGCTGATCCTTTGGCGGATCGTGCAGGCCTTCGGCGGCTCCATGCTCACCGCCAACTCGGCCGCCATCCTCACCGACGCCTTCCCGGCCCGGCAGCGCGGCATGGCCCTCGGCATCAACCAGATCACCGCGCTCGCCGGGCAGTTCCTCGGCCTGCTCGCCGGCGGCCTGCTGGCCTCGGTCGACTGGCGGGCGGTGTTCTGGGTGAGTGTCCCGGTCAGCATCACGGGCACGATCTGGTCGTACCTGAGCCTGCGCGAGACCTCGGCCGGCAGCCGCGGCCGCATCGACTGGCTCGGCAACCTCACCTTCGCCTGCGGCGCGGGCATCCTGCTCGCGGGCATCACCTACGGCATCCAGCCCTACGGCGGCCACCCCACCGGCTGGAGCAACCCCTGGGTGCTCGCGGGCCTGTTCGGCGGGGTGTTCCTGCTGCTGGTGTTCTGCCGCGTCGAGAGCCGGGTCGCCGAGCCCATGTTCCGGCTGTCACTGTTCCGGGTGCGGGCGTTCGCCGCCGGCAACCTGGCCGCCCTGCTCACCGCGATCGCCCGCGGCGGACTGCAGTTCATGCTGATCATCTGGCTGCAGGGCATCTGGCTGCCGCTGCACGGCTACGACTTCGAGGACACCCCGCTGTGGGCCGGCATCTTCATGCTGCCGCTCACCCTGGGCTTCCTGGTCGCCGGGCCCGTCTCCGGCTATCTCTCCGACCGCTTCGGCGCCCGCCTCTTCTCCACCGCGGGACTGCTCGTCGTCGCGGCTTCCTTCCTCGGACTGCTGGCCCTGCCCGTGAACTTCGACTACGGGGTCTTCGCCGCGCTGCTGCTGCTCAACGGCCTGGGCCAGGGCATGTTCTCCTCGCCCAACACCTCCTCCATCATGGGCAGCGTGCCGGCCCGCTACCGGGGCGTGGCCTCCGGGATGCGCTCCACCTTCCAGAACTCCGGCACGGCCCTGTCCATCGGCGTCTTCTTCTCGCTCATGGTCTCCGGCCTCGCGAGCACCCTGCCGAAGACGCTCGGCAGCGGCCTCCAGGCGCACGGCGTGCCCGCCTCGACCGCCCACGAGGTGGCCTCGCTGCCGCCCGTCAGCACCTTGTTCGCCACGTTCCTCGGCAACAACCCCATCGGTCATCTGCTCGGTGCCGGCGGCACCCTCGACCATCTGACCGCCGCACAGCGGGCCACCCTGACGGGCCACACCTTCTTCCCCGAGTTGGTCTCCGGGCCCTTCCACCACGGACTGACCGTCGTCTTCGGCGTGGCCGCGGGCATGGCCCTGGTCTCCGCGCTCGCCTCCGCCCTGCGCGGCGGCCATGTGCGCGCCGACGACGACACCCGGCAGGCGGAGGCGGACCGGACGGCGAAGGCGCGGCCCACGCGCACCTCCCCGTAGCCACGCGTACCTCCCCGTAGTAGAAGGAGCGGCGGATACGAACCCGGAGACCGGGACAGGACCGGGATGCAACGAAGCTCCCCCGGCACTCTTCCGAACCAGGGGAGCCCCGGACCGTGGAACGCAGGTCGCGGTCTTCTTCCCGAGTGCCCGTCGGCACGGGTGCAAACCACCGTGACACGCCTGGCTGAGCGGTCGGCGAGGGTCGGGTCGCCGGGTGGGTCAGGTCTCGCGGCGTCGGCGCACGAGGTGCCGTGCGACGAGGGCGGCGATCAGCACGCATACGGCGACGAGGACGTAGAGCTGGTAGCGCGAGACCTCGTCGTAGACCGTCGTGATGTGGCTGCCCACCAGGTAGGCCAGGGTCGTCCACAGAGCGACCCACAGGGCCGCGCCGAGCGCGTTGAAGGCGAGGAAGCGGCGCCAGTGCATGCCCGTGGTGCCGGCGATGATGCCGTTGGCCTGGCGCAGGCCCTCGATGAACCGGGCCACGATCACGATCGCGCCGCCGTGCCGGCCGAAGAACTCCTCGGCTGCCTGGAACCGCTTCGGCGTGAGGAAGACGTACCGCCCCCACCGGTGCACAAAGGCCCGCCCGCCGAACCGGCCGATCACATAGCCGATGTTGTCCCCGGCCACGGCCGCGACGAACGCGACGACCGCCACGGCCACGACGTTCAGCCGCCCCGCGCCCGCGTACACGCCCGCGGCCAGCAGGATCGTCTCGCCGGGCGCGGGCACCCCGAAGTCCTCCACCAGGACCACGGCCCCCACGGCCCAGTAGCCGTAGTGGCTGAGCAGCGGCGCCAGATGCGCCAGCGGACCCGGGAGGGGAGGGGCGGCCATGCCTCAACGGTACGTCGCCACGATCAGCGCGCCGGTCCCTAACCGCGTGTCCGGTCGGGGGCCCGGGAGCTACGACTCGGAGCGGAAGACACCGTTGTCGTCGGCGAGGACGCCCTGGCACATGTGGCACAGTTCGTGGTCCCCATCGCGGGTGACGACGGTGCCCCAGCCGAGGCAGACCTCGCAGTCGCGGGCGAGGCCCAGGTCGGGACGGGGAGGCAGGAGGGGACTGCGGTGGGCTCCGTGTGCCATGGAGGAAACGGCTCCTTGGAACTGGCGAGTGGATCTGTCGACGCCGTCGTCCGCGCTGACAACGCTGTCCATATGACGTCCATTATGTCAGCTTTATTCCCGATGTCAGTGACGAGTGTCACCGAGTGTCCTTCTCCCGCCCGGGACCGCCCCCGGGTCGGTCACCCCAGCTGCCCCAGCCGCGCCTCACGCCACAGGTCCACGCCGCCGTCGGTCGCGTACTTGTCGATCTCGGCCAGCTCCTCCGCGTCGAACCCGAGGTTCTCCAGCGCGGCGACGTTCTGCTCCAGCTGCTCGGTGCGCGAGGCTCCGATGACGAGGGACGTCACCCGCTCGTCGCGCAGCGCCCAGGCCAGCGCCAGCTGCGCCAGCGTCTGACCGCGCCGCGCCGCGATGTCGTTGAGGGCGCGCAGCCGCCGCAGCATGTCGTCCGTCAGCAAGGAGGCGTCCAGGGACGTGCCCCGCGCCGCCCGCGAGTCCTGCGGTACGCCCTCCAGGTAGCGGCCGGTCAGCAGGCCCTGGGCGAGGGCCGTGAACCCGATGACCCCAAAGCCCTCCTCCTCGGCCGCGTCCAGCAGGCCGTCGGTCTCGATCCAGCGGTTGAGCATGCTGTACGACGGCTGGTGGATCAGCAGCGGGGTGCCCAGCTCCCGCAGGATCGCCGCCGCCTGCCGGGTGCGCTCGGCGTCGTAGGAGGAGATGCCGACGTACAGCGCCTTGCCCTGGCGTACGGCGGTGTCGAGCGCCCCCATCGTCTCCTCCAGCGGCGTGCTCGCGTCCAGCCGGTGGGAGTAGAAGATGTCCACGTAGTCCACGCCCATCCGGCGCAGCGACTGGTCCAGCGAGGCCAGCACGTACTTCCGGGAGCCACCGCCCTGCCCGTAGGGGCCGGGCCACATGTCCCAGCCGGCCTTGGTGGAGATCACCAGCTCGTCCCGGTACGGCGCGAGGTCCCGCTTCAGTAGTCGGCCGAAGTTCAGCTCGGCCGCGCCGTACGGCGGGCCGTAGTTGTTGGCCAGGTCGTGGTGCGTGATCCCGAGGTCGAAGGCGCGCAGGGCGATCTCGCGCTGGGTCTCGAAGGGGCGGTCGTCGCCGAAGTTGTGCCAGTAGCCCAGGGACAGGACGGGCAGGTCCAGTCCCGAGCGGCCGGTACGCCGGTAGCGCATGGTGCCGTCGTAGCGTGCGGGGTCCGCGACGTGGGTCATCGGGTCCTCTCCGGGTGGTGCCGTGCGGGTCGCCCCTCCGGGTGCGGACGGGCTCGTCCACCCTGCGCCCGGGCGCCGCGCAAGTCCAACCGCCGTACCGGATGGGATTGAGCGGTTCCGTTTCTGAATCGGCCATCGGGGCATGCGGTGACCGGTGGCGCGACGGAAGGAGGCGCTCGTGAGCGGTGCCGGTGCGCAGGGGCGGCGCGATGCCCGGGGCGGCCCGCAGGCGCCGCAGGCCGTGGCACGGCTGCCCCGCCAGGTGCGCGAGGAACTGACCCACAGGCTCTGCCGCGAGCGACGCGCGTTCGGCGAGGGTGACGTCCAGGTCGTCGAGCCGCCGCTGCTCCGGCGCGCCGTGGGTGCCTCCGCGCTCGGGAACTGCATGGAGTGGTTCGACTTCGGGGTCTACAGCTACCTCGCCGCCACCCTCGGCAAGGTGTTCTTCCCCGGCGCCTCCCCGGCCGCGCAGGTGATCTCCTCCTTCGCGACCTTCGCCGCCGCCTTCGTCGTCCGGCCGCTCGGCGGCCTCTTCTTCGGACCGCTCGGCGACCGGATCGGCCGGCAGAAGGTGCTCGCCACCACGATGATCATGATGGCGGTCGGCACCTTCGCCATCGGTGTCATCCCCGGCTACGGCACGATCGGCATCGCCGCGCCCGTGTTGCTCCTGCTGGCCCGCATGGTGCAGGGCTTCTCGACCGGTGGGGAGTACGGCGGCGCGACCACCTTCGTCGCCGAGTACTCGCCGGACCGCAGGCGCGGTTTCCTCTCCAGCTGGCTCGACTTCGGCACCTTCGTCGGCTATGCGCTCGGCTCGGCCCTGGTCACCCTGCTCCATCTCGCGCTGACCGACGGTCAGATGCTGTCCTGGGGCTGGCGCGTGCCGTTCCTGATCGCCGGGCCGCTCGGGGTGATCGGCCTCTACATGCGGCTCAAGCTGGAGGAGTCCCCGGCCTTCCAGCAGCAGTTGGACGAACACGAGAAGGCCCTGGCGCAGGAATCGGCGGGCAGCGAGTTCAAGGACATCGTCCGCAACCACTGGGGGGAGCTGCTGGTCTGCATGGGTCTGGTGCTGCTGTACAACGTCACCAACTACATGGTCACCGGCTATCTGCCGACCTATCAGACCGAGGTTCTGCACCGCTCCAGCGGCTCCGCGGACCTCCTGGTGCTCGTCGGCATGCTGTGGATCGTCGTGCTGATCACCTTCCTCGGCCGGCTCAGTGACCGCGTCGGCCGGCGGCCGGTCTACGCCGTGGCCGCCGCCGCGATGATCGTGCTGGCGGTGCCCGCCTTCCTGCTGATCAAGGCGCACGGCACCGGGCCGCCCGTCCTCGGTGTCCTGCTGCTCGCCACTCTGCTGGCCTGCTTCGCCGCTCCGAGCGCTGCCACGCTGCCCGCCCTGTTCCCGACCGCCGTCCGTTACGCGGCGATGGGCATCGGCTTCAACGTCGCCGTCTCCGCCTTCGGCGGCACCACCCCCCTGGTGACCGCCGCGCTGGTCACGGCCTCCGGGGACGACCTGATGCCGGCCTACTACCTGATGCTGGCCGGGGCCATCGGCCTGCTGACGGTGAAGTTCCTGCCCGAGACCGCCCAGGTGCCGCTCAAGGGTTCGCGGCCGATGGTCGGCTCCCGCGAGGAGCGCCGCGAACTGATCGCCGTCTCGAGGGAGTTGTACGGCTTCGTGCAGCAGCGGGACAGCGCGCGGCGCACCTGAGGCGCGCCCGCCCCTTCCCGCCCTCGTTCGATCCTACGAACTTCTCGCCAACCTGCTTACCGAGCTCGAGTGGATTTGATAGGAAACTTTCCTACCAGTGTCCGAGCGGGCCGGCCAGCGCGGACCGGCTCGGACCAACCAGCCACCCCCCACTCCCACTTGGAGCCCTGTGGTGAACGCAGACCGCGAGTCAGCAGCGCCCGCCCCCATGTCCCGCCGGACCGTCGTCGCCCTGCTCGGCGCCACCGTCGCCTCCGGTGCCCTGCTCGTGTCGCAGCGCGCGACCGCTGCCCCGGAGGCGGCAACGGGCCTCGACGACCCGGCGAAGAAGGAGATCGCCATGGAACTGGTGTCGAGCGCGGAGAACTCCTCGCTCGACTGGAAGGCCCAGTACAAGTACATCGAGGACATCGGCGACGGCCGCGGCTACACCGCCGGCATCATCGGCTTCTGTTCCGGCACCGGCGACATGCTCGACCTGGTCCAGCTCTACGCCGACCGCAAGCCCGGCAACGTCCTCGCCAAGTACCTGCCCGCCCTGCGCAAGGTCAACGGCACCGACTCCCACGACGGCCTCGACCCGAACTACCCCAGGGACTGGCGCAAGGCCGCCCAGGACACCGTGTTCCAGCAGTGCCAGAACGACGAGCGCGACCGCGTCTACTTCAACCCCGCGGTGGCCCAGGGCAAGACCGACGGCCTGCGCGCCCTCGGCCAGTTCTGCTACTACGACGCCATCGTCATGCACGGCGACGGTGACGACCCGACCAGCTTCCGCAACATCCGGGGGCGTGCCCTGCGCAGCGCCAAGCCCCCGGCGCAGGGCGGCGACGAGACGACGTACCTCAATGCCTTCCTCGACGCCCGGGTGTGGGCCATGAAGCAGGAGGAGGCGCACAGCGACACCAGCCGCGTCGACACCGAGCAGCGGGTCTTCCTGCGCAAGGGCAACCTCGACCTGAACACGCCGCTGGACTGGAAGGTGTACGGGGACAGTTACCACATCGGCTGACGCGCCGGTGTCACGAGGCGTGCGGCAGGTCGACGGGCGTGGGCACCAGAGGCCCCGCGCCGAGCCCGGCGGCCTGCCGCACCGTGATGCGCTGGATCACGACGGTCGCCAGGGCGGCGGCCAGGAGGTTGAGGACCTCCGACGCCACCAGCGGCGGCAGCGAGGTGCCGAAGCCCAGGTTCATGGCGGCCAGGGCCAGCACGGCGTGCCCGACCCAGGCCGCCCACCACACGTTCACGAGGAGGTCGCCGCGGCCCGGGTCCGCACCGGCGGGCGCGCTCGCGCGGTGCACGTCCTGCACGAGCCCGCGCGGCACCCAGAGGTTCATCACCGGGATCAGCCAGGCGAGGACGGCCCAGGCGGTGGAACCGGGGACCCTCCCGGGAGACAGCAGTTCGGCGTTGCGCCGGCAGCGGGCGAACCAGAGGAGGAACAGCACGGCCGCCGCCGTCATCACGTTCACGAAGATCATCGACACCCGGCCGGAACCGGCGGCCGTGGCCGGGGACGGATGCAGCAGATGAGCGCGGACCTTCAGCGCCCGGACCAGGTCGGCACCGGCCGCTGCCGACACGGCGAACTGAGCGCAGCGCGCGAGGAACCAAGGAGCCTTGGCGGCGGAACCGGTCACGGTGGAAGACCTGTCTGTGAAGGGCGTCCTGCACGGGCGGCAGCACGGCGCGAAGATCGAGGCACCGGATCATAAGGCGGGGCGCACTCGCATGTCAGGGCCCTGACGAGGAAAGATGGGCGGTGAGCCATCGATCCGACGACGCGGAGGAACGGACTCATGCCGCACGAGCGAGCCGGCCGGCCTGCCGGTCCCGAGGACCTTGTCGACGTGGCCCGGCTGGTCACGGCGTACTACGCACTGCACCCGGACCCGGCCGACCCGGCGCAGCGGGTGGCGTTCGGCACCTCCGGGCACCGGGGCTCATCCCTGGCGAGCGCCTTCAACGAGGACCACATCGCCGCCACCAGCCAGGCCATCTGCGAGTACCGGGCGAGCCAGGGAATCGATGGTCCCCTCTTCCTCGGCGCCGACACCCACGCCCTGTCCGAGCCCGCCAGGGTCACCGCGCTGGAGGTGTTCGCAGCCAACGGCGTCACCGTGTTCATCGACAGCGCCGACGGCTACACGCCCACCCCCGCCGTCTCGCACGCGATCCTCACCCACAACCGCGGCCGCGCCTCGGGCCTCGCGGACGGCGTGGTCGTCACCCCGTCCCACAACCCGCCCGCCGACGGCGGCTTCAAGTACAACCCGCCGAGCGGCGGCCCGGCGGCCTCCGACGCCACCTCCTGGATCCAGGACCGGGCCAACGAGATCATCACCGGCGGCCTGAAGGACGTACGCCGGGTGCCGTACGCGCGGGCCCTCGCCGCGGAGACGACCGGGCGGTACGACTTCCTCGGCGCCTACGTCGGCGACCTGCCGAGCGTGCTGGACCTGGACGCGATCCGTACGGCTGGTGTCCGTATCGGCGCCGACCCACTCGGCGGGGCCTCCGTCGCCTACTGGGGACGCATCGCCGAACAGCACCGCATCGACCTGACCGTGGTCAACCCGCACACCGATCCCACCTGGCGGTTCATGACGCTGGACTGGGACGGACAGATCCGCATGGACTGCTCCTCGCCCTACGCGATGGCCTCCCTCATCGAGCAGAGCGACCGGTTCCGCATCGCCACCGGCAACGACGCCGACGCCGACCGGCACGGCATCGTCACCCCGGACGCCGGCCTGATGAACCCCAACCACTACCTCGCGGTCGCCATCTCCTACCTCTACCGGCACCGCGACCGATGGCCCGCCGACGCGGGGATCGGCAAGACACTGGTCTCGTCCACGATGATCGACCGGGTCGCCGCCGACCTCGGCCGCCAACTGGTCGAGGTTCCGGTCGGGTTCAAGTGGTTCGTGGGCGGACTGGCCAGCGGCGCCGTCGGGTTCGGCGGCGAGGAGTCCGCCGGCGCCTCCTTCCTGCGCCGCGACGGATCGGTGTGGACCACCGACAAGGACGGCATCATCCTGGCCCTGCTCGCCTCCGAGATCACGGCGGTCACGGACCGGACCCCCTCGGAGCACTACGCCGGCCTGACCGCGCGCTTCGGCGCACCCGCCTACGCCCGGATCGACGCGCCTGCCACCCGCGAACAGAAGGCACTGCTCGGCAAGTTGTCACCGGCCCAGGTCACCGCCGACACCCTCGCCGGAGAGGCCGTCACGGCCGTCCTCACCGAGGCGCCCGGCAACGGCGCCGCGATCGGCGGCATCAAGGTGACCACGGACAACGCCTGGTTCGCGGCCCGCCCCTCCGGCACCGAAGACGTCTACAAGGTCTACGCCGAGTCCTTCCTCGGCCCCGCCCACCTCGCCCGGGTCCAGGAGGAGGCCCAGGCGGTGGTGCTGGGCGCACTGGCGAGCTGAGCGAGACAGGGCCGGGCGAGTCGGCGGACTCTGGGGGTGGGGCGGGGCGGCTCGGGAGCGGGCGGGACGGTCAGGGGTGGGCGGATCGGCCGGTGGCGGATGCCGGTCGGTGACCGATGGGCCGGACAGTGACGGATGGGCCGGGCAGTGGCCTGTGTGGCACGATCCGGCCTGTCCAGGGATGCTGTCTGGGCGGGTCTGTGGTGGCTCCGGGTGGCGCGGCCCGGTCCTGGCAGGTGAGGGTGCCGACCGGGGCCGGTGCTCCCGTCAGCCCAGTCGGCGTTGCCACGGTGGCCGTTTGCTCGGCTCGGGCGCGTCCGCGACCAGCGGGGTCCCGCGAGCGGTCCAGTCCCGTCCTGGAGTCCGGCCGACTGGCTCAGCCGCGCTCGCGGACTGCGGCGCGGACGTCCGGGTCCGACCTCGCCGCGCGAGGGCGCGGACCGGGCCCGGGCGGATCAGCCGCGGTCGTGGCCTTTGTCCAGCCTGTCCAGCACCGCCCGTGCCATGGCTTGCTCTCCCTCGGCATTGGGGTGTGCCGGGGCGGCGGGCGCGGCGGGCTGGAGCGGTTCGATCCAGCGGTCCGCGGGCGCCTTGCACATGTCGTGGCCGACCGTGGGGCCGTAGGTGTCCACGTACTCCGCCCGGTTCACCCCGGCCACCAGGCGCAGCATCAGGTTCAGCCGCTTCTCGGTGTCCCGGAGGTAAGGGAAGTCCTTCTGCGCGAACGGCACCTGCGGGAAGCAGCCGCTGCCGTCGTCGGGCAGCAGGTCCGGGTAGCCGACGACGACCACGCGCGCGTGCGGCGCCCTCGCGTGCACGGCCCGCAGCACCCGGTCGACCTTCGGCGCGGCCTGCACGATCGCGAGGGTCAGCCGGTCGTAGCCGGATGCCTGGTACGAGCGCTCGCAGGGGTTGCCGGTCGGGTCCTGAGCGGCCAGGTGGGCGCAGGTGCTGATGATGCTTCCGAAGCCGACGTCGTTGCCGCCGATCTGCACCGTCACCAGGTCCGTGTTCCGTTGCACGGCGTCGAGCTGCGGGGGGTTGGTGCCCTGCGCCTGCCACATCTCGGCGGTCGTCGCCCCGGCACAGCTGAGGTCCCTGAAGGTGCTCACCTGACGCCCGTCCGCCACCAACGAGGGGTAATTCCGGTCCGACCGGGCGCAGTTGGCGTCCACCTGCTGCGGGATGCCGGGGCCCGAGGTGTAGGAGTCGCCGAGAGCGACGTAGTCGATGCCGTGACGGTGCCCCGCGGAGTGCGAGCCGGCCGGTGCTGCCGCGGCCGGTGCCGTGGCGGCCGCGACGAGGACGCAACCGCCCAGCGCCGCCCTCAGTACGGTTCCCCGCCGGCCTCTCGCCCCGCCCACCGCACGTGTGCCGTTCACCATGGATCCTCCCCCTGAGGCCGGTTCATCGCACGCAGCCGACACCGGAGGGCGGCCCTCGTGCGTTCGACTGGGTCTGTATACCGTCCAGTAGGTCTCGCGGACCAGAAGCGGGAAGCAACGAGTTCAGGGGCGGGGCGAGCCTGATGGTATGTCAGCTCGCTGATCCTGGCATGGCGGCGAACCATCGTCTCCGGCTGGTGGTGAGTCAGGTGACCGAGACACCGGGTGGACTGGTTGTGTGCGTGACCTGCACGTCCGCCGTGATCGCCGCTCCACTGCGCGGTGCGACGTTACCGCCGGAGGCGCCGACTGCCGGGTGCTCTGCGCTACACCATCCGGTGGCTTCTGGCCGCGTAAGCGTTATGAACGGCCCCGATTTCCTGATCATTCCACTGACGACTCATCAGGACTGACCAGACGTCTTCAAGCTCTGACCCAAGTCGAGGAGAGTGGAGAGAATGACGACATCGCCGCGACGGCGATCCGTTCTGGCGTCAGCTGCCACCATCGCCGCGCTCACCGCAGCCGCGCTGGCGAACCAGGGTGCCGCGTATGCGCAGGACCACACCACCCCACCGCCCTATCCGAAGGGACCCGGCTACCCGCTTCATCCGGAGGGCCCGGCGTATCCGGAGAAGGCGGTCTATCCGATTCATCCGGAGAAGCCTGTTCATCCGGTCAAGCCGATCTATCCGGAGAAGCCGGTCTACCCCGTGAAGCCGGTGTATCCGGAGAAGCCGGTCTACCCCGTGAAGCCGGTGTATCCGGAGAAGCCCGTCTACCCGGTAAAGCCGGAGTATCCGGAGAAGCCGGCGTATCCGGTGAAGCCCGCGAAGCCTGCGTATCCGGAGAAGCCCGCGTATCCGGTCAAGCCGGTATACCCGGAGAAGCCCGCGAAGCCTGCGTATCCGGAGAAGCCCGCGTATCCGGTCAAGCCGGTATACCCGGAGAAGCCGGCCTACCCGGTGAAGCCCGCGAAGCCTGCGTATCCGGAGAAGCCTGCGTATCCGGTCAAGCCGGTGTATCCGGAGAAGCCTGCGTATCCGGTCAAGCCGGTGTATCCGGAGAAGCCTGCGTATCCGGTGAAGCCCGCGAAGCCTGCGTATCCGGAGAAGCCTGCGTATCCAGTGAAGCCTGCGTATCCGGTCAAGCCGGTGTATCCGGAGAAGCCTGCGTATCCGGTGAAGCCGGCCTATCCGGTGAAGCCGGTCAAGCCTGCGTACCCGCAGCACCCGGTCAAGCCTGAGTACCCGGCGAAGCCGGTGATGCCGGTGAAGCCGGAGTATCCCGTGAAGCCGGCCTACCCGGAGAAGCCCGTGCTGCCGGTCAAGCCTGAGTACCCGGCGATGCCGGTGAAGCCGGAGTATCCGCAGCACCCGGTGAAGCCGACCTACCCGGAGCACCCGTCGAAGCCCTCGAAGTCGCACAAGGAGCACAAGGGGTCGGACCACGGGCACGAGTCGCGGGACGACTGAGCAGGTGACGGAAGTCAGCTGAGGAAAACCGGGACACGCACAGGAATCGCTGGGCCGCCCACACTGGGCGGCCCAGCGGTGTGCGTGCCGGCGCGTGCCGGCGCCGCAGCCGCAGGTTCGCAGGGAACGGAGCCGCCGCCGGCGCACCATCCCCGACATGCCGGAGGCCGGCGGTCCTGGCAGCCCGCGCCCTCGACGAGGTTCCTGCCCTCGCACCGCGCTGATCTCGGCGGCCACCTGCGCTGGTACCGCCCGCCTTGGCGCGCGGGGCAACGACCGCTGGGAACTGCCCGGCCACTGAGCCGAGTTGGCCCCGGTGTCCCCGAGAGACAGGCCGATGACCTGCGTGAACGGTGTGAGAAGCTGCTGGGGTCAGCACATCCGCACGACGGAGGACCAGCGACGACATGGCCATCATTCACCACACCACGCTCAAGCCCACCAAGCTGGAGCTGCTCACCGACTGGCTGCCCTCGCGCCCCTGGTACCGCGGAGGTCCGGACGCCCCGGTGCTGACCAAGTCCGGAGGCTTCCGGCTGGACGACCCGGAGGGCGAGGTCGGCATCGAGTTCATGGTGGCCACTGATACCTCCACCCCCGAACCGACCGCCTATCTGGTGCCGTTGACCTATCGGGGCGCACCGCTGGAGGGCGCCGAACACGGGCTGGTGGGCACGCTGGAGCACGGCGTGCTCGGCAAGCGCTGGGTGTACGACGGCTGCCACGACCCGGTGCTGGTCGCCGAGTTGCTGTCGCTGATCGAGGGCAGGGCCCAGGCGCAGGCCCAGAGCATCGACGGCGCTCCCGACCTCGAGGTGATCCGCTCCTACACCGGTGCACCCTTCGCCCCGGGCGGCTACGGCCTCCAGCCGGCCGACGACCGGGAGGGCACCCGTCTCCCCGCGCCGCACGGCACGGTTCTGCACGTCCACCGGGTCCTGACCCCCGTGCCCGAGAAGCCGCCGCTGCGCCCCGAAGGCGCGACCGGCCATGTGGCGCGCGGCTGGCAGGACCCGCAGGGCACCCCGCTGACGGCGGTCTTCGTGACGCTGCGCACCGACTGACCGCATGTCACCCGACCGGCATGTCACACGCTCGACCCGCCGCACCGTCTGGCATGGCCAGGACAAATCTGCCACGCTTTCGGCAGTCCGCACCCTGACCCCATGAGGGCGCGGCGCACCTCTCGGTGCAGCGATCGCGCAAGCCCCGTCAGCGGCTGCCCCGGCGTACCCCAGCCGGCCGGCGGTCATCGAGCAGGCCGGGCATCCCGGTCGCCGCAAAGGAGTAGCGTGTGAGATCGACCCCCCACAAGGCCCTCGGCGCCGGTGCGCTCACCGTCGCCGCGGTGGCCGCCCTCGTGCTCCCCGGCACGCCCGCCGCGGCCCGGCCGGCCGCAGCACCCGCCGCCTGCACTCCGGCGCAGGTCGTCGGCAACGGCGGCTTCGAGAGCGGGACATCACCCTGGTCGACGTCCTCCTCCACCGTCATCACCAGCCGCTCCGGCCAGACCGCCCACGGCGGCAGCTCCTACGCCTGGCTGGACGGCGTCGGCAGCACCCATACGGACACCCTCAGCCAGAGCGTCACCATCCCGGCCGGCTGCGACGCGGCCACCCTCACCTTCTGGCTGCACATCGACACCGACGAGACGACCTCCACCGTCGCGTACGACAAGCTCACCGCCAAGATCGGCAGCACGACACTGGCCACCTGGTCGAACCTCGACGAGAACACCGGATACGTCCAGAAGTCGGTCGACGTGTCGGCGTTCGCCGGGCAGACCGTCACTCTCTCCTTCACCGGAACCGAGGACTCCAGCCTGCAGACGAGCTTCGTCCTCGACGACATCGCGCTCGCCACCTCCGGCGGCAGCGCACCACCGCCGGGCGACTCCACGCGCACCCCGGCCTCGCCCGCGTACACCGTGAACCTCAGCAGCGACACGAGCGGCACCGAGTGGACCGGGCACGAGAGCGTGACCTTCAGCAACGCCTCCGCCACCGCCCTGAACGAGGTCTATCTGCGGCTGTGGGACAACTACCACGGCACCTGTGACGCCATGCCGATCCGCGTCACGAACGTGAGCGGCGGCACCGCGGGCGCGCCCTCCGTGGACTGCACCGCCCTCAAGATCGATCTGCCGGCCCCGCTCGCCCAGGGCCAGAGCGCCACCATCGGCTTCGACCTCGGCATCACCGTGCCCAGCGGCGCCGACCGGTTCGGCCACGACGGCGCCTACAGCTTCATCGGCAACGCGCTGCCCGTCCTCGCGGTCCGCGACGGCGCCGGCTGGCACCTCGACCCGTACACGGACAACGGCGAGTCGTTCTACTCCCTGGCCGCCGATTTCAAAGTGACCCTGGACCACCCCAGCGGCCTGCTGGTCCCGGCCACCGGCACCTCCACCGACACGCCCGGTTCCGGCGGACGTACGGTGACGACGGCGACGGCGTCCAAGGTCCGTGACTTCGCCTGGGCCGCCGGACCCTTCACCAGGATCTCCGGCACCTCGGCGGCCGGCGTCGCGGTGAACGTCTACTCGGTCTCGGACATCAGCTCCTCCAGCGCCCAGTCCATGCTCAGCACCGCCAAGAGCGCCGTGGACGCCCACGCGGCCCGCTTCGGCGCCTATCCCTACGGCGAACTGGACGCCGTGCTCGACAACAACTACTGGTTCGGCGGCATGGAGTACCCCGGGTTCGTGCTGGACGTGGTCAGCTCCACCGCCCTCACCCACGAGATCGGCCACCAGTGGTGGTACGGCATCGTCGGCGACGACGAGTACAACAGCCCCTGGCTGGACGAGGCGTTCACGGACTACGCCACCGACCTCGCCCTCGGCAAGACCGGCACCAACTGCTGGAACAGCGTCTCCTGGGCCTCCGGCGACGAGAAGATCACCGACTCGATGGCCTACTGGGACGCGCACTCCTCCCGCTATTCCACCGTCGTCTACGGCTACGGCAAGTGCGCCCTGCACGACCTGCGCCGTGTCCTCGGCGACACCGCGATGGCCAAGCTGCTGAAGGACTACGCGACCGCCCACTGGTACGGCGTGTCGACCACGGCCGAGTTCAAGGCGGCCGCCCAGGCCGCCACAAGCACCGACCTCACCTCCTTCTGGTCCCAGCACCGCATCGAGGGCTGACCGGAGCGCCCACTTGGCTGAAAATCCGGCTGCGGATGGGTTCCTGAGGCGGGATCCGGAGTGTGATACGACCCGACCACGGGTCAGATGGATTTCGTGCGAAGCCTGACAGTCCCCTTCCGCGGCCGGTCCCGCCTGTGCCTCACCGGCGCCCTGACCGTCCTTGCCCTGTTCCTGCCCAGTACCCCGGCCATGCCCGAACCTTCCGGCGGCGCACGCGTGCGCGGCGGCGCCTACATGGGCATCGGCGTCCTCGCCCATGACGGAGACACCGGCTCCCGGCCCCCGGCGGGCCGCGCCTCGCAGCCCGAGGGCGTCGACGTCGCCAGCCACCAGCTCGGCGTCGACTGGTCGACCCTGTGGAAGGCCGACACGCAGTGGGCGTACACCAAGGCCACCGAGGGGACGTACTACACGAACCCCTACTTCACGCAGCAGTACAACGGCGCGTACAAGGTGGGCATGATCCGCGGCGCCTACCACTTCGCCACCCCGGACACGGCCGGTGGCGCCACCCAGGCCGACTACTTCCTGGCGCACGGCGGCGGCTGGTCCAAGGACGGCAAGACCCTGCCCGGCGTGCTCGACATCGAGTGGAACCCGTACGGCGCCTCCTGCTACGGCAAGTCCAAGAGCGCCATGGTCGGCTGGATCCGTGACTTCCTGAACCGCTACAAGTCGCGCACCGGCAGGGACGCCGTCATCTACACGGCGACCAGCTGGTGGAGCGACTGCACCGGGAACTACAGCGGCTTCGCGGCGACCAACCCGTTGTGGATCGCCCGCTACGCCTCGGACCCGGGGACGCTGCCGGCCGGCTGGGCCTACCACACGATGTGGCAGTACACCTCCACCGGCAAGACGGTCGGGGACCACGACCGCTTCAACGGTGCCATGGACCGGCTCAAGGCCTTCGCGACGGGCTGAGGGCCTTCGCGATAAGCCACTCCACGTCCACGTCCCCGAACAGCGCGTCCGCCATCAGCACCACGGCACCGCCGGCGAGCACCAGGGCCTCACGGGAGGCCTTGGCGCGGCCGTACGCATCAACCCGCGGTCACTTCCCCTGGTCTAGTGGCCGTGCACGAAGAGCATGCGAAGGGCCACGGTCGTCATCACGGCGCTGGACGCCAGGGCCGTGCCGAGTCGGCCCCGGCTGCCGGTCAGCAGGCGGCCGAGCAGGGCTCCGCCGCCGGCCAGGAGCAGTTGCCAACTGGCCGAAGCCGCGAAGGCGGCCAGGACGAACACGGCCCGTTCGAGCTGGTCCGGTACCGCCGAGGCCTGGCTGCCCAGCACCAGAGCCGCGAAGTAGATCACGGTGAGGGGGTTCATCATCGTGACGCCCCACAGACCCAGGAAGGCCCGGGCGGGGCTGAGGGGAGTCCCCTCGGTCCGGGAGGACTCCTCAGGCGTCCGGAAGTGGATGATCGCCGTTGCCGCGCCGCGCACCGCCAGTACGACGAGCACCGCGCCGGCGACCCAGCGCAGGGGGTGCACGATCGGCTCGACGGCGTGCGTCAGCGCGGAGTCTCCGATCACGGCGATCAGCGCGTAGAGGCCGTCCGCCGTCGCCACGCCCAGCGCCGCGCACGCGCCGATCCGCAACGAGGTCCGCGCGGTCAACGCCACCAGATACGTCCCGACGGCCCCCACGGGAACGGCGATGCCGTAGCCCGCGAGGAGCCCCGCGACCAGTGCCGCGGTCATGCGTGCGCGGGCGCGGTCCTCCGTCGTCGGTCGCGCTGCTGTCGGCCGCTCACCGATCGGTCGGCGGCGGCCAGCGGCAGGACGGCGGTCAGCGAGGTCATACGCAGATCGTGACGGCAGTGCGGCGACCCGGACAACTCCTTTTCGGCGGTGGCAGCCGCAGTCGCACCCCTGCCGCGGCGGGACGGAGGCCGGCGTGACGACCGGTCAGCGCAGGCCAGGCCCCACAGCAGGACACCGCACGGTTCCCGGGGCACGGTGTACCCCGCAGCGCAGCCCACACCACCCCGCTCGCGGCGCCGCCTGGTGACCGGGCTGGTGGCGGGGCTCCGGGTCCTCGCGTGCGCTGTGCCGGCCGTCCGCTGGACGCGGGCCGACCACGGGTCACGGACACCCGGGCCGGCCTGTCCTACGCCGTGCCGGAGGGCTGGAAGCACGCCCCGGCCAAGGACAGGCAGCTGACCGACGCGGCGCATCTGCAGATGACGCTGGTCACGGTCGACGGCGAGCGCACCTCCTTCCTTCTCGGCCTCACCACCGGCACGGCGGATCCGAAGGTCACGGCGGACATCGGCGCGGTTCTGGCCGACGCCGCCGTGCGGTGACCGGGCCCCGCCAGGTGCCGGAGACGACGAGCCGGCCGGCCCGCCGGTGAGCCCGGGCGAACAGGGCGCCGTACGTGGCGAATTCACGGAGGCTTCCAGGACCGAGCGAGCGGCGAGGCAGGTCAGCCGAGGCTGGGTGGGGTCCAGTCGGCGTGTCGGAGGATCGCCCGTAGCGCCACCCGGGACGGGATGAGCCGCAGCGCGGTGTTGCGCAGGGCCACGGCCGTCGGACGGGACAGCCGCTGGCCCATCCGGCCCGCCTGCCGGGCCGCCCGGGCGACCGCCTGCGCGCGCGGGCGGCGCTCGGCGTCGTAGCGGGCCAGTGCCGAGGCGACCGAGGGCTGCGTGGCCAGCGCGGCGGCCAGCGTGGCCGCGTCCTCCAGGGCCTGGCAGGCGCCCTGGCCGAGATTCGGCGTCATGGCGTGCGCGGCGTCGCCGAGGAGCACCACCCGGCCCGCGACGAACGACCGCAGGGGCGTGACCAGTTCGTGGATGTCGTGGTGGAGCACTGCCTGCGGCCGGGTCGCGTCCAGGAGGGCCGGGATCGGGTCGTGCCAGCCGCCGAAGCGCCGGCGCAGCATGCCGAGCGGGTCGGCGTGGCGGACTCCGCGCGGAGCGGTGAGCACGGCGTGCCACTCGGCCCGGCCGTCGCGGAAGCCGATGTGCCCGAACTCCGCGCCCTGGCCCCAGGTCAGTTCGAAGTCGGTGCGCAGGTCCAGCGGCCGGTCCGTCACGGCCCGCAGGACCGTCGAGCCGGCGTACACCGGGCCGGGATGATCGGGGAACAGCAGTCCGCGCAGCCGGCTGCCCACTCCGTCGGCCGCGACGACCAGGTCGGCGTCCAGACCCCCGTCCCCGGCCGGCACTCCCACCCGGTCGGGGACCGAGCGGTCCAGGGTAGGGACGCTGACGCCGATGAGCAGGCTCTCGGCCGGCAGCGCTTCGCGCAGCAGGCGGTGCAGGACCGCGCGCCGGATGCCGACGATCGGCGTGCCCAGTGCGCGTTCCAGGGCAGCACCGTCCATTCGCGCCAGCCAGCGGCCCTCGGGGGTGCGGGTGCCGCCGGTGTACTGCGGGCGTGCCGCCGCGCGCACGGCCGCGCCGACGCCGAGGGCGTCCAGGGCGCGCAGGCCGTTGGCGTGCAGCGAGATGCCCGCGCCCGCGTCGGCGAGGGTGCCGGACCGCTCCACGACCCGTACGTCCCAGCCGATGCGGCGCAGGCCGAGCGCCGCCGCCAGCCCGCCGATGCCACCCCCGACCACCACCGCCGTGCCGCCCATGCCGGACCCCTTTCGACCTCGGTTCGCGTTGGGTTTCTACGGATGTTTTCTACAGATGTAGAAGCCCCTGTCGCAGACCTTACAGCGGTGCTCTACAGCTGTAGAAGCGGGGGTGTAGAAAGTGAGGGTGTCCACAGACCGTCGTACTCTCCTCGCCGACGCGGCGATCGCCGTCCTCGCCGATGCCGGCATGCGGGGGCTGACCCATCGCGCGGTGGACCGGGCGGCACAGCTGCCACCCGGCACCACGTCCGCCTACTACCGCACCCGCCAGGCCCTGCTCACCGCGCTGGTCCGGCGCCTGGTGGCACTCGACCAGGCCGAGCTGCAGGACATCGGGGCGAGGACACCACTGCCTCGGACCGCAGGCGAAGTGGTCCTCGGACTCGTCGCGTTCACGGCGGCGAGGCTCACGGGGGAGGGGCGCAGACGCTCCCTGGCGCGCTACGCGTGCGCCGTCGAGAGCGCCCGTCACCCCGAACTGCGCGAGATTCTGGTGCCCCGCGAGAACCTGGCGCGGCAGGCGCTGTGCGACTTTCTCGCCGCACAGGGCGTGCCCGACCCGGCGGAGCGCACGGTCACACTGCTGACCTGCGTGGACGGCCTGGTCTTCGACCGGCTGGTGAACGGCGGCAGCGTGTCGGAGGAGGAGATCCACGGCCTGGTGACGGCGGCCCTGCGCTGAGCGGTACGACGGCGGCGTCCGCGTCGGTACGACGACGGCGGCGCTCTCTGCTTCGGACGAGGAGACCCACAGAGGGGACCCACACATGGCGGCCGGTGTTCACGGCGGCACCGCACGCAGCGCACGCAGCACCGCCCAGACCACCGACACCAGCGGCACCGCCACCACGGCACCGATCACCCCGGCGATGATGCTGCCGGCGATCACCGACACCGCGACGACGAGCGGATGCAGCCGTACCGCCCAGCTCATCACCAGCGGGTGCAGCACATGTCCCTCCAGCTGGCCGATCACCACGATCAGCGCCAGCACGGCCAGCGCCGTCAGCGGCCCCCGCCCGGCCAGCGCGACGATGGTGGCGACACCGAGCGCGACCGGCGAGCCCACGAGTGGCACGAACGCGGCGAAGAACTCCAGCAGCGTCAGCGGCAGCGCGAGCGGCACCCGCAGCACGAGCAGCGCGATACCGACGAGCACGGCGTTGGTGGCGGCCACGATGATGATGCCGCGGGTGTACCCGGCGAAGGCCCGCCAGGCCGCCCACCCCGCCCGGTCCCACGCCGGACGGGCACCCACCGGCAGCAACTGGTCGCGGATCCAGCGCCACAGGCGTTCGCCGGAGTGGATGAAGAACACCGAGGCGAACAGGGCGAGCGCGCCCCCGGTGACCAGCTCGACCACCCGGCTCAGCCCGCTGACGGCACGGCTGAGCAGGCTGGACCGGTGCGCGGACAGATAGCGCGTCACCTGGTTCTCCAGCTCGGACAGCCGGCTGCGACTCAGCCGGAACGGCGGCCGCTGGAGCCACTGCTCGATGCGGTGCACGCCACCGCGGAACTCACCGGTCAGCCTGGCCGACTCACCCGCCACCGCGTTGCCCACCAGGGCGAGCAGGGCCAGCAGGAACAGGATGCTGCCCACCAGCGCCACGGCGACGCACAGCGGCCGTGGCAGGAACCGGTTGAGCAGGTCCGTGAGCGGACGCAGGACGGTGGTGACGACCAGCGCGAGGAACACGGCCACGGCGATGAGCTGGAAGCTGCCGAGGATGCTGAAGACGCCGTAGACGACGATTCCGACGAGGATGAGCCGCCAGGCGTAGGCCGCCCCGACCCGCAGCCACGGCACCGTCCGCTCGGCCACCGGCACCGGCTCGGTGCGCGGGACGGCCGGGAGCCGCACGGTGTACGCCGGCCGGCTGCCCAGGACCCGCCCCCTGCGGCGCCGGCCGTCCGGCCCGGCCGCCCGCCGACGCGCATCGCCCACCACCGCTTCCGGCTCCTCTCCGTCACCCTGATGACGGTCGGTCACTTGTTAAGAACCGTAAGCGCGCGTCGCGAGAGGGGCGCGCGGAACGCGCCCGCGCGCGGTTTCGCCCGGACGGGGGCGTTTCGCGGCCGGATCGTCGTCCCTTCAGGCGTCCTGGGCGTCGCCCAGGAACGTGACGGTCTCCCCGAGCGGTGCCCGGTCGATGCGGGCGAACGGCGCCGACGGATCCTCGAAACCGATCGACAGGCCCGCGAACAGGATCAGCTCCGGCGGAGGCGACACCACCTCCGCGACCGTCCGGTGATACACCGACCAGGCCATCTGCGCACAGCTGTGCAGGCCTTCGGCGCGCAGCAGCATCACCGTCTGCAGGTACATTCCGAGGTCCGCCCACTGCGCCGCGCCCATCTCGCGGTCGATGGAGCACAGCAGGAGACACGGGGCTCCGAAGCAGCGCCAGTTCGCGGCGACGGCCGCGCGGCGGGCCTCCGCGTCCCCGCGCCGGATCCCGAGCGCCCCGAAACGCCGGGCGGCCGCCGCGGACCGCCGCTCCCGGTACGGAGACGTCGGCTCCGGCGGATACATCCGGTACTGCCGCTCGTCCCCGGGATCACCGGCCGCGGCGCGCTCGGCGGTGCGCTTCTTCAACTCGGCCAGCGGGGCACCGGTGAGCACGTGGATGTGCCACGGCTGGAGGTTGCCGCCCGAGGGTGAGCGGGCGGCGGCGGTCAGGACCCGCTCCAGCGCCGCACGCGGGACCGGTTCCTCCGTGAAGGCCCGCACCGCCCGCCGGCTCACCACCGCCTCGTACACATCCACCCGCATGCCCTCCAGGCCCGCTCCGCACTTCCGCCGTACTGACGGAAGCCGGCCGGCGGATGTGACAGTGCCCCGCCGCACCCGCCACAGGTACGGCCCCGGGCCGTGCTCACCCGCGATCGACATCGGTTCACCCCGCTGAGCCCGGCCTCCACATGTCCCCCTCCGGACGCCCGCTCGACACGGCGGCCCCATCTGCGCTCTTGCGCAACAGATCTCCGGTGGCGACTGGCGCCCGCAGACGGCGCTCACAGGACCTTCACAACCGCCGCGGGTGGCCCGGCCGGGGTGGGGCACCCGGGGAGTGTCGCCGGCAGAGGGGATCCTCCAGTGATCATGATCGCCGTACTGCTGCTCCCCGTCCTCACCATCCTGCTCTTCGGTCTCGACCAGGTCGAGGACCGTTGGATCCTGCATCCGCCGACGGCCCGTCAGACCAGGCCGCACCGGCACCGTCGTATGAAGCCGGGCCGCCGCTGACAAAGCTGTGATCGGCAGGCTCTCACCGTCCGTCGCCGTCAGGCGCTCCCTGCCCTTCGCCGTCAGGCGCTCACCGGTCCGTCGTGTCCCTTGCACAGCTTGGTGTTGGTGCGCTGGGAGACGTCCCGCAGCGCCCGCCAGGCCTCTTCCGGGGCGATCTGTCCGAGGATGACCACGGCTCCGATGGCCTGGTCGAGGAAGCTGTGCTCGGTGCCGTCACGTCGCACGGGCCGGGCCGCGGGCATGCCCGTCCGTGCCCCGGCCTGGCTTGCCCCCAGCGTGCCGGATTCCGGCCCTGGCGGCACGCTGTCAGCCTTCCCGGCCGGCGCGACCGGCGCTCTCGGCCGCCCGTCCCACCGGCAGCAGGTCACGGATGTCCGCGGGCAGGGCGCCGGCCATCCGCTCGGTCAGCTCCGGTGCCAGGGCCGCGTCGAGCACTTCCATCACGGCGGCGGCCTCCCGCAGGGCTGTGTCCTCGTCGGTGCCCGCCCGGTCGGCGATGCGTCCGGCGAAGACGGTCAGCCCGAACCGCTCGCCCGCCACGCCGGAGTCGGCGGCGGCAGACGCGTCGGCCGCCTCCCGCATCGCCGCCGCCATGTCCGGTGGCAGCTGTGCGGCCACATGCCGGGCCAGCCCGGACGGCAGCCGCTCCGACAGCGTGCTCACGACGGCGTGCGCGGCCCGTTCGGCCGAACCCCGGTCCGGCAGTTGTGCCAGTGCCTGCACTTTTCCGATCATCTCGTCGTGCCGCATGAGGCCGGTCCCTTCCTCACGTAGTCCTGGCGGTGCGATGTCTCCCCGGCCGCGGGCGGCCGCCGTGGCCCCCGGCCGGCGGCGCCGTCACCGGGTCCGGCCGGGCCTTCCGCGGCCCCGGCCGAGTACCCCGGTCGCCGCCGCCGGTACCCGGACCGGTGGAGTCGCGGCCGCGTCGCGGGGTAGGCGTGGGCGGCGACCATCGAACGACGCCGGACGCCGGCGGAGCCGACTGCGAGGTGTGCATGGCGGGAGCGGGGCTGGCGGCGCCGTTGTGGGACGTCCACAACGGCCAGGGAGTGCGGCAGCTGGCCGAGCTGGCGCTGGCGTTGCTGCTGTCCAGCCTGATCGGCTGGGAGCGGGCGGCGCAGCAGAAGAGCGCCGGACTGCGCACGCACACGCTGGTCGGTGTCGCCAGCGCGCTGATGATGGAGGTGTCCCAGCACGGGTTCACCGCGGTGCTCGGGCTGCAGAACGTCTCCTTCGACCCCTCACGTGTCGCGGCCCAGATCGTCTCCGGCATCGGCTTCATCGGCGGCGGCCTGATCTTCGTACGGCGGGATGCGGTACGGGGCCTGACGACGGCCGCCACCATCTGGCTGACCTGCGCGGTCGGCATGGCCTGCGGCGGCGGGCTGCCCATCCTCGCGCTGGCCGTGACGGCCCTGCACTTCCTGGTGGTGCGCGGCTATCCGCTCGTCACCTCCCGGCTGGTCCCCGGCACGTCCGCCGCCGCCTTCGAGGCCCGCCTGACCTACCGCACGGGGTCGGCGCTGCTGCCGCGGCTGATGGAGGCCTGCACCCGGCGCGGCTTCCGGATCGTGCAGGTCAAGGTCGAGCGGCTGCCCGGCCGCGCGGACGACGCGGCCCGCGTCCTGCTGCACCTGGAGGGCGCCGCGGATCCGACGGCGCTGGCCTCGGAGCTGTTCCAGGACGAGGGCGTGCTCGACGTCGAGGTGAGCGCCGCCGCGGACGACGAATAGGACGAACGCCGACCAGGAGGAAGAGGAACAGGGAGTACGGCCGCCCGGCCGCGCCACCCCGAGGCCCCGCAGACCAGACGGGTGAGCCGGGGTGCGGCCGCCCAGCAGCACGACATCCCACGGCGGCACCTCCTGGGGCAGCCGGACACCCCGGCTCCGGGCCGGCACCGCACGCGGCCGAAGGGCGGCGGGGCCGTGCCGCGGAGGCGGGCCCACGTGGGCGATACCACATATGTCCTGGTTCGCGCTCTCTCCCGGTCATGCTCGGTGCCGGGCTACCGTTGCGTCGAGCCTCTTTTCCCCTTCGCCTCCCGGACGGCCCGGCTGTGCTCACTGATCTGTCCCCCCTCATCGCAGCGACGGCGCGCCGGCTGACGGTCGCCTATCCGCCGAGCGGCGGCGCGCTGGCCCGCGCGCTGTGCGAGGCGCAGGCCCGGCAGGCGGTGACCGTCGCCGCGTGGCTGCGCTACCCGACCGAGATCGACGCGGCGCTGGTCACGATGGCCGGCCCCGGCGGCACCGCCCGGCTGGACTGGATCACGGGCGCCGAGCGCACCGGCGAGGAGGGCCCGGACGACGACTGGGCCTGGCGGACCTGGGTGGACGAGGTCGTGGCCAGCTGGGCGGCCGGCCTGCTCACCGATCCCGAACTGGCCGCGCTGGCCGTCGAGGCACTCGCCGAGGGCGAGCACGGCCCCGGCTCCATGGCCGAGTTCCGGCGCCTGCTAGATCCGGACGACACCGACCGGCACGCCGCCGCCCTACTGCGTCACCCCGACCTCCTCGCCCCCGTGGCCGAGCTCCACCTCGACCAGCTCCTGGACCGGCTCGGACCGGGCCGTACCCTCGCGGCCTGAGCATCCGGCCCACCTCACAGCCGGTGCCGGCCGGTCCCGGTGTCGTACGCCGGCCCGCAAGGGGATCGGCGCCCTCCGGGACGCGGCCGGTTGCTCGCGGGTGAGTCCATGACCGCGGTCCCCTTGCTGCTCCTCGCGCTGATTGAGAACGAGGATCTGCGCGATGCGATCCGGATGGACGAAGAGACCTGACCTGGACGGGCAAAACGGCGCGGCGGTTCTTCACGGCGCCCCGGTCAGGGTCGACCATGCCATGTCATGGACATTTTGCTCGTCGCCAGTGCGTTCAACAGCCTCACCCAGCGCATGTACGCGGAACTGACGGACCACGGGCACCGCGTGGACGTCGTCCTCGCCTCGCAGGGCACCGACCCGGTCCGGGCCGCCGTACGGGAACTGCGGCCCGAACTGGTCATCGCGCCGATGCTCAGGACGGCGCTGCCCGACGACGTGTGGCGCGAACACACCTGCCTGATCGTGCATCCGGGTCCGCCCGGCGACCGCGGCCCGTCCTCGCTGGACTGGGCCATCGCCGAGGGGGCGCAGGAGTGGGGCGTGACGGTCCTGCAGGCCGAGGCGGCGATGGATGCGGGTGCGATCTGGGCGGCGGAGCCGTTCCCCGTACCGCCCGTCGGCAAGAGCGACCTGTACCGCAACGAGGCCTCCGACGCCGCCGTCACCGCCGCCCTCACCGCCGTACGGCGCTACGCCGAAGGCTCCTACAAGCCCCGGCCGCAGACCGACGACTCGGTCAGCGTGGTCTGGCGTGACGTCTTCCGGCAGCAGCGGCGGCGCATCGACTGGGAGCAGGACGACACCGAGACCATTCTGTGCAAGCTCCGCGGCGCCGACTCGCAGCCGGGCGTCCTGGACGAACTCCTCGGCCGGGAGGTCTTCCTGCACGGCGGGCACCCCGAGGACCGGCTGCGCGGCCGCCCCGGCGAACTCCTCGCGCGCCGTGCGGGAGCCGTCTGCCGGGCCACCCGCGACGGCGCGGTCTGGATCCCGGAACTGCGCCCCCGCCGGAACTCCGGCGACCCCGCGCCCTTCCGCCGCCCCGCCGCCTCCGTGCTCGCGGCCTGGGAGCCCTCCCTCGAACTCCCGGAAGCCGCGGTCCCGTTGGAGCTGCCGCCCGACCGGCGGACCTGGACCGACATCCGCTACCGGCAGCGCGGCGACATCGGATTCCTGGGCTTCTCCTTCCCGGGCGGCGCGATGAGCACCGACCAGTGCCGGCGGCTGCTCGCCGCCTACGAGCACGCGCTCTCGCGGCCCACCCGCGTCCTGGTGCTCGGCGGTGCCCGCGACTTCTTCTCCAACGGCATCCACCTGAACGTCATCGAGGCGGCCGCCGACCCGGCCCAGGAGTCGTGGATCAACCTGGGCGCCATGGACGACCTGGTCGAGGCCGTACTGCGCACCACCGACCGGCTGGTCGTGGCAGCGCTCGCCGGCAACGCGGCGGCCGGCGGCGCCATGCTCGCCCTCGCCGCCGACGAGGTGTGGTGCCGCACCGGTGTCGTCCTCAACCCGCACTACCGGCGCATGGGCCTGTACGGCTCGGAGTTCTGGACGTACACCCTGCCCCGCCGCGTCGGAGCGGAACACGCCCGTCGGCTGACCACCGAGGCCCTGCCCGTCAGCGCTGCCGCCGCCGAGCGGCTGCGGCTCGTGGACCGGCTCGTCCCGGCCGCGCCCGGCGACTTCCCGGCCGAGGTCGAGCAACTGGCGGCCGAACTCGCCAACTCGCCCTTCCTGGGCGCCCGGATCGCCGCCAAGGCGGCCCGCGCCGCGGACGGGAGCCAACGCCCCCTCGCCGATTACCGCGAGGCCGAACTGGCCCGTATGCACGCCATCTTCTTCGACCCCGCCGCGCCTTACCACAGCCTGCGCTCCGCCTTCGTCCGCAAGACACCCTCCGGTTCACCCCGGCCCCTGACCGCGCCCACCGGAGACCTCCGGTGACGCCGCGGCTGCTGGTGGCCGGAGTCGGCAACATCTTCCTCGCCGACGACGCCTTCGGACCCGAGGTGATCCGCGCCCTCGGCCCGCGTCCGCTGCCGCCCGAGGTCCGGGTCCACGACTACGGCATCCGCGGCATGGACCTTGCCTACGACCTGCTCGACGGGTACGACATCGCGGTCCTGGTGGACACCGCGCGGCGCGGTCACCACCCGGGCACCCTCTCCCTGATCGAGGCGGAACCGCCCGACGGCAGCGTCGTGCCCGAGGCCCACGGCATGGACCCCGCCAAGGTGCTCGCCCTCGCCGCGCACCTCGGTGACGAGCCCCTGCCCCGCGTCCTCGTCCTGGCCTGCGAGCCCGCACTGCTGCCGGACGACGACGACCTCCTGCCGGAGCTGAGCACACCGGTCCGGGAAGCCGTCGGCCGGGCGGTGGACGCGCTGCACACGCTGATCCCGGCCCTCCTCGCCGAGCCCGGCGCGCCCGCGCCCCCGTTGGGCCGCCCGGTGGAATCCGGGCCCCCCTGCCCGGCTGCGCTGCCCGGCACCGCGGTCGGCTGAGCGGAAGATCGGTGGAGCCCGGTCCGCAGGGACGTGCCCCGGGCTCCACGCCGCATCCGAGGAGCAGCGCCCATGTGCCGGTACGACGTCAAGCAGGCCGTCCTGGCGAAGAACGACGACCTGGCCGCTCAGCTGCGCGGCGATCTCGCCCGGCAGGGCGTGACCGTAGTCAACCTGCTGTCCAGCCCCGGCAGCGGCAAGACCGAACTCCTCGGCCGGGTCCTGGCCCGCGCGGTGCAGCGGAAGGTGCCGGTGGCGGCGCTGACCGCGGACCTGGCCACCGAGAACGACGCCGTACGGCTGGCCCGGTCCGGCGCCCCCGTCCAGCAGGTGCTCACCGACGGCCTGTGCCACCTGGAGGCCCGTCAGGTGCGGGCCCGGCTGACGGGCTGGCTGCCCGAGGACACCTCCGTGCTCTTCGTGGAGAACGTCGGCAACCTCGTCTGCCCGGCCGCCTACGACCTCGGCGAGAGCATGCGGGTCGTGCTGATGGCGGTCACCGAGGGCGAGGACAAGCCGCTGAAGTACCCGACCGCGTTCGGCTCCGCCCATCTGGTCGTGATCACCAAGACGGATCTCACCGAGCCGGCCGGCTTCGACGAGAACGCCTTCCGGGCCAACGTGCACCGGGTCAATCCGGGCGTGGAGATCGTACGGTCCTGCGCCCGCACCGGCGTCGGTGTCGGCACCCTCCTGGACCGCGCCCTGGCCGCCCGGGACGGCACGCTCCACCGCCCACCGCTCGCGCCGCATCCGCACGGCCACCACCACACCGCGCCCGCCCCCGCCGTATGACGGCCCCCGCGACCGGACTGGTCCGCCGCCGCCTCACGGTGCGCGGCACCGTGCAGGGGGTCGGCTTCCGGCCGCACGTGCACCGCCTGGCCGCGGGCCTGGGACTCGCCGGATTCGTCGGCAACACCGGCGACGGCGTGATCGTCGAGGTCGAGGGCCCGGCGGACGAGGTCGACCGCTTCTGCGCCGAACTGGCGCAGCAGCCGCCGCCCCTGGCCACCGTGAGCGGCATCGCCGGCGAGGACCTGCCCGCCACCGGCGACACCGGCCCCTTCACCATCCGCTCCACCGAGCGGGCCGTCGGCCGCACCCAGCTGCCGCCCGACACCGCGACCTGCGCCGACTGCCTGCGCGAACTGGCCGATCCGGCCGACCGACGGCACCGGCACCCGTTCGTCACCTGCACCCACTGCGGACCCCGCTTCACCATCGCCACCGCGATGCCCTACGACCGGGCGGCCACGACCATGGCCGGCTTCCCGATGTGCCCCTCCTGCGCCCACGAGTACGGCGACCCCGCCGACCGGCGCTTCCACGCCCAACCCGTCGCCTGCCCCGACTGCGGGCCACGGCTCACCCTGGTCCCGGCCCTCGGCGGCCTCCGCGCGGCGCGGGACGCGCACGCCCTCGCCACGGCCCGGGCACTGCTGGCCGCCGGGCGGATCGTCGCCGTCAAGGGCGTCGGCGGCTACCACCTCGCCTGCGACGCCACCGACGAGCGGGCCGTGGCCGCCCTGCGCGACCGCAAGGAACGCGGCGGCAAGGCCTTCGCCGTGATGTGCGCCGACCTCGTCACCGCCGAGCGGATCGCGGTCCTCTCCGCAGCCGAACGCGCCGCGCTGACCGGCGCCCGCCGCCCCATCGTCCTGCTTCACAGGCGCACCGCGCCGGGCGCCCTCCGCCTCGCCGCCCAGGTCTGCCCGGGCAGCCCGCACGTGGGCGTGATGCTGCCCTACACCCCGGTGCACACGCTGCTGTTCGGCCTGCCCGGCGATCCGCCCGGCCCGCGGGTGCTGGTGATGACCAGCGGCAACCGCTCCGGCGAACCCATCGTCACCGACGACGCCGAGGCCCTGACCCGGCTCGCCGGACTGGCCGACGCCTGGCTCGCCCACGACCGGCCCATCGCCTCGCCGTGCGACGACTCCCTGCTGCGGGTGCGCGCCGACGGCACCGAGCAGGTCCTCAGGCGTTCCCGCGGTTACGTCCCGCGGCCGGTGCGCCTCCCGGTCCCGGTCCGCCCCACGCTCGCGGTCGGAGGCGACCTGAAGAACGTCCTGTGTCTGGGCGAGGGCGACCACGCGTGGTTCGGGCCGCACATCGGCGACATGGGCGAGCTGGCCACGCTGGAGGCGGCCGAGCGCGCCGAGCGGCACCTGGCCCGGCTGACCGGCGTCGCTCCGGCGCTGGTCGTGGCCGACCGGCACCCCGGCTACCACTCGACCCGCCGGGCCCGCCGGCGTGCCGCCCGACTGGCGGACGGCTCCCTGCGGCTGGTCCAGCACCACCACGCCCACATCGCCTCCGCGATGGCCGAACACGGGCTGGACGGCACGACTGAGGTGATCGGAGTCGCGTTCGACGGCACCGGATACGGCGACGACGGCACCGTGTGGGGCGGAGAGGTCCTGCTCGCCGACTACACCGGCTGCCGGCGCTTCGCCCACCTCATGCCTGCCCCGCTGCCCGGCGGAGACGCCGGCGTGGCCAACCCCTGCCGGCTCGCGCTGGCCCGGTTGTGGGCGGCCGGGCTGGACTGGGCACCGGACCTGCCGAGCGTCGCCGCCTGCTCGGACCCGGAACTCGCCACGCTCAAGCGCCAGTTGGACCGACAGGTGGCGTGCGTGCCGACCTCCAGCATGGGCCGGCTCTTCGACGCGGTGTCGTCGCTGGTCGGTCTGTGTCACCGGGCGGGATACGAGGCGCAGGCCGCGATGGAACTGGAGGCCGCGGCGGCGCAGGCATGGCACGTGGACGCCGGGGCCTACCCCTTCGCGGTCACCGGCGCGGGCGTCCTCACCTGCGACCCCGCGCCGATGCTCGCGGCCCTGCTCGCGGACCGACGGCGCGGCACCCCCGCACCGGTCCTCGCGGCCCGCTTCCACCGGGGTGTCGCACGGGCCGTCGCCGAGCTCTGCCACCGTGCCCGCGCAGCAACCGGTCTGGCCACGGTCGCCCTCACCGGAGGCGTCTTCGCCAACGGCCTGCTGGAGGAGGAGTGCACCGCGCTGCTGGCCGGGGACGGCTTCTCGGTGCTCCGGCACGGCGAAGTACCCCCGAACGACGGAGGGCTGGCGCTCGGCCAGCTCATGGTCGCGGGAACAGCAACCCCCCACGGGACGGAGTGACCCATGTGTCTGGCAGTGCCCGGCAAGGTCGTGTCCATCGACCGGAGCGCCGACCCCCTGACCGGGCTGATCGACTTCGGCGGAGTGCGCAAACAGGCGTGCCTGGAGTACCTGCCCGACATCGGGGTGGGGGAGTACGTCATCGTCCACGTCGGCTTCGCCCTGCAGCGCCTGGACGAGGAGTCGGCCCGCGCGTCCCTGGAGCTGTTCGAGCAACTGGGGCTGCTGGAGGAGGAGTTCGGGGACGCCTGGGAGCAGGCGGCCCGGCAGGAGAGCGGGAGTGAGGTCCGGTGAAGTACATCGACGAGTTCAACGACCCCGAGCTGGCACGCCGGCTGCTGGACGAGATCCGCGCCACGGTCACCCGGCCCTGGGCGCTGATGGAGGTCTGCGGCGGTCAGACGCACTCGATCATCCGCCACGGCATCGACCAACTCCTGCCGGAGGACGTCGAGTTGATCCACGGCCCTGGCTGCCCGGTGTGCGTCACACCGCTCGACGTCATCGACAAGGCCCTGGAGATCGCCGCCCGGCCCGAGGTGATCTTCTGTTCCTTCGGCGACATGCTGCGCGTGCCCGGCACCGACCGGGACCTGTTCCGGGTCAAGGGCGAGGGCGGCGACGTACGCGTGGTGTACTCACCGCTGGACGCGCTCGACCTCGCCCGCAGGAACCCGGGCCGCCAGGTCGTGTTCTTCGCCATCGGCTTCGAGACGACCGCCCCGGCCAACGCCATGGCCGTCCACCAGGCCCACCGCCTGGGCATCGCCAACTTCAGCCTGCTGGTCTCCCACGTGCGGGTCCCACCCGCGATCGAGGCCATCATGACTGCACCGGAATGCCGCGTGCAGGGCTTCCTCGCAGCCGGTCATGTGTGCAGCGTCATGGGCACGGCCGAGTACCCCGAACTGGCCGAGCGGCACCGGGTGCCCATCGTCGTCACCGGCTTCGAGCCGCTGGACATCCTGGAGGGCATCCGCCGCGCCGTCCACCAGCTGGAGCGCGGCGAGCACCGAGTGGAGAACGCCTACCGGCGCGCCGTGCGTGAGCAGGGCAACCCGGCGGCCCTGCGCATGCTGGAGGAGGTCTTCGAGGTGACCGACCGCAACTGGCGCGGCATCGGACGCATCCCCGCCAGCGGCTGGCGGCTGTCCGACGCCTACCGCGCCTACGACGCCGAACACCGCTTCGACGTCACCGGCATCCGCACCGAGGAGCCCGCCGTGTGCCGCGCCGGGGAGGTGCTGCAGGGGCTCATCAAGCCGACCGAGTGCGAGGCCTTCGGCACGGCCTGCACCCCGCGCACCCCGCTCGGCGCCACCATGGTCTCCAGCGAGGGCGCCTGCGCGGCCTACTACCTGTACCGCCGGATGAACACCCCGGCGGCCCAGGGACCGCCCATCCCGCAGGTCCCGCAGGTCTCGCATGTCGCGCAGGTCTCGCACGAGGAGATGAACCCCGTTGGCTGACCTGGCTACCGAAGCGGCCGTCGACCCCGCGAACTGGACCTGCCCCGCCCCCCTGCGCGACCAGCCGGTCGTCGTCATGGGCCACGGCGGAGGCGGTGCCCTGTCCGCCGAGCTGATCGAGCAGGTCTTCGCCCCCGCCTACGGCAACCCCACCCTGGCCGCGCTCACCGACTCGGCCGTCCTGGACCTGGGGGGCGCCCGGCTGGCCTTCTCCACCGACTCCTACGTCGTACGGCCGCTGTTCTTCCCCGGCGGCAGCCTCGGCGACCTCGCCGTCAACGGCACGGTGAACGACCTGGCGATGAGCGGCGCCCGGCCCGCCTATCTGTCCACGGCCTTCGTGCTGGAGGAAGGCGTGGCCCTCGACGTCGTCAGCCGGGTCGCGCGGGCCGTCGGCTCGGCGGCCGAGGCCGCGGGCGTCACCGTCGCCACCGGCGACACCAAGGTCGTGGAGGCCGGGCACGGCGACGGCGTCTACGTCACGACCGCCGGCGTCGGCCTCGTCCCCGACGGCGTCGACATCCGCCCGCAGCGCGCCCGCCCGGGTGACGCCGTGATCGTCAGCGGCCCGATCGGTCTGCACGGCGTGGCCGTCATGAGCGTGCGCGAGGGCCTGGAGTTCGGCGTCGAGATCGCCTCCGACACCGCGCCACTGGCGGACCTCGTGGCGGCCATGCTGACGGTCACCCGGGACATCCACGTCCTGCGCGACCCCACCCGGGGCGGCCTCGGCGCGTCCGTGAACGAGATCGCCCGCGCCTCCGGCACCGGCGTGCGGCTGCACGAGCGGGCCATCCCGGTCCCGGACGAGGTCGCGAACGCCTGCGGCTTCCTCGGTCTGGACCCGCTGTACGTAGCCAACGAGGGCCGACTGGTCGCCTTCGTGTCCCCGCAACACGCGGAGGCCGTCCTGGCGGCGATGCGGGTACACCCGCAGGGCACCGGCGCCGCCGTCATCGGCGAGTGCGTCGCCGAGCACCCCGGCATGGTCGTCGTCGCCACCGCACTGGGCGGCACCCGGGTCGTGGACCTGCCGCTGGGGGAGCAGTTGCCCCGCATCTGCTGAGCGCCCCCGCCCCCGGTCCCGCCGTCAGAGCGGGGCCGGGGCCGGTTCCACTCCCGTGATCTCCAACTCCCGCCCGCTGCGCAGCTCCTGCGAGGGCCGGTCGCAGCGCGGGCACCAGAAGAACGGCGGCATGCCCACCGCGAACTCCGCGGCACACGGCGCACAGTAGGCGTGCGCCGTCACCTGCTCGACGACCAGCCGGGCCTCGGCGAGCGCCGTGCCCTGCCGGGCCACCTCGAAGGCGAAGTCCAGGGCGTCCGGCACCACACCCGCCAGCTCGCCCACGCGTACCGTCACCGACGAGACACCACCGGCGCCGTCCGCGCGGGCCATCTCCTCGGCCTGTTCCACGATCGCGGTCGCGATCGACAACTCGTGCACGGCCGCGGATCAGGGGTAGCGGCGGTTCGCGCGCAGGCCACCGGTCATCCGGTAGATACGCAGCTCGCGCATGATGCCCGGCAGCTCCCTGACGAACAGGGCCGCGACCAGGCTGCCGACCACCGCCGCCTGTGCCGCGAGCAGCTGACGTCCCGACATCCCGGCCCGCCGGGTACTTCTCCGCATGCCAACGTTGAGTGCGGTCACTTTCTGCTCCCTCATCCCGGCGAGATGTTCGGCATGTCCTTCACCAGGGCGTCATGCCGTTTCCAGTGGATCCCGGTGGAGCGGCGCGCGTCGGAGCTGCCGTCCTTGTGGTGTCCGGGCTGGTGCTTGTACGGGCCCATGTTGCCCTGGTGCAGCCCGCGCACATGGCTGGGCGTGTCGGGCTTCGCCTGGGGGCGGCCCACTCGGATGCTGCCCATGTCGGTTCTCCTTCCGGGTCCTCAGGACCGCTCAGTCAGCTCCCTGAAGAACTGTTCTACGGCCGGCCAGACCCGCCCGCCACCGGAGAGGCCCTGCCACTCGCGGCGGACCAGGGCGACCATCCGGTAGCAGTCGTCGACCGGCACGATCCAGTGCTCCGCAAGGCCCCGCACGGTGTTCACCAGCAGCGCCTCCACATCGGGTGCCATGGTGGCGAGCTGCGGAACCGTGGCGGCCAGCCGCTGCCAGGCCTCCGCGTCCACCTCCCACCGCATGGCCCCGGCCGGGCTCGGCCCCTGTGCGGTGACCGTGCCGTCGGAGCGCGGCACGAAGAACACCAGACCCACCGGGACGCCCAGCACCGCCGTGTCGACCGGCGGCAGCCGCAGCCGGCGCCGGGGCACGAGCCGGTAGCGGCCCTCGCCCGCCCCGTCGTCGGCGAACAGCACCGAGCAGGGGCCGCACACGCACCGCACCTCGGCGGCACCCGTGTCGTACAGGTGGGGGTGTTCGACGGCCAGGCGGGCGGCGCACAGCTCGCAGGCCTCGGCCTCGGCCGTCGCCGCCCGGTCGGCCGCGGAGCGGATGACCCGCGCGAGCGCTCCGTCCATCCTCACCGAGCCTCCTCGGGCACGGCCCGGCGCCTGATCGTGCTCAGCGGTACGAACGCGGGCGCTGCCTTCCGCCCGGCGGTACCCGGCACCGTCTCCACCGAGGTGAGCTCGGGAGCGACGGCCAGCACCGCGTCCCGGACCACCTCGGTGATCTCCGAGGAGCCACCGCCGCATCCGGAAGCGCACCCGCCGCCCGAGGTCAGCCGCACCCGCGCCACCCCACCGTCGGCTCCGGCCCACTCCAGGTCACCGCCGCGCTCGCGCACCGCCGGCCGCAGCCTCTCCACCGCGCGGGCCGCCCGGCGCTCCGGGGACTCCGGGTGGATGTCGTGCAGGACCAGGAGATGCCCGAGCAGCTCGTCCTCGGCGAGCCGCTCCCGCAGCCGCTCGTCCGCGTCGTCCAGCACCCGCGCGAGGGCCTCGCCGTACACCTCGGTCAGCAGCCGCACCGCCTCGAGCGCCGGGCCGGGCGCGGACTCCAGGCCGGCCAGCACCTCGTCGAGACGGGCGAGCCGCGCCTCCACCGCCGGGCCGGGGAGCCGTACGGCGGCGTCAGCCATGGTTGGCCCCGTAGGTGGGCGAGTGCACGGTGGTCAGGGTCTTGCCCTTGCCCATGTACATGTGCACACCACAGGGCAGACAGGGGTCGAAGCTGCGCACGGTGCGCATGATGTCGACGCCCTTGAAGTCGTCGGGCCCGTTCTCCTCGAAGATCGGCTGGCCCTGCACGGCGTCCTCGTACGGGCCCGGGGTGCCGTAGCTGTCGCGGGGGCTGGCGTTCCACGGGGTCGGCGGGTACGGGTGGTAGTTGGCGATCTTCTTGTCCCGGATCACCAGATGGTGGGACAGGACCCCGCGCACCGCCTCGTGGAAGCCGCAGCCGATCGACTCGTCGGGCACCTCGAAGTTCTCGAAGACCTTCGTGTCGCCGCTCCTGAGCATCCCCATGGCCTCCTCCAGGAACTGCAGGGCCATGGCGGCGGCGTAGGCGATGAAGTACGGCCGGGCGCGGTCCCGTTCGAGGGTGTTGCTCCACTTCGGGATGCGCCACTCAAGGGTCTGCTCCGGCAGCTTCTCGCCCTTGGGCAGGGTGATGCGGATGCCGCCGCCGGTCGCCTTGACGTACGGCGTGTCGACCAGGCCGCTGAGCGCGGTCGACCACAGCCGGGCCAGCGGGCCGCCCCCGGTGTCGAGCGCGAGATGCTCACCGGTGTCGGGGTGGTACCAGCGCGGGCTCATCACCCAGCTGTAGTTGCCGTCGAAGTCACGTTTCTGCGGCACCGGGACCGTGGTCTGGTTCCACGGGTGCCGCATGTCGACGGGATTTCCGAGCGGGTCGTGGGTGACGAACGGATCCTCGTTCACCCAGTCCTCGTAGTAGGAGCTGCCCAGCATGATGCGCAGCCCGAGGTTGATGTCGATCAGGTTGTTGGTGACCAGCTTGCCGTCCACGACGACACCTGGGGTCACGTACATCGCCCGGCCCCACTCGTTCATCGTCGCGTAGCGGTAGTCGACGACGTCCGGGTTCTGGAAGGCGCCCCAGCAGCCGAGCAGGATGCGGCGCTTGCCGACCTCCTCGTAGCCAGGCAGGGCCTCGTAGAAGAAGTCGAAGACGTCGTCGTTCATCGCCACCGCCTTCTTGATGAAGTCGATGACGCGCATCAGGCGGCTGAGGTAGTCGGTGAAGGTGTTCGGCTGCGGCATCGTGCCGACGCCGCCCGGGTACATCGTGGAGGGGTGCACATGCCGCCCCTCCATCAGGCAGAACATCTCCCGGGTGATCCGGCTGACCTTCAGAGCCTCCTTGTAGACCTCGCCCTCGAAGGGGTTGAAGGCCTTCATGATGTCGGCGACGGTCCGGTAGCCGTGGACGTCCCCGCGGGGTGCGTCGGTGCGCTCGGCGCGGGCCAGGACCCCGGGGTTGGTGGCCTTGACCATCGCCTCGCAGAAGTCCACGAAGACCAGGTTGTCCTGGAAGATCGTGTGGTCGAAGATGTACTCCGCCGCCTCACCGAGGTTGGTGATGTGCTCGGCCAGCTTGGGCGGCTTGACGCCGTAGGCCATCTGCTGGGCGTAGTTGGAGCAGGTGGTGTGGTTGTCGCCGCAGATGCCGCAGATCCGCGAGGTGATGAACCCGGCGTCGCGCGGGTCCTTGCCCTTCATGAACACCGAGTAACCGCGGAAGAGCGACGAGGTGCTGTGGCACTCGACGACTTCCCGGTTGGCGAAGTCGATCTTCGTGTAGATGCCCAGGTTGCCGATGATCCGGGTGATCGGATCCCAGGACATGTCGACGATCTGGGCGGGTTTGCGTTCGGTGGGCCGGGACTCTGTGGTGGTCATCTGCGGTGCTGCCCCTCGCTGTTCGGGTCGGGCGGGTCGGTGGCGGGGTGGGGACGGGCGGCGTCAGGCACGCCAGTGCGGGTTGTAGCCGCTGGTCAGCTTGCGCTTGTTGTGGCGCCACTTGGGCTCGTGGTTGACCACGTCGTTGGTCAGGCCGCGCAGCCGGCGGACGACGGCGCCGTACGGCTTGACGAGCATGGTCGACAGCGTGCCGCCCGGGGGTTCGTCCATGAACGGCATGAACGCGTCGGGGAAGCTGGGCATCGTGCAGCCGATGCAGATGCCGCCGACGTTGGGGCAGCCGCCGATGCCGGCCATCCAGCCGCGCTTGGGCACGTTGCAGTTGACGACCGGGCCCCAGCAGCCGACCTTCACCTGGCACTTGGGGGAGTTGTAGTCCTTCGCGAAATCGGCCTGCTCGTAGTAGGCGGCCCGGTCGCAGCCCTCGTGCACGGTCTTCCCGAACAGCCACTGCGGGCGCAGCATGTGGTCCAGCGGCGGCGGGGGTGCGGCACCTGCCGCGTGCTGGAGGACCCAGACGAGGGTCTCCATGAAGTTCTCCGGCTGGATGGGACAGCCGGGCACATTGACGACCGGAAGCCCCGACCGCGCCTTGAACTCCCAGCCCAGGTAGTCCGCGAGGCCCATGCAGCCGGTCGGGTTGCCGGCCATGGCGTGGATGCCGCCGAACGTGGCGCAGGTCCCGGCGGCCACCACCGCCCAGGCCTTCGGCGCGAGCTGGTCGATCCACCAGTTCAGGGTCTGCGGCTCGCCGGTGTCCGGGTCGTTGCCGAACGACGTCCAGTAGCCGTCGCCCTTGATGATGTTCTGGTTCGGGACCGAACCCTCGATGACGAGGATGAACGGCTCCAGCTCGCCCCGCGCCGCAGCACGGTACGGAGCGAGGAAGTCCTCGCCGCCCAGGCTCGGTGACAGCACCTTGTTGACGAGGTTGACCTTCGGCAGGCCCGGGATGAGGCCCAGCACGACGTCCTCGATGGACGGCTGGCCGGCGGCGGTCAGCGACACGGTGTCGCCGTCGCAGCTCATGCCCTCCGAGATCCAGAGGATGGTGATCTCGTCGAACCCCTTCCGCGCCGCGGCCCCGCCGGGCTCGCCGCGGACATCGGTGGTACCGCTCTGTGTGGTCATCGCTGTGGCCTCCGTCGCTGCCGGTTGCGGAGTCGGTCGTGGGGGGCGGCCGGGGCCACGCGGGTCCGGGCCTGGGGGCGGTCGAGGGCGGCCTCAGGGGCGTCCATCGAACCGACCCTCCTCCGGCCCGCCGGCCGGACGTTCGGGGGGCCGCGGGGGCTGCGGCCGGGGTGAGGTGACCGGACCCGGTGCGCCGGAGTCACCGAGCGGTTCGACCTCGTCGGGCCGGAAGTAGTGGAAACGGCCGTACCAGTCGTGCAGTTCGGCGGCCGGATCGTCGTCGACCGTGACCGCGAGGTGGACGCTGCCGTCCACGTCGTGGAAGACGGCGGCGACCTGCGCGGTCCGTCCCGCCAGGAACATGTCCTGGGCGTCGGCGCCCCGCACGCGCGGACGCAGCCGGACCCGGCTGCCGCCGCCGACGGGTACGCCGGCCACGAGCACCGTGTCGGTCGCCGGGGACAGGCCGTCGTCGCCGCCCTCCTGCCACCAGGCGGGCCGGTCCGCGCCGGAGCGGGTCCCTGCCGGGGTCAGGGACCGGATGGCGCCGTGCAGCCGGGCGAAGACCTCGGGGGGCATGGTCTCGACCCGGTCGAGGATCTCCGCTGCCCGTGGATCGGTGGCCCGGGCCTCGGCCTTCTCCTCGTCGGTCAGCAGCATCGTGCGCAGGGTGAGGATCTCGTCGATCTCCGCCGCGTCGTGCAGATCGCCCGGGCTCTCCGGTGCCACCTGGGGCCAGTCCGGGAGGATGATCGGGGCGGAGAGCAGCACGGCGCCCGTCGTGCCCTGCTGGGGCGGGCCGGCGAGCACGGGGAACGTGAACGCGTTCCGGCAGCCCCGCGCGTGCTGCGTCAGACCGGCGGGCGGATCGATCAGCGAGGCGAACTCCAGGCCGTACCCGCCGACGAGGGTGTGCGTGGCGAGCAGCGCCTGCCGCAGGGCCTCGGCGCGCGGGGCCCTTGGGTCCGTCGCCTCGCCGGTGTTCTCGGTGCGCACCCGCAACCGGTGCAGCTCCGGCGCGAGCGGTTCGGCCACGACCGTCGTCACGGCCCGCACCTCCCCGCGCCGCCGTACCGTCCGCCCGGTCCCGTCCGCGAGTGCTGCGACCTCCGTGCCGCCGGCCGCGCCGACCGAGGCCGTACGACCGCCGTGCAGCAGCTCCTGCAGCGGCAGCTCCAGCTCGGTCTCGTGCGGCACCGCTTCCTCGAACGACAGATGCGTGGTGCCGTCGGCCGTCCGCAACGACGGGACCGGGCGGTACCGTCCGTCCGGGCCGACCGCCTCGACCTGCTTGTCCTGCATCTGCAGACAGCGCACCCGCACCCGTACGACCGCGTCGGCGCGCGGTGTGCGCACCAGGCACTCGGTCTGCTGGTACCAGGAGTCCGCAGAGCCGGAGATCCCCGGGCTGACCGGCCCGTCCCGCTCGACCCAGTCGCGGGGCAGTAGCACGCCGAACTGCCAGCGCACCCGGTTCTTCGGCGAGGACCGGCGGTACGGGTACAGCAGGTACCCCTCGTAGAGCACGGCGTCCGCGACCGCACCAACCTGTGCGAAGGCGTCGACGGCCCGGCCGTCCAGCACGGCGGCGTGCGCCGCTCCGCCCCCGCCGGTTCCCTCGGACATGCCGCCTCCTCATCGCAGGTCTCCTGCGCGCACTCCTTCCACCAAGGTCACACCGGTCACGGACCCTCGCTCCTCCGGCGCACCCCGATTGCGCCGCACGGGGGACGAGGCGCGTCCGAGGGGGCCCCGGGCATGCCGGCCGAGGCCCGGGGCGACAAGATCGCCGAAGGCCTGAGCGCGGGACGCAGTGCGCCGCTTCACGAGGGACGCGCGAGGTCCAGGCAGCAGCGGACGAAGTCCTGGACGACCGGATTGCGGTCGTCGGCCGGTGCCCAGGCCACGCCCACCCGTGTCGGGCTCACTCCCGTGACCGGCCGGTACACCACTCCGGGGCGGGAGTAGAACCGCGCGGCGGACTCCGGGGCGAGGGCGATGCCGTACCCGTTGGCGATGGCGCTCAGCCAGTCGTCGGGCTGTTCGGTGACCGCGCCGACGCGGACCGGCCGCCCCTCGCGCTCGTCGGCGGCAAGCCAGTGGTCGCGCCAGGCGCCGGTCTCCTCCGGCGCGGCGACGAACGGCTCGTCCCACAGCTCGCGGAAGGCGATCTCGGCGTGCCCCGCCAGCGGATGCCCGCTCGGCAGGGCCACCCACCGCGCCTCGCTGAACAGTTCCTCCACCCGGAAGGAGGCCTCGCCGGGGAAGGGCAGCCGCAGCAGTGCCGCGTCCACCTCGCCGTCGGCCAGCCCGGCGCTCGGGTTCGACCAGGCGGCCTGCCGGAGTTCGACCCGCCACCCGGGGCGGCGGCGGGCGAACTCGGCGACGATCTCCTGTGTCGCCTCGTTGGCCGCGCTCGCCAGGAACCCCACACGCAGGATCCGCGCGGCCCGCCGGCCTGTGGCCTTCGTGGCGCGCACCGCGTCGTCCCAGGAAGCGACCAACGCCGGTACCCGGAGCGCGAGTTCACGGCCCGCTTCGGTGAGCGTCATGCCGGCGCGCGAGCGGTCGAAGAGCCGTACGCCGAGTTGGCTCTCCAACTGCCGGATCTGCTTGGTCAGGGCCGGCTGGGACACGAACACACGCTCGGCGGCACGGGTGAGGCTGCCGTCCTCGGCGACGGCGAGGAAGGAACGCAGCAGACGCGTGTCGACATCCATTCCCACAGGTTATAGACGCTGGTATTGGACGTCATGCCGCCCTGCAGGTGAGGTTGGAGCCATGGAAATCGCCTATGTGTCCGTCACCTGCGTGGCCGTCCTGGCCAACGCGGGCATCGCGGCGGCCGACCTCGCGAAGGCGCCGTTCGTGCTCGCCAACTCGGCCGGGGTCGGCGTGCCGTCCGCCTGGCTCCCCACGCTGGCCCTGCTCAAGGCGGCCGGAGCGGCCGGGCTGCTCCTCGGACTGTTCGGCGCGCGTCCCCTCGGGATCGCGGCCGCCGCCGGGCTGGTGCTGTTCTACGTCGGAGCTGTGATCGCCCATGTGCGGGCGCGGGTGTTCCACACCATCGGATTCCCGGGCCTCTTCCTCGGGCTGGCGGCGGGGGCGCTGGCACTGGCGGCCGTGAGGTGACCGGCGGGCGGCCACCTCACGGCAGCCGCTCGAGTGCGACCAGGGCCGCGTCGTCGCCGAGGTCGCCCCGGACGTGGTGCAGGAGGCCGCGGCGGAGGGCGGCCACCATCGCCTCCAGCGGCCGGCCGGCGTGCGCCCGCACGGGGGCGGCCAGGCCGTGGAACCGGCCACGGCGGTCGCGGGCCTCGATGAACCCGTCGGTGTACAGCACGAGACGGTCGCCCGGCACGAACGGCACGCTCTGGGCCACGGGCCGCACCGTCAGCAGGTCACCGAGGCCGAGCGGGGCACCGGGCCGGTCCGGCTCGTACGGGCATACCTCGCCGCGGTGAACGACGTACGGCTCGGGGTGGCCGCAGTGCACGATGCGGGCCACGGGCTCGCCGGGCGGGAACTCCACCAGTAGGGCCGTCGCGAACCGCTCGGTGAACAGGGCGTCGGCGCCGCTGGGCCGCTCGCCCTCCGGTGTGCCCTCCAGCGCGGCGATGTGCCGGCGCGCCCGCTCGTCCAGTTGCTCCGCCACCTTCGTCAACGACGGCTCCCGGTAGGCCAGTTCACGGAACGCGCCGAGCAGGGTCGCCGAGGCGCCGACGGCCTCCAGGCCCTTGCCGCGCACGTCGCCGATCACGAGCCGGGTGCCGTACGGCGTGGGCAGCGCCTCGTAGAAGTCGCCGCCGATGCGCGCCTCCGACTCGGCCGGCAGATACACCCCGCGCAGGGCGAGCGAGCCGATGCGGCGGGGGAGGGGGTGCATCAGGGCGCGCTGTGCGGTCTCGGCGACGGAGCGGACCCGGTGCAGCTGCCGTTCCCGGCGCTGCCGCAGGGAGCACGCGGCCAGCGAGGTCAGTCCGACCACGAACAGGCTGACGAGGGTGACATCCGCGTCCGGGTGTCCCCAACTGCCGGCGTCCCACTGGAGCAGCGCCGTGATCGCGAGCGCGGCGCAGCCGAGCGCCGCCGTCGCCCGGCACGGGAGCAGCACGGCGGCCAGCACCGGTACGGCGGCCATCACCGGCGAGACGTGGAGCCAGTCCGGGGTGAGCAGATCGGTGAGGGCGACGACCACCATGAGCAGCACGGGGGCCGCGGCCAGGAACGCGCGGGAGCCGCTGCCCCGGCGCCAGGGCGCCGGCGGGCGTCTCCTCGGCCGCCGGTGCGCGGGTGCGGCGGTGTGCGGGTCGGTGGTGTCCCGAAGGTCGGTGGTGTGAGAGATCATCATCGTCGTGGTGGGGGCCGGAGCGGGTCGAGGAGCCGGTGGGGCCGGGCGGGCGGAGCGGGCGGGGGCGCCGACAGACACGTCAGGGCCGACTCCAGGGGACGCAGCAGACGCTGGTCCGTGGCGGCCCGGTCCGGGGGATCGCTGCTGGGTGCGCCGAGCCGGGCGAGGGCCTGCCGTGCGGCGGGCAGGGCCGGGTGCGGTCGGCCGCCTCGGCAGGAGTACGCGCACAGGGCGGTCGTCCGCAGCAGGCGGGCGTACGGCTGCACGAACGCGGTGCCGCTGCGGGATCCCCCGGCCGCGCCCGGGTGGGCGTCCAGGAGTCGGCCCGTCGCGGTCACCTGCCCGGCCACGCCGGACAGTGTGCCCAGCACCCGGTCGTCCAGGTGCCAGCGGCGGCGCCGGGCCGTCGGCCGGACGTTCCAGCGCAGGCTCTCGTGTGCCTCGGCCACGGCGGTGCGGGCCCGGGTCAGCGCCGTACCGAGGTCGTCCTCCCAGGCCGGGCCGAGTACGGTCCGCGGCCGCTCGTGCCGTACGACTGCGTCGGCGAGGCCGTCGAGGTGCCGGGCGACCAGCAGGCGCAGTTCCTCCAGCGCCCGCTCGGCGGAGCGCACGCGGACGGCGGGGAACAGCAGCAGGCTGCAGGCCAGCCCGAAGGCGAGGCCCAGCACGAGCTCCGCGAGATGGGCGGCCAGCTCATCGGAGTGACCGCCGCGGACCAGGGCGAAGGTGATCAGGGCGGTCATCGGCACGTGCAGACCGTGGTGGCCGAGGAAGCCGCGCCGGGCCAGCAGTGGGGAGGCGAAGACGACGGCTGCCAGGCCGGCCGCGCCGGGCTCGGCGTACGGCGCGCCGGGTACGGCGAGGACGACGCCGAGCAGGCATCCGGCGGCGTAGCGGGTGGCGGCGGAGACCGTGGCCGCCACCGTCGTCTCGACGACGAGGACAGCGGCGACGGCGCCCGCGTAGGGAGCGGAGATGTGCAGCAGCCTCGCGCAGGTCTGCCAGGTCAGACCGGCCGCGACGGTCGCGCGAGCGGCCTCGGCGCCGTCGGCCCGCCCGATCCGCGCGAGGAGCTCCGGCCACCGTGGGGTGTGCATGCCTCGTCCGTGCCCTTTCCCGTCTTGCCGGTCATCCCTGTCGTCCACGTCGAATCCCGACGGCAGGGCAAGGCCGCCCAGGATAATCGGACAGATAGGGCATCAGGCAAATAAGGGAAATGCGGGGATCGTCGTGGTGCGCCTTATGGCTGGCCTGTTCAAGTCTCAATGAATCAGGCCCGGTTTGCGGCCTGCAGCCCCCTCAGCCGCCCGCGTTGTCGACGTGCATGCGCACCTGCTCCTCCAGGCGCCGCAGACTGCCGTCCAGCGCGTTGAACACCGCCTCCTCGCCGGGATCGTCACCGGGGTCGAAGAACGACAGGTGCACGGTCACCTCGCTGGCCCCGCTGCCGATCCCGGACACCTGCAGCCAGCCGGTGTAGCTGCCCTGCTCCCGGGTGCCCCACTCCAGGCGCATCTGGTCGGGCTCGGCTCGCAGCAGGGCGGGCATGTCCTGTCCCGAGCGGTCCTCGTGCACGGTGACGGAGGGTGGTTCCTCGACCTCCACGTGCAGGGCGTTCGGGAGCCAGGCGTCCAGCCGGCCCATGTTGGCCGCCTGGTCGAAGACCTGCTCGGGCTGCGCGGGCATCGCGCGGGACCATTGGTACTCGGTCATGGTGGCACCGCCCTCCGCTCGGGGAGTCGTACCCCGACCGCGTGCCCCTTGTGCGGCGACCGAAAAGCCCGCCGCGGCCCGCGCTGCGATCCGGACCCCGTGCGCCGTGAACTTGTCTGGTCAAGTTTGGTCGGGGTTCTTCCGCTCGACAGCGACGCCCCGTACTCATGTCCCGTTCGTTGTGCACAGTCAGGCCGAGCGGGCAGGCCCCGCACGGCATCCTCACCAACGGGACGAGGTACCACGTATGCGACTGCGCTGGAGATCCCTCGGCGGGCTGCTCGCCCTCCTCGGCGCGCTGCTCGTCGCCGCTCCCGCCCCCGCCGGGGCGGCCGGGAGCAGCGGCAATCTGATCGTCAACGGCGACGCGGAGGGCGGCGGCACCTGCACCGGCGACTGGGCCGCCGCCACCACCGTCCCCGGCTGGACCACCGAGGCCGGCGGCATGAACGTCATGTGCCACAGTGTCGCCTCCTTCGGACTGCCGAGCGACGGCAACGCCCCGGGCAAGGCGTTCTTCGGGCCCGGCAACTTCGGCGACGGAGCGATGACGCAGACCGTCGACGTCTCCTCGGCCGCCTCGGCCATCGACGGCGGGGGAGTGCACTACGACCTCTCCGGCTGGCTGGGCGGCTGGACCACCTACAGCGGTCACGTCGCGGTCAGCCTGCACTTCCACGACGCGAACGGCAGTCCCGTCGGCGCCGCCGCCAAGCTGCCCACCGTGTCCGCGAGCGACCGGGGCCTGGCCACCAAGTTCCTCTCGCGCAGCACCACCGGCGCGGTCCCCGCCGGCACCCGCTCCATCCAGGTCGAGGTGCAGTTCCTGTCGACGAGCAGCGAGACCGGCTACCTCGACAACCTCTCCCTCACCCTGGACACCCCGGTCACCGCGCCCGCGCCGCTCGCGCCGCCCGTCTCCAAGGTCCCCGGTTACGACCACGTCTTCATGGTCATGATGGAGAACACGGACTATTCCGAGGTCATGAACGACCCGGCAGACACGCCGTACATGCACAGCCTCATGACCCAGGGCGCCACGCTCACCGACTCCCACGGCGTCTACCACCCGAGCGACGAGAACTACCTCGCCATATCCGGCGGCGACACCTACACCAAGGGTGCCACCTACTTCCCGAACATCAACTCCCCCGAGCGCAACCTCGGTGACACCCTGGAGGCGGCCGGCAAGACCTGGAAGGCCTACGAGCAGGGTATGGGCACCCCCTGCAACACCAAGAACAACAACGACAGTTACTACCAGCCCGACGACGCGCCCTTCATCAACTACACCGACATCAGCGGTGACGCCCAGCGCTGCGCGGCCCACCTGTTCGACACCACGCAGCTCACCACCGACCTCAAGTCCGCTGCCACCACACCGGACTTCTCCTGGATCGCCGCCGACGACTACTACGACGGCGAGGCCTCCGGGAACGGCAACGCCACCAGCCTGAAGACCCAGGACGGCTGGCTGAAGCAGACCCTCGCCCCGGTCCTCGCCTCCCCGGCCTGGACGCAGGAGCGCTCGCTGCTGATCCTCACCTGGGACGAGAGCGAGAACGAGGCCTACAACCACGTGGTCACCACCGTCGTCGGCTCCCAGGGCACCGTCCCGGCCGGCACCAGCAGCCCGCTGCACTACGACCACTACGGCATCGGCCGCACCATCGAAGCCGCCCTTGGCCTGCCGGGTCTCACGGCCAACGACACCTACGCGACACCGCTCAACGCCGCGTTCGCGCCGTCCACCGCGAGCACGCCGACGCTCACCGGCGGCCTGAACGCGGTCTCCGACGGCGGCAATGTCACCTTCCGCTACTCGGTGCCGTCGGCGGCCCAGGCGAACGCCAAGAACTGGATCGGGATCTACCCGGCGGGCGTCACCCCGGGCAAGCAGTCCTCGCTGGCCTGGTCCTACGCCCCAAACGCCGGCGGTGCCCTGACCTTCTCCACCGGCAAACTGAGCGGAGCGGGGAAGTACGACGTGTACTACCTCGCCAACGACGGATACTCGGTCCTCGCCGGACCGTTCTCCCTGACCGTCGGCTGACCGGCCACGACGAGAACCGGCCCACGCGTCCTCACCGCCCGGCGCAGCGGCCCACGGATCCTCACTCCCTGGGCCGCTGCCCCCTCCGCCGTCCCCCGTGGCCGGCGATCACATGCCCAGCGCGATGGCGACGCGGGTCAGCTCGGCGGTGTTGGTGATGTTCAGCTTGGCCCGGATGCGGCGCAGGTAGGCGTCCACGGTGTGGGTGGACAGTCCCATGTGGCGGGCGGTCTGCAGATAGGTGCGGCCGGCGGCGATGTGCCGGAGCGTCTCCCGCTCGCGCGGAGCCAGCGCGGGGGCGGGGGCTTCGGTGTGCGCAGTGGCGAGAGTGGCGCTCATGGGGCAGTCCTCCGGGCGAGACCTCTGACCGTTTGGGCGATTTGCCCTTGTTCCTCCAGGTTGGTCGCCGTACTTCATGAGGGTGTCCGCCGACTGTCACAGGCGTGTCACAGGGAACGGGGAATGGTTTACACCACCTGTGGACCCGGTCCTGCCAGACCGGCCCGATGGGCGAACAGGGCTGCCTGGACCCGGTTTTCGAGACCCAGCCGGGTCAGGATGCGGTTGACCCGGCTCTTCACGGTCGCCTCGCTGAGCCCGAGGTCCGCCGCGATCCGTGCATTCGACAGCCCCCGCGCGACCAGCACCAGGACCTCGATCTCGCGCTCGGTGAGCACGGCGGCCTCCGGTGTCGACTCCGGTGAGGGGGCGAGGAGGGCGGGCGGCAGCGCCGTGACGGCGTCGATCAGGCGCCGGGTGACGCTCGGGGCGAGCACGGACTCGCCGTCGGCCGCGGCACGGATGGCCTCGGCGATCTGGTCGGGCCGGCTGTTCTTCAGCAGGAAGCCGACGGCCCCGGCGCGCAGCGCCGCGTGCACGTACTCGTCCAGGTCGAAGGTGGTCAGCACCAGCACCCGCGGCACCGGCCCCGGCCCGGGCCAGTCCCGAACGATCCGCCGGGTGGCCTCGACGCCGGTCGTGCCCGGCATCCGTACGTCCATCAGCACCACGTCCGGCCGCAGCGCCACGGCCCGGGTGACGGCCTGCTCGCCGTCGGCCGCCTCTCCGACGACCGAGAGACCCTCCCGGCGGTCGATGACGAGACGCAGAGCGGTCCGCACGATCTCCTGGTCGTCCACGACGAGCACGTGTACGGTCATCCGTCCTCCCGTGCCGTGGCGGGGCCCCGCGCGGACAGGGCGGCGCGCAGACACCAGCCGCCGTTCGGCCGTGGCCCCGCGCAGAGTTCGCCGTCGAAGGCCGCCACCCGTTCCCGCATGCCGACGAGCCCGCGCCCGGCTCCGGGCACCGGCCGGTGGTCCAAGGCCGGTGCGTCGTTCTCCACCTCGATCGTGAGCCGCGCCTCGTCCCCGCGTACGGCGACCCGCACGCCGACGGGACCGGCGTGCTTGACGACGTTGGTCAGCGCCTCCTGGACGACCCGGTAGGCCGAGACCTGCATCCCGGTCGGCAGCGCGTTGTCCGCGGGCACCTCGCAGACACAGGTGACGCGGCACCCCGCCGAGGTCGCGACACCGACGAGCAGGTCGATGTGGTCCAGGGACGGCTCGGGCGCGAGGTCGCGTTCGCCGAAGGACAGCAGGCCGAGTAACCGCCGCATCTCGGTGAGCGCCGTGTCCGCGGTCCGTGCGATGCGACCGACACCCTGCGCGGCCTCACCCGCATCGGGCGGACCGCAGGTCAGCACGTCCTGGGCGGCGCGTGCCTGGAGGGCGATGGCGCTGACGTGGTGGGCGACGACGTCATGCAGGTCCCGGGCGATCCGCGCCCGCTCGGTCAGCACCGCCTGTCGGGCGTTGAGCTCCTGTTCGGCCGTGAGCCGCCGGTTGAGCTCGCTCAGCCGTTCCGCGTCGGCGTCGATCCGGCGCCGCCCGTACCCCAGCAGCCAGGCCAGGGCGAAGAAGAACGCGAACGTCGTGACCGTGATCGGCGCCAGCGAGCCGGGACGGGGTGGCTGCCAGTTACCGGTCAATGCATCCGTGACGGCGGTGGTGGCCAGGCCGCACAGGGTGAGCGGCACGCTCGCCGACGCCGGTGCGTGCCGGGCCACGGCATAGACGCCGAGCATCAGCAGGAACGGCCCCGGGACCTTCCCCGGGATCGGGCCGAGCGCCTGGAACAGGACGTACAGGGCGGTCATCGCGACGAGAACGGTCCGCGGCCGCGTCCGGCGCCACAGCAGCGGCACGGTCTGCGCGCCCCACAGGGCCACCCCCCAGGCCGGCGGCCGGGGTGTTCTGTCCAGCACCGTGGCCATGTCGGCCAGGGTGAGGCCGCCGACCCAGAACGCGTCCGTCAGACGCGGTCGGTCGGCGAGCCATCGCAGTGCGGCTCGGGGCAGGGCGTTCACCTGGGCGCTCATCTCGGTCCGTCAGGCTAGACGACCCGCAGGGCGCGTCGGATCCGCCGCCGGGCGCGCATCGAAAGATGCGTCACTGTGCCGAGGATCGGCATCGGGGCCGAGGTGCGGCCGGGGCCGGCCGCCCTAGCGTCCCGAGCATGACGAACACAGCCGTACCGGCACCGCCCCACCCGACGGCGCACCCTCCCGCGCGTCCCGCACACGCCCACCGGCACACCTGGCCCCTGCTGGCGCTCGGCACCGGGGCGATGCTCCTCGCGGTCGGCGGCCGGTGGGACATCGAGGTCGCCGCCTGGATCTTCCCCGTCCTGCTCCTGCGCTTCAGCCGGACGAGCCGCGCCTGGTCCGGAGCGCTGTGGATCTGGCTGGCGCACCTCGGCGCCGCCGTCTTCTGGGTCCAGGAGTCGGCGATCGGCTTCAACGCCGTGGTGTTCGCCGGGGCCCTCGCCCTGGCCGCCTTGCAGACACTGCCCTTCCTGGTCGACAGACTGCTGGTGCGCCGGCTGCGCCCCGCACCGGCCGCCCTGGTCTTCCCGGCCGGGGTCGCCGGCGCCGAGTTCCTGATCACTCTGCTGTCCCCGTTCGGGACGGCGTACGGCTCCCTGGCCGTCACCCAGCACTCGGCACTCCCGCTCCTGCAGGTCGTCTCGGTAACCGGCCCCTGGGGCATCGGCTTCCTCATCGGTTGCGTCGCGAGCACGGCCGGCCGCATCTGGGACCGTCCCTCCTGGCGCGCCGGCCTCGCCTGCACCGCCGTCCTGCTGAGTGTCCTGCTCGCCGGCGGCGCCCGGCTGGCGTTCCTCCCGCCGCAGGGCACGACCGTACGGATCGCCGGCGTCAGCCCCTCCCGCACCGTGACGGAGCGGCTGCAGACAACGCTCGCCCGGTTCGCCGACGGCCGGGGCGGCGTCGCGGCGGCGCCCGCCGACGCGGTGCGGCCGGCCATGACCGCGGTCGAGAACGACCTGCTGGCCGCGACCCGCCGTGAGGCCGCCGCCGGCGCGAAGATCGTGATCTGGCCCGAGGAAGCCGTCAGGACCCAGGAGCGGCAGGAGCCCGCCGCCGTCGCCGCCGCCCGGGAACAGGCCCGCCGCTCGGGCATCTACCTGGAGATCGGAGTCCGCGTCTACAGCACCGCCGCGCCTGCCTACGGCCGGGACGAGGCGATGCTCATCGACCCCCGCGGCACCGTGCTGTGGACCTACCAGAAGGCCCACCCCATCCCCGGTTCGGAGCGCTTCACACCCGGCGACGGCCATGTCCCGGTCGTGCGCACCCCGTACGGCCGGCTGGCCAACGTCATCTGCTACGACGCCGACTTCCCGGCCCTGATGCGCACGCGGGCCGACATCATGCTCCTGCCCGCGCACGACTGGAAGCAGTACGGTGCCGCACACACCGACAAGGCGGCGTCGGCCGCCGTCGAGGGCGGCTACTCCCTGATCCGCCAGGACGCGGAGGGCGTCTCCGCCGCATACGACGACCAGGGCCACGTACTCGCCACCGCCGACTACTTCGCGACCGGCCGCCAGACCATGGTCGCCTTCGTGCCCGTGCGGGGCGTCACCACGGTCTACGACCGCATCGGCGACACCTTCGCCTGGCTCTGTCTGGCCGCCCTGGCGGCGCTCACCGTCACCGCCCTCGTCCGCCCCCGCCGCCCGGCCGACCGGTGACGACGGGTGCGGATGCAGGTCCGGGACTGCGCGTTCAGGGCGGACTGCGCGGTGGAGCCGGGCTTCGCCGCCGAGTCGTCGCTGCGTTCGATCATCGGCTCGGCACGGCCGCGCTCCTCGGCGCTGTGCCCGCAGCAGCATGGCGTCGAACGTGGCCCACCGGCGCCGCCAATGGGACGCATCGCGGCATCCGGGTCGGTCGTGTGGCGGCGTGTACGCGCATCCGGGGCGCTTGCCTCGCTTATCGTCGGCCAGACACCGACATCCGGAGTGATCATGGAAAAAACGGATGAACTGGTTGGCGTGGCCGAGGGTGTGACGGTCGTCCCCGCCGGTGCCCCGTCCGTGCGCCGCATCCGGCCGTGGCCACTCGGTGCCGCCCTGGTGATCACGCTCGGTGCCATCGCCGTGCTCGTCCTCGCCGAGCCCCGGTGGCTGAGCCGGCCCGCCGTCCAGGCCTGGCGCACCGTGTGCCTGGCCATCACCGTCCAGGCACTGCCCTTCCTGCTCCTCGGCACCGCCCTGTCGGGCGCGATCAACGCCTTCGTGCCGGCCGACCTGTTCACCAAGGTCCTGCCGAAGCGGCCCGCGCTCGCGGTGCCCGTCGCCGGTGCCGCGGGGGCGGTGCTGCCGGGGTGCGAGTGCGCCTCCGTACCGGTCGCCCACAGCCTGATCCGACGCGGCGTCACCCCGGCCGCAGCCTTCGCCTTCCTGCTCTCCGCGCCCGCCATCAACCCCGTCGTGCTGACCGCCACCGCCGTCGCCTTCCCGGGCAACCCCGCGATGGTCGCCGCCCGGCTGCTCGCCTCCCTCGCGACGGCGGCCGTGATGGGCTGGCTGTGGCTCTGGCTGGGCAAGGAGGAGTGGCTGCGGCCGGTCCTGCGGTACCGGGACACCGGCCACCGGCACGGCCGCAGCCGCTGGAACGAGTTCCGGCTCGGCTTCCAGCACGACTTCCTGCACGCGGGGGGCTTCCTCGTCCTCGGTGCCATGGCCGCCGCCACCTTCAACGTCGCGGTGCCGCGTTCCGTGCTCGACGCCTTCTCCGGCTCACCCTGGCTGTCGGTGCTCTTCCTGGCCGGACTCGCCGTGCTGCTGGCGGTGTGCTCGGAGGCCGACGCCTTCGTCGCCGCCTCGCTGAGCGGGTTCTCCCCGGTCGCCCGGCTCGCGTTCATGGTGGTCGGTCCGATGGTCGACCTGAAGCTGATCGCCCTTCAGGCGGGCACCTTCGGGCGGGCCTTCGCCTGGCGGTTCTCCACGGCCACCACCCTCGTGGCGGTCGCCGCGAGCGTCCTGATCGGAGGCGCGCTGCTGTGAGACGCCCGGTCCAGATCCTCCTCCTGACCCTGACCGGCATCGGGCTGCTGCACGCGGCCCTCTTCACCGACACCTATCTGCGCTACGTCAAGCCCGGTCTGCGGCCTGTGCTGATCGCCTCCGGCGTGGTCCTGCTGCTGCTCGGCCTCGCCGCGGCGGCCGCACGGGGCGGACCGGAGCACAGCGGCCACGACGATCACGAATCCGACCCCGGCCCTGACGACCAAGGCCACGGCCACTCCGGCGCCCCGCGCATCGCCTGGCTGCTGTTCCTCCCGGCGATCAGCCTGCTCTGCTACGCGCCGCCCGCCCTCGGCGCGTACACCGCGGCACGCTCGAACGCCAAGCCGGTCGCCGTGCAGAAAGGTTTCGCCCCGCTGCCCGCGACCTCACCGCTGCCCCTGACCCTGACCGACTTCACCAAGCGAGTCCAACAGGACCCCAGCCGGGCGATCAAGAACCGGCTAGTCCGGCTCACCGGCTTCGTCACCCCGGCCGAGGACGGCATCGGCTGGTACCTGACCCGCATCATCTTCACGTGCTGCGCGGCGGACTCACAGACCGTCAAGATCCACGTGTACGGCGCCGGGGCCCCGCCCGCCAACACCTGGCTCGCGGTGACCGGCACCTGGCACCCCCAGGGCACCCTCGGCAACAGGACCGCGTCGGCCGCCCTCGACGCCAAGGTCACCCGCCCCATCGCCCAGCCGGTGAACGCCTACACCGACGACCTGCCGCTCACGCCGTCCCAGGAAGGCTGAGCAGGGAGTTTCGGCGTCGTGGGCGCGGGAGGGCCCCACTGGCCGCGCGGGCCCGGTACGACAAGGCCCGGCCGTCGTACCGGCACTACCGGCAGTACCCCGGCGTCCGAGGGGTCGGCCGGGCGGAGCCCTTCACGGGCACGGCCGGTGTGCCGGTCAGGAGTACGCCCGTCACCAGCGAGGGGCGGATGCGCACGGCGTGGTCGACACCCTCCTGCGGCGCCCACGGGGCGAGCAGCGCCCGGACCCGGGCCAGGTCCGCGGGGTCCGTGACGAGCCGGGCGTAGCCCGTGACCACCACGCTCCAGCCGAGATGCGTGTCCGGGTCGATCACGTCGGCCTCGTAGGCGACCACCACACCCTGGTCGCCGGCCTGCTGCGGGTGCGCGGTCAGTTCCGCCCCCTCGTGGGTGCGGATCACGATGTCGCCGCCGTCGAGGACATGACTGACCGGGCGGACCGTGGGAAGGGCCTGCCGGGTGAAGACGATCCGCCCGAGGGACACGCTCTCCAGCAGCCGCAGCGCCTCCACCGGGTCGAGGTCGATGCGCCGGTGCGCCGGCGAGCTGTCACGGATCATGGCTGGCTTCTTCGCAGGTGTGGGACTCTCCCCGCCTTCCCAGGGCCTGGCCTTCGGCGTGCGCGGCCATGCGGGGACGGAGCGACGCAGTCGGTGCCGCTGCTGATCCCCACTGTCACCCGTCCCACGCCCTCCACACAGTGTCCTTCGGCCCACGGCGGCAGGGCCGGACGTCCCGGTTCCGCCGGTCGACAGGGGTGGGCGGGAAGTCGTCGTGAGCGTCTTCGGCTCTCACCCCGCCGACATCCCGGATTGAGGTGCACGATGGTGTGGTGACACTCGACGGCCGGGTCCGGGAGACCGCCCCGAGCCCGCTCGCCGCCCGCCCGGCGCGATCCTGCCCGGCGAGGGGTACGTGGAGTGGGTGCGGCTGAGCCGCCGGTGCGCGAGAGGAGGCGGTGACGATGAACCGGACACCTCCCACGACGGTCGGTCAGGTACGGCTGTGGCGCTGGCGACGCAACTCGCTCCGGCGGCACAGCGACGTCGTCGAGGCCTGGATCGTCCTCGTGACCTGGGTACTCGCCGTTCTCGGCGGAGCCGTGGCCGGTCTCATGGCGGCCCAGACCGCCGGCGCGGCGTTCTCCGCCCGGCAGGCCCAGGTGCACGCCGTGTCCGCCGTCCTCACCGACGACGCGGCGCGGACCCCGGCCTCCGGGACCGGCTACGACGACGGGCGGGTGTGGGCCACCGTGCGCTGGACGGACGTCCACGGCACCGTGCACACCGACCGCGCGAAGGTCTCCCCGGGTGCCCCCACCGGATCGCAGGTGACCGTGTGGACCAACCGCGCGGGCCATGTGGTGTCCGCGCCCGTCACCGGTGCCGCCGCCGATCTCCAGGCGGCCCTCACCGGCGTCCTCGTCGCGCCGTCGGCCGGCGCGGCGGTCTGGGGTGCGGGCTGGGTGGTGCGCAGCCGGCTGATCAAGCGGCGCATGGCCGAGTGGGACGAGGAGTGGAAGCAGATCGGCCCTCGGTGGGGGAACTTCAGCGGCGGCGGACGAGGCTGAGCAGCCGGCACCGGGCCGCCGACCCGCTCCGTCCGGGGGCACCGTCGGCGCCGAACCCCGGTGGACGGAGGGCGCCGCATCCGTACGTCACGCCGACGCCGCGCTGCGTGCCCAGGTCCTGGATGCGCGGTGCGGCCGGTGCGGGGAGCCGGGACGGGTGAGAGGGGACGGCAGGGCGGGAAGGGCCACCCGCTTCTCGCGGATCCGGATTGCGCGGTGCACGGCTGCCGGCCGCTTCTCCGCGTCTGTTCTCGGTCCTTCCCGCCGTTACCAGCACACCACGGAACCCGCCGTCCCACCAGGCCCTGCGGCCTCCGCGTCGTACTCCCGGGAGCGGGGCACGGTCGGCACGCCTTCCGCATGGCCGATCCGCCCGCGCACGCCGAGGACCCGGCACCCGATCTGGTGGTCTCCACGCTGCCGCCCGCCGGGCCCAAGCCGGGTGAGGTGTACGACCGGTCCGTGACCATCACAGAGGGCTCGACTTCCCGTCGCACGTCGACGGCTGTGCCTACTCGACCCTGATGGTGCGCATCCCGAAGGGCACCGTCGCCGTCCAAGTACCCCGGCGTTCGACACGAACCCCGCGAACGACACGGCCTACCTGAACGTCGCACGCGGCCCACGCCGAAGTCCGCACTCCTCCCGCGAGCCGCTCAGGCCACCCGGTCCGGCTGGACCGGCAGCACCGCCGGTGTCGCGGCCGCGGCCGACGCCTTCAGCGCCGGGATCAGGCCGGCGACGCGTTCGAGCTGCTCGCGCTGGGAGGTCAGGTCGAGCGCGCCCAGGCGGACGACGAGGTGCCGGGCCCCGGCCTCGACGAACCGGGTGAGCCGTGCGCGTACCTGCTCGGCGGAGCCGGCGACGACCGCCTGGATCCGTTCCAGCTCCGCCAGCGGCATGCCGTAGACGGCACGCGCGTACTCCTCCAGGTCCCGCCGGCCGCCGTCCTCGCCGTCCTCGTCGACCCGCACGGAGACGAAGAGCGCCGGCGTGACGTCCTGCGCCCGGCGTCCGGCGCCGACCGCCGCCGCACGCACGTTCAGCAGGCCGGAGGCGTAGTCGGCCGGGTCGGGCGGATACGGCAGCCAGCCGTCGTACAGCCGGCCGGTACGGGCCTGCGCCGCCGGGGTGCCGCCGCCGAGCCAGACCGGCGGACCGCCGGGCCGGTACGGCGCGGTCGCCGGCGGGATGCCGTCGAACCGGAGGATCTCGCCCCGGAAGGAGTCCGCGCCGCTCCACAGGGCCCGCCACAGCGCGACGGTCTCGTCCAGCCGGGCGAAGCGGCGCTCCCACGGCACCTCGGACAGGTCGTAGAGGGGCCGTCCGAAGCGGCCGGGAAAGCCCGCGCCGACGGCCACGGTGAGCCGGCCGCCGGACAGCAGGTCGAGGGAGGCAAGGGTCTGCGCGGTCTGCACCGGCCGACGCAGGAACGGCATCAGGGCCGCTGTGCCCAAGGTCACGCCCTCGGTCGCCGGGGCGAGCGCGGCCAGCATGGTCAGGGCCTCGATGCGCGGGCTGATCAGGGAGTCGTTGACGAAGAGGGAGGAGAAGCCCGAGCGCTCGGCCCGGCGGCCGAAGGCGACCAGTTCACGCGGGTCGTCGCCCGGACCCCACTGTGAGGTGCCGGTCGGGAGCAGTACGCCGATGTCCATGGCGACGATGCTCCGGTCCGGGCGGCGGCGCGACAATTCCCCCCAGGGAATGGCCGGGAGGCCGCGCCGGGCGCTAGAACGGGCGCGTGGACTTCCCCCGCGCCCTGCGCGCCTGCCGGACCAGCCGTCGCCTCAGCCAGCTCGACCTGGCCCTACGGGCGGGCACCACCCAGCGCCACCTCAGCTTCATCGAGTCCGGCCGATCCGTCCCGGGCCGCACCATGGTTGTACGCCTGGCCGAGTCGCTGGAACTGCCGCTGCGTGAACGCAACGAGCTGCTGCTGGCCGCCGGGTTCGCGCCCGCTTACCCCGAAAGCTCCCTCGACGCGCCCGAGCTGGCCCCGGTGCGCACGGCGATCGACCACATTCTGCGCGGGCATCTGCCGTATCCGGCGCTGGTCGTGGACCGGGGCGGTGATCTGGTCGCCGCGAACGAGGCGTTGGACGTGCTCACCGAGGGCGCCGCGGCGGAACTCGTCGGCCCCGGCAGGAACGCCTACCGGCTCGCACTGCATCCGCAGGGTCTGGCCCCGCGCATCGGCAATCTCGCCGAGTGGTCCCGGCACATCCTGGCCCGCCTCGGCCACCTGCCCGAGCTGCGGGACGAACTCCGCACGTACGTACCAGAGTTGGATCCCGCCGCCGATCACCTGGGCTTCGCGGTGCCGCTGCACCTGTCCTCCTCGTACGGCGAGCTGCGGCTCATGACGACCGTGACGACCTTCGCCACCGCCGTCGACGTGACCCTCGCCGAGCTGAAACTGGAGGCGTTCCTGCCGGCCGACCCGGCGACCCAGCAGGCCCTGGCAACGGCCGCGGCACACCGGGACATCCAGCGGACCCCCTGACCGGCGTCCGCTCAGTCCCGCGAGTTGCCGAAGAGGATGCGGTAACCGATGAGCAGGACCAGGGAGCCGGCGATCGCCGCGCCCCAGGTGTAGAGGTCGAAGAAGTGCTTCTCCACCGAGCGGTGGAGGAAGCGGGCGGAGAGCCAGCCGCCGACGAAGGCGCCCGCGACGCCGATGAGAGTGGTGCCGATCAGGCCGCCCGGGTCGCGGCCGGGCAGCAGGATCTTGGCGATGCCTCCGGCGAACAGGCCGAGGATGATCCAGCCGATGATGCCCATGGTGTTGTTCCTCCCGTCGGGTCGGGATCCGCGCCGAGCGCGCCGGAGACCGACACTTGGTGTGCCTGTTTGCGCAAAGCCTAGGGGCAGGTCGGCGGGCCGGGACAAGGGGTGCCGGCCTGTGCGGGTCCTCTGGTGATGACCCGTCGAGGTTCTGCTACATGATTAAGACATTGCGCAATCGAGGAACTCGGCGGGCCTCAGGAACGTCGATCATGATGGACGCGGGAAGTACGAGCGGCTGCGGAGGGCGTGGATGAGTGTCTCCCTGACCAAGGGCGGCAATGTGTCGCTGAGCAAGCAGGCCCCCGGTCTGACTGCTGTGACGGTCGGGCTGGGCTGGCAGGCGAACACCGGGTACGAACCGGACGCCGGCGCGCTGCTGTGTGCCGCGTCGGGCAAGGTGCCGTCCGACGAGCACTTCGTGTTCTTCAACAACCTGAGCAGCCCCGACGGTTCGGTCCGCCACCTCGGCGGCGGCAGCCCGGTCGACGGCGACGACCAGCGGATCGAGGTCGACCTGACCCGGGTCCCGGACGAGGTCGAGAAGGTCGTCTTCACCGTGTCGCTGTACGAGGGCGCGAGTCGCGGCCAGGCCTTCGGGCAGGTCCACCGCGCGCACATCCGCGTCCTGGACCGGGAGGGCGGCACCGAACTGGCCCGCTACGACCTCGCGTCCGGCGGCCTGTCGACCGAGACGGCGCTCGTCTTCGGCGAGCTCTACCGGCACGGCGCGGAGTGGAAGTTCCGCGCGGTCGGTCAGGGTTACGCCTCGGGACTCGCCGGTATCGCCACCGACTACGGCGTGGCGGTACTGAAAGAGGCGTCCCCGAGCCCGGCTCCGGACCCGGTCGCCGCACCGCAGCCGAATGCCGGCACCCCTGTGCCGCCCGCCCCGCTCAAGCCGCCGGTCGCCGCCCCGCCGGCCCCGGCGTTCACCCCATCTCAACCCACCACCGGGAGTTCCAGCGTGACCTGCTTCTTCGACCCCAACCACGGCCCGGGCGTGACGACCGTGACCTGGTCACCCCAGTGGGGCGTGCCCCGGCCCGTCCAGACCTGCGGCGCCTGCGCCCAGCGCGTCCAGACCACGGTCCCCCCGTTCTACACCCCGCCCCAGCAGGGCTATCCCCAGCCCGTGCCGCAGGGCTATCCCCAGCAGGGCTATCCGCAACAGGGGTACCCGCAGCAGGCGTACGGCGAGTCATACGCGGACCACGACCATCACCAGCAGGGCGGCGGCCGGCGCTTCGGCGCGGGCGCGCTCATCGGCGCCGGTGCGGCCGGCCTCATCGGCGGCGCGCTGCTCAACGAGGCGTTCGACGACGACGAACCGGAGGTCGTGGTCAACAACTTCTACGAGGACTGAGTCCGCCGGAAAGGACGGACTTCTCCTGCCGTCCCGCGAGCATGCGCCCGGTCCCGGGGAGCACGGCCGGTTGCCCCGGCCGTGCCCGACCGCCGGAACCGGATGCCTACACTGGGTGGGCGCACGTGCGTCGGCTGTGGCGAGGGCGGGGACGGGAGAGGGCTGTGACGGAGAGCACCGCCGGCTTCGAGGACCCGCCCGCCGAGGTGCTCGCCGAGGCCGCCGCGGCGTTCGGCCTGCTCGCCTCCTCGGCCCGGCTGCATCTGATGTGGGCGCTGTCGCAGGGGGAGAGCGATGTCACGCATCTCGCCGGCCGGGTGGGCGGAGCACTCCCGGCGGTCAGCCAGCACCTGGCGAAGCTCAAGCTCGCCGGACTCGTCCGCGCGCGCCGAGAGGGCCGACGGCAGGTCTATTACATCGACGACCCCGACGTCGTGACCTTGGTCCTGGTGATGGTCGGTCAGCTGACGGCGCGCTCGGCGCGCCCGTCGGGCCCTGCTCACGGGCTGCGCCGGATCGGTGGCTGAGGGCGCCAGGCGACCCCGTCGGGCCGGTGCCGGCGTCGTGTGTACGGCGCTCTCCTGCAAGGTCTGTATGCCGCTCTTATCTGAGGCGCGTAGACTCCCGCTCCCGTACCGTCCCGGTCCGCACGCAGCCATGAGATGCCTCACCTGTGAATCATGTGTGTATCTGTGCTGCTCGGGCCATAGGTTTTGTTAGATTGCGCAACCACGCAAGCACATGGCGAGCGGCACGTTCCGCCCGCCCGGACTTCGCCGCGTGGGCTGAGCCGTACATCCCACGGCCCAGCCTGACAGGCCCGACCGTTCATGGGAGTGGGAGATGAGCGACCCGTGGGACGGGCCCACCGGGCAGGCCACGCGCAGCCGTAGCGCGCGGGTGCCCGGACAGCGAGCGGTCGAGCCCGACGGTGCGCCTCGGCCGGGCGGCCGGGCCGCGGCCCGGGCGGCCTCCCGCGGGCAAGGCGGCAGGCGGGGGCGCCGGGCCCGTACGGTGGGCCGTGGCAGGAAGGTGCTGAAGGGCCTCGGGATCGGCCTGTCGGTGATCATCGTGGTGACGGCCGGTGCGGGCTGGTGGTTCTACGAGCACCTGAACGGCAACATCAACAGCGTCGCGCTCGACGGCAAGGGCGGCAGCGAGAAGGCCGACGCCTTCGGCCGCACTCCGATCAACATCCTGGTCATCGGCTCGGACGGCCGCACCAGCAAGGCCGACTGCGATCTCGGCGGCGGCTGCTCGAAGACCGGCGTGCAGACCGGCAGCAATGCGGACGTGGAGATGGTGCTGCACATATCCGCGGACCGCTCCAACGCGACGGTGATGAGCATCCCCCGCGACACCATGACCCAGGTGCCCGCCTGCACGGACAGCGCCACCCACCAGTCCAC